>DBCB01000101.1:0-11423 GCA_002303765.1 Planctomycetaceae bacterium UBA969
TGCTTCATTCGAGCATTTTGAGGGTAAATTATTTGGAGGCAGAGCACCTTCCGGAGCGGGAAACGCCCTGATTATAAAAGACCCTTCTGTTTCTCGTACGCATTTTTGTATTGAAGCTGGGCATGATGGTAATTTTCTGCTAAGTAATATCAGTTCGGGAAATACAATTGTTTTTGAAGATGGCAAAAGCTTAGCTCCAGGGTCTACTGCTGAGTTTTTAACCCCGAATCATTTTGTAATTGGCGGTACCAGTATTTTTATCCAGTCTGGATTGCATGGTAATCCTTCAGACTTTTTTAGTAGAGAAAAAAAAGCCACCACCGTCTTATATTCCCCTAGCAAACCAGAAATTCAGAAGCCTTCCCCTGTCATTAATTTTGAATTCCCTTCTAATTCGCATTTCCTTGATAATCAATCTAACCCCATAAATTTAGAAAACCAATCTGCCCCCGAAGTCATTGGTAAAATTCTCAAGGCACTCGAAAATATTAATAAATTGCAAGCTGAACTATCTGTGGGGGAGCATTATAACAATCAGATAGCCAGGCAGCTTGTAGAAATGGTTGATCTCGATATTGGCATGGTTCTGCTGTTTACAAATAATAGGTGGGTTATTTCTGGCTGTTATACCGCTAATGAAAATGTTTCAGTTCGCTACAGCACAACGCTGGTTAAAAATGTTGTGGAGCAGAAAAAAACCTTCTTTCAGGATCTATCGAATCTTGAAGAAAAAGGTCAGTCTTTGGTAAATCTTGAGGCTGCAGTCATTTCGCCTATCTTGGATTTTCATGACAATGTCATTGGTGCATTGTATGGCGCACGCAGCAAAAATATTATTGCAAAAGGTGGCATCACAAGCCTCGATGCGCAATTAGTGCAAATGCTTGCAAGTACTGTGGGGGCAGGTATTGTTCGGGAAAGGGCTACTAAATCCAAGGCCCAATTCGAACAATTCTTTTCCTCAGAGTTAGCTAAAGAATTGGATAGAAACCCCAACTTGCTCGCAGGAAGAGAGCAGGAAATAACGGCTATGTTTTCCGATCTGCGTGGCTTTACTGCACTTTCCAACCTTCTTAAGCCCGCTGAAATTTGTATGCTCCTTCAAGACATCATGGAACATTTGAGCGAACAAATTCAAATTGAAGGTGGCGTTATTGTTGATTATGCAGGAGATGGAATTCTTGCAATGTGGAATGCCCCGGTTGAACAACCAGATCATGTAGAGAGGGCTTGTAAAGCTGCACTTGCGATGCACAAGGGGTTCCCTGATGTCTGTAAAAGGTGGAGCCATCTGCTGGGTGATTTCCCCATCGGATTGGGAATTGGTATTAATACCGGTGTTGCATTGGTCGGGAATACGGGGAGCAAGAGAAAATTTAAATACGGACCCATGGGCCTTACCGTAAATCTTGCAAGTCGATTGGAAGCCTCGACCAAATTACTTGGTTTGCCTTTGGTTATCAGTGCATCTTCTAAAGCAAAACTTTCAACAAATTATCCTACACGAAGATTAGGGCAGGCGATGTTCCCGGGTGTTTCTTTGCCTGTGGAAATTTTTGAATGTAAGGATTTATCTGCAACTAGCGAATGGCAAGAAAATAAAATTTTATACGAAACAGCACTGCAACATTTTGAAGCTAAATCGTTTGGGCACGCAATTAAAACTTTGACCCCTTTGATCGAAAAACATGGTCAAGGGAAGCTAATTGATAGCCCCTCGCTTAAATTGATCCGAAAATCTTTAGAAGGTCTGGAATCCACCTCCGGAGAGTTTTCGTCCATACTTTGGTCTATGACCAAGTAAGTTTGCTTAGCTATTCTCTCCAACCTCAAACCCAGACTGCCCATCTTTACCCATTTCATTTAGTTTTCCAAAGCATTCAGTTCTTATGACCTTTTAACCGATATATTCTGTGTATCTTTTGGTTTGGATTATTCCCGTTCAAGGTTTTTATGCTGAAGGCTTTTACGATATTTCGAAGTCTCTTCCTTTGCTTGTTTATTCTAGCGGGCTCGGGTTGCCTTTATAATGTTCATGAATTGATGGATCATTCGATTTGCGAACGCTCGAAAGAAGTGATCGATTTAGAACCGTTGACTCATTTCGAAAAGAAATCTGAGCTTCCAAAAGCAAAACCGGAAATTAAGTCTAACAAAGAAAAAGCAGTTGATAATAAAATTGATGGAAGTTTAGAACTTACCCGATATCAAGCAGATCCTAATTTTTCAAAAGAACGCTTAAAGGTTCCTTCAGACCTTCCAGGCGCTCAAGAACCTCCCATCAAACTCCCTAAATTTACCAAAGAAAATATGGAACAGAGGAAGGAAATCCTCGCCAAGTTGTATCCACCCCTTCCTGTAATGTTACCAGAACCAGAGTTGGCATTAGGGCCCGATGGCAAACCTTACTCCCTTTCAGATCTGCAGAAAATTGCACTTACTTCAAGTCCTAAAATCAAACAGGCGGTTGCAGCAGTTGCTGCAGCAAGAGGCGCAGCTATTCAAGCAGGCCTTTATCCTAACCCAGATTTTGGTTATGAAGGTGATACCATGCAAACCATGGGCACTGCAGGATACCAAGGCGGTTACATTCAGCAAACCATTGTGACTGCAAGCAAGTTGCCTACCGCAAGGCAGGCGGCTTTGATGGATGTTCGAATCACGGAACTTTCACTTCGAAAAGCTGAGACAGATCTTTCTCGAGAAGTACGCAATGGCTACTTTGCAGTATTAGTTGCAGATCAGAATATTCGAGTATCTAAAGCCTTGGCGAATCTTTCTGGTGAGGTGTACGAAACAATCATTGAGCAAGTTAACAAAGGTGGGTTTGCAGCACCTTACGAACCATTTCAAATTCGAGTGCTCGCACTGCAAGCTTATGGGCAGCTTGTTCAAGCTAGAAATCGTTATACCAGTGCTTGGAAACAGTTGACTGCAGCCATGGGTGTACCAGGGCTTCCGCTTTCTCAACTTGCAGGTAATATTAATATTCCCATTCCTGTTTATAAATATGATGAGTGCGTCAAGCGGGTTACCTTGTTGCATACCAGTGTAGCGACAGCAGAATTTGATTTGTTAAAGGCTCAGTCATTATTAAAGCTAGCTCAGATAACTCCAATTCCAGATGTAACAGTGCGAGTACTGATGCAAAAAGATTTTACCGCACCACCCTATCCATTATCGCCTTCTGTGCAGGTTGGCATGCCCGTGCCCATCTGGAATCGTAATCAAGGAAATATATTGCAGGCAGAAAGCCAGATGGTTTCAGCTTCTGAAGCTAAGCACAAAGCCCGTAATCAACTCACTGCGGATCTTGCAGAAGCATTTGAACGCTATGAAAACAGCAGGGTATTGCTTGGGTATTATCGTGATCAAATACTTCCTGATCAGATTCGAACCTATCGTGGTTTGTTTGAAAGATTTCATGCGGAAGTTAAAGTGGGAGATAGCGATACCCTTACTTTTGCAGATGTTGTTAACGCCCAGAACATTCTTTCAGCAAGCGTTGTACAGTATCTTCAAGTCTTAGGGGTCATGTGGATATCTGTGGTGGATATCGCAAATTTATTGCAAACAGATGACCTTTTTCAGATCGCAGGAGAAAAAGTTTCTACCGAATGGATCAATAGTTCCGAAGCTTTGGAACAATTGATCAATCTGCCTTGCAAGCACCAATGTTCGCCACTAAGTGACCCTAAATACTTTGGGGTGGATGGGAAATGGGCACCAGCAACCAAGTCTGAAAAAGAAATGGGAGGCAAGGCTGTAGAAGAGAAATCAATCCCATCATTAAGTACTAAGCCCTTGCCAGCGCCAAAGCCTGTAGATTCAAAACCTGATCAACTTTTAAAGTAACGATTAAAACAGTCGATGGTGTGATTAGCAGCCTTGGAAGAATCAGGCAAGGGCAATGCCTCTGCTGATACAAATCCTTGGTAGTTAATTTCTTTTAAGGCTGCTGCGATAGGTTTAAAATCAGTGTGGCCCAATCCTGCAGGTTTTCTGTTTGAATCTGCAAGGTGCACATGTCCGACCATTTCCCCACATTTTCTGAGCGAGTCAGCAATATTTGTTTCTTCAATGTTCATGTGAAACAAATCACATAAAAGCTTAAGAGAACTACTTTGCCCCACCTTCGAAATTAATGACATTCCTTCTTCAACCGTGCGAATTAGGTTAGATTCATAACGGTTGAGGGGTTCAAAAAGTAAGATGGTTCCTGCACTTTTTGCTTTTTGCGAAAGGTATATCAATGCTTCTTCTAGATAAGCATGGGCCTGAATCTGATCTACTGATTCGCAATGCCTGCCTTGAAGCGAACCAATGATTGCTGGTGCGCCGTGGGGGGCTCCTGCTTCTATCATACGTGCGATAAAATCTTTTGCGTTGCTGCGGGTTTTTTCATCTGGAGAAGTTAAAGTCCATTTATGGAGGACCCATCCGCCTCCGGTTCCTAATGCTGCAATTTTCAAGCCATGATCGGTAGCAATTTTCGCAGCTTCAGATTTAGCCAAGGCTTCTGGCCCTGGTGCGAATATTTCGATGCCTGTAAATCCAAGAGCTTTGGCTTCTTTGCAAGCTTCTTGAACATCTGCCCAATAAACAAATGGCCCGCCTCGCGCTTCATTAACAAGGCTTATGGTTACACTTGATTTCATCACTTTTAATAATCCTTAAATTGGGCTACAAGTAAAGGTACGATTTATGCTAAGTTTTTAACACAATGAAACGGTTCAGAATACTCGATTGAAAGAAAGAAATCATGGCTAATTTAAAGATTGCAGCAACTGTTCTATTAAGCGCAACACTGTTTTTAAATTCGGTAGCTTTTGCGCAACAAGATGTACAGGAAATCATTAAGAAAGCTGTTGAAGCCCAAGGGGGAAAAGAAGCGCTTACTAAGGCCCAGCAATACAAGCGCACCAGTTCAGGCACTATCTTTTTTGGCCAGACTCAAAACTTTACAGATCAATTGATTGTTGCTTTGCCCGGGAAAATCAAACTAGATATAAAGCTTGATACCAAGGAAAATCTTCTTATGTGCCTAGAAGGCGACATGGGATGGAGTATTGCAAGTGGATTTCCTATCGATTTATCGAAGGAAAAAATCGTGGAACTCAAAGAAGAATCCTACTTCCTTCAAGTGACTAATCTTGTATCTCTTTTGGAACCCAGTTCGAAGCTGACATCGCTGGGGGAATCTAAACTTATGAATAAACCGGTCTTGGGATTTAAGGTTTCACTTGCAGGTGGGCCCGAAGTTTCGTTGTATTTCGACAAGGAAACCAATCTTCTAACCAAGGCAGAACGAAAAGGAAAGCAATCGGGGGTCGAGATACTCAAGGGGGTTCAATATTCAGACTATCAAACTTTTGGGGCTGTCAAGTTTGCAACAAAAGAAACGCATTTTCTCGGGGGTAATAAATTCGTTGAGAATAAAAACATCACCTATACCATCCTAGACAAGGTTGATGCTTCTGTTTTCAAAAAACCTGGGAAGTAGTTACTTGTTGGGCGAAAGAATTAAGGGGTTGGCACTAGGGGGGTTATCTTTCAAACCACTACCAGGCCTGACCACTCCACCCAGCCCGATTGATTCTGGATGCCTTGCAATCTTATCTGTGAAAATTTCAACATCTTTTAAAACGCGTTCAATCTTTGGTGTCATGCGGGTCACTGCGCCGATAGCGTTATCCAGATTGTTGTAAATTCCAGGGTCGGTTAAAAACCTTTTGATTGTGCCATCTGCTTGGCCAATAACTCTTACAAGTTCTCTTATATCTGAAATAGTGAAAACGCTTTTCTCCAAAATTTCGTCAATGTTCTTTGCGAGCGATTCGCTTCTATTTGCAAAAGGCTTAATCAAAACGGAAATATCATTGATCATTTCTTCAACTACGGAGAATTGGTCGTTCACTTTTTTCACCAACGATTTCAATTCCTTCATCATTTCGTCTGTATTCTTTGCAAGTTGGTCGATGTCTTCGGTGCCTTTGCGTACATTTTTAAGAATTGAACTTACTTGTTTTTGATTTTCATCATTTAAGAGGTTTCCTAGTTTGTTTAAATCATCTGCAGCTACTTCAATAATTTTCACAACTTTGTCTTGGTTCGCTTGAATCAACAAGTCGATTCGTTCGCCAATGCGGTTATACTGCCTAGCAACAGCACTGTACTCGTCCAGAGTTTTTTTGACTTCGGGAACCACTTCTTGAATTTTCTTTGCAGTGTTAGTGAATTCCTTTAGGGCTTCCTCGACTTTTGGTGCGATTTTTTCGAGCTTTTGAATCGACTTGCTCATCTCATTAAGTGTTTCTTGGGTACTAGGAACGATATCGGATGCCCGGTTTAAAAGGCTTGCAACATTCGCAGCTCGAACCCCTTCTATCGTTGTTCCAAGTGCGACTTCTTCGCGATTAGGATCTATCATGTCATCATCTTTGGGAATTAAATCGATGCTGCTATCGTTCCCCAAAAGCCCTGTTACTAATGTAGGTTGTTCATATTTACGGATTTTGTAGGATCGTTCGATGGTGAGATTAACAATAACTTGGCCGTTTTTATCATCGAGTGTGATGTGTGAGACTTGCCCAATGCGGACCCCGGATCTTCTAACGGGGGCCCCTGCAGAAATCCCGGGCGCATCATTGAAACTAACCTGATATTGATTTACCGATTTAAATAATCCAGGGATACTGCCAAACATAATTACGAGAGTTCCCAATAAAAGGAATCCCCCCAGCACCAAAAGTCCAATCTGCACTTTCATTGTCTGATTGCTCATGATACTTCATCCCTATGCTCATGGTTTTCAGATTCTAGCGTGCGTTCCTTGGCTTCGCCATGAATGAACTGTTGCACGCGGAGATCAGGGGTCTTAAAAAGTTCATCTGTCGTGCCATCAAAAATCAATTGTGGTTCATTAGGTTTTAACCTGGAGAGCGGATAAAACATGATGACCCGGTCTGCAACCTTGTGAACGGTACGCATTTCATGTGTAACCACAATGCTAGTAACAGGCATATTTTTGCGTGTTTGCAGAATCAGATCATTGATAACATCGGTCATGATTGGATCTAGCCCGGTAGTAGGTTCATCATAAAGCATGACTTCTGGTTTAAGGATAAGAGCCCTTGCCAGACCTATTCTTTTTTTCATGCCACCTGAAAGTTCCGCAGGTTTTTTTCCTAGTACACTTTCCTTCATGCCAACTTCCTTGACACGCATCAGGACGAGTTTTTCGATTTCTTTTTCATCACATTTAGAATGAGCCCTTAAACCAAATGCGACATTATCAAAGACAGTAAGGCTGTCGAAAAGGGCAGCGCCTTGGAATAAAAACCCGAATCGAAGCCGTTGTTCATTTGTGCGTTTTTCATCAAGGGCACACCAATCCTGGCCGTCAAAAAGAACTTTTCCTGTTGAAGCCTGAAGCAGTGAAATCAAAAGTTTGAGGAGAACTGTTTTGCCACAACCGCTTTCCCCAATCACAACAAGGGTCTGTCCTTTGGGAATATTAAAGTTGATGTTTCGGAGAATATCCACGCCATTAAATGCCATGCCTACATTTTGCAAGGAGAGGAAATTCGGATTGGAGGAGGAAGAATCCATTCGTAGCAAGATCCTTATTTGGGTCCAAAGGTTTTAATGGAATTATCAGGCCAAATAGCTTGATGTAAATTATTGAATAAAAGTGCCAAGAAAAAGTCGAGCACTAATATCGACATAAACGACCAGACGAAAGCCGAGGTTGCAGCCTTACCCACGCCTTCAGCTCCGGCTCGCGAATTCATGCCACGATGGCAAGAAATAAGAGAGATTGCTGCGCCGAAGAAAATGGGTTTGATCAAACCAACCGAGAGATCCCAAACTTGAATATGCCCGCGCGAGTTTTGCCAGTAGTGATATGGGTCAACCTTGAATATTTCAGTGCAGACCACGCTGCCACCAAACACCCCCATGAAATTTGCCAAGACTGTTAATATGGGAATCAATAATACACACGCAAGTACCCTGGGTAGAACCAGATAATGCAATGGATTAACGCCCAGACAGATCAAAGCATCCACTTGTTCCGTGACTCGCATGGTAGCTAACTCCGCAGCCATCGAGCTGCCAATTCTTCCTGCAAGCATTGTTGCTGCAAGCACCGGGCCAAGTTCTTTTATCACGGAAATATTGATGATCTGTCCGATTTGGGTAGCCATGCCTAACGATTGAAACTGGGAATAAACTTGGATTGCCATGACCATACCAATGAACATCCCGGTAATAGCAACCACGGGAACGCTTTGCACGCCAACTCTGAAGCAAATGGGAATCATGGTACCGGCTGAGGGTTTTTTAATAATCGTTGCAAGGGAGAGGGCAGAAAAGGTCGTAAAATCTCCCAAGCCATCAAAGGCCTGTGAGACTTTATTTAGAGCAGATTTAATTTCTTTTCTTAAAGCTTCAGACATCCTGCCTCCCTAAAGCTCCGGCAATCCATGCCGAAATACTATCGTATCTAGAAGATCGGCACAGTCAGGCCTTGTATAAGCGTAGAAAAAGAGGGAGAGGAAAAAGCAGGACGAAGAAGGTGAAGGTTGTAGGGGTTATGCTGGTTATTCTGGATTGTTAGAAAAAGGGGGTGTGTTGCCAGCACCAAAATGGACCCAGATTTTTCGTTGTGGATCCCAGGCCATTCCTGAGAAGTTACCGGGGTTGGAGGTTCCGTAGGGTGTGGAAGTAAAGTTTCCATCGAAGTTGCGCTTATTCTTTAACATCATGAGTTCTTGCCTGCCTGCAATAAAGACAAAGAATGCGAGTAAAATAAGAATGTAGTTCGAGGAAAAGAGCCCAAGGAGGACGAGAAAGATAGCGCCCAAATTGCCCAGGGTTACAGAAATTACCGTAGCATTGGAAAAACCTACCGCAAGGTTAAGCAAAGCCCTGAGCACACGCCCGCCATCCATGGGGAAAATGGGTAGTAGATTAAAAACTAAGAGGCCCAGGTTAGAAAACATGAGCATTTTCAAGTAATGATTTAAGCTGCCTGAAAGAGAGTTTGGGGGAGAAAGATTTTCGAAATCAAAAGGTGCTGGGGAAAAATTAAAGCAGATGGGTAAAAGGAAAAGAAAGATTAGCAAGTTAACAGCGGGCCCTGCGAGAGAGATTACCAGTTCTTCAAAAGGATCTTCGCTCATTCTTTCGAGGCGTGCGACTCCTCCCATGGGATAAATAGTTATATCACGGGTTTGGATTCCAAAAATTCGGGCAGCAAAAGCATGTCCAAATTCATGAAGGATGACACAGAAAAAAACCGCAAAAAGTAGGAGAACTTCTAAAATACTATGAAATAAAGATGCCTCTTTAAGATTCGAAAAGAGATAAAAAATAGGTAGCAACCAAAAGGCTGGATGGATGTAAACACTTATGCCAAATGGTGATCCGAGTTTGATAGTTGTAAACATGATATTATTATTGCAAAACTAGAGGGTACAGGCGGAATAATTTTAAAAAAAACCATCAGAAATATAGTTTTTATGTGAACTTTTTCCCCTCTCAGACTAATAAGATTATGTGTAAGCAAAGATGCAAAGCTTGTGCAGGTCCGGAACCCTGCCGAGTTCTATTTCTGGTAAATCACTTTAATAAGGTGGCTATCAGGGGTACATCAATAGCTTAAAGCTTAAAATCTAGGAGGCGGTACCCAAAAGGGAAGTTCTGGCCGTTCTCTCTTCCTTTAACATTAGGGAGGGCCTAGTCATGAAGCGCAATCCAGGAAAAAAACGGAAGCAGCAGCTAATTCAAGTTTGGTCTTATGATCAAACTATAAAAGCTCTGCCTTACCTTCTTGAAGTTATACGCTCGCTGCGAGAAAACTACTTGGCAATGCAGTTTGCCAACCACCGTTTAAGCAAGATTGGTCAGCGCCTAGGGCGCCCAGATCGATCTACGTTTATAGCAAAGCAGGAAGCTCAGTTGGATTCTGAAACTGCGAGCTCAAAATACAATCAGGATGTTGCAGAGCTCGAGAGCATGGGCATGTTTGTGGCTTCGCCGGCAAACGGAGTGGTTGCGATCCCTTTCATCGAGGAGGAACAATTGGCTTGGTTTATCTTGGAGCTTTATCATGAAGATTATGTGGTAGGATGGCGTTATCAATCCGATCCACTAGATACCCGGAGGGCCATATTGCCAAAGCACAAAGGCACTACTTGACTCTGTCTAATACGTAAACAAAAAAAAAGCCTTTGCAGGGTGATCCTTGCAAAGGCTTTTTTCTATTTGTGAGGTTAATGTAACAAGTCGCCCAAGAAGATTCCAGCGATGGAAAAGTAAATAACGATTCCTGTAACATCTACAAAAGTTGCAACGAAAGGGCTTGATGCAATACCCGGATCAACGCCAAACCGGTCAAATACGAGTGGCAGCATGGATCCTACCACGGTGCCCCATAAGCAAATTCCTGCCACTGAAAAACCAATTACTGCTGCAAGTTTCCAGCGATCAACGGAAGGCGTTATCAACGCGCAACCTTTGGGGAATTCGTAAACTAGCTGCCCATCGTGGATGGTGGGTTCCTTTAATTTTGAAGCTTCAGGCAGGCGGATTTTTTCAGATTTCGGGCTATGAATGACCTGTTCGGTATCTGGGATGATCTCATAAACACCATCTTGATTAGGAACCAGAGGGGTACTTTGTGCAACCTTCACCTTGAAGGATTCATGCCTAGGGTGTGAACTTCCGCGGATATGGTCCGGGGTTAGGGCGGCCCTGATGAAACCAATGCCCCCAAGGGTTAGGCCCAATGCTAGGCCCATTAGAAGTTCATGTTTGAAAATGCGAAACCAGTTTTTACGGTTCACTTCATTAAGCGCCATGGCTCGGGTGATCAAAGTCGCTGCTTGCGAGCCAGAGTTTCCTCCCGTGGAAATGCAAAGCGGAACAAATAGACTCAACACCACAACTTGGGCAATGGCATCTTCAAAATAAGCCAAAGCTGTAAAGGTGAATAATTCTGCAAGGAACAAGCAAGAAAGCCAGACGGATCTTTTTCGCCAAACAAGAGTGAAGCTTGCATCTAGGTAGCTATCTTTCATGGGTTCCATACCACCCATACGATGCACATCTTCAGTCGCAGCAGAAACCACAGCATCCATTGCATCATCATGCGTCACAATACCAACAAGCTTGGCATCTTTGTCGACGACGGGGATGGCAAGAAGATCATAACGCGCCATCGATTGGGCAACCCTGTCTTTGGGATCTGTTACTTTGACCGTAACGATTTGGGTTTCCATGATATCTGCAAGAATATCTTTTCTGGGGGCGAGGATGAGGGTTCTTAAAGAAACCACCCCTTGCAGCCTGCGATTTTCATCAACGAGATAAACATAATAAATAGTCTCGCGATCAGGTGCCTGCAATCTTAAGCGCTC
>DBCB01000101.1:11452-18166 GCA_002303765.1 Planctomycetaceae bacterium UBA969
TAATGTTGGCGGGAAGCCAAGCATAATCTGTGGTCATGATAGCGCCTGCGGTATCTTCGGGGAAATTTACCAGAGAAGCAATATCCCTGCGTTCTGCATCATCAATCAGCCTTAAAATCGCCTCGGTTACGGTGGGATCTAAGTGCCTTAGAAGAGCAGCGCGATCATCATGCGACATGCGTTCGATAAGCTTTGCCATATGAGGCCTGCCCACACCCTTAACTAGTCGAACTTGTTCTTCGGTGGGAAGGTAGGAAAAGATCTCGGCTTGATTGTCGATCGGGGTTTCTTGAAGGAAGCGCCAAGTATCTTCAACCTTGAAGTTTCCATCTAAAGCCTCTGCAATGGTTGCAGGGTGCAATGCTTCTGAAAATTCCCGCATGGTTTCGGGGTCATTGCTTCTGATGCAATACTCTATTTCAGGAGTAAAAAGGGGGTGAGGCATATTCTATTCCCGTTTATTATGGCGACCTTTTCAGGCGGAGGTATTAATAATTATGTTATCAATCAATCTGGTATTACCCAACTTTAATGCAACGGCAACTAAAACTAAACCATTCATTTTTTCCAGAACTTCCAACGAGTCGGCATTCACTATTTCTACATAATCGATCACGCCATTTGGTATGGCTTCAAGTCGCTTTAACAAATCCATTCGATATTGAGCAATTGATTCATGTTTTCTTAAAGCTACATCTTCCTTTAATAAACACAAACCTTTGTAAATCAAAGGTGCAACCGATCTTTGTTCGTTTGAAAGATAGCGGTTGCGCGAACTCATCGCTAATCCATCAGGTTCTCTTAGTGTTGGGCAAATCACCACTTCGATTGGTAAATCAAGATCACGAGCCATCCTTTTAATCACTAATGCCTGCTGGGCATCTTTTTGGCCCAGATAGGCAGCATCGGGTTGTACCTGACCGAATAATTTCATTACTACTGTGGTAACACCTTTAAAATGGCCCGGTCTACTTTTGCCACACAAGTTGTTGGTGAGCCCATTCACCTCTACAACTGTTGCAAAACCTGTGGGATACATTTCTTCGACAGAAGGATTAAAGACAAGGCTCACCCCGGCATCGGTGCATAGTTTGAGGTCATCCTGCAAAGGCCGTGGATAGCGGTGAAAATCTTCGTTTGGGCCGAACTGCATTGGGTTGACAAAGATTGAAACCACAACAAAATCGCATTGCTTCCGAGCTTCGTGGACCAAGCTGATGTGCCCTTCATGCAGGGCACCCATGGTAGGGACAAACCCAATTTTGCTACCCGATTTCTTGGCGCAAGACACGATCGTTCTCAATTGTTCAATCGTGGTCGCAGTTTGCATTTCAGCCATTCATTTTCTCCAGAACCAACCTGAGGTAGGATTTGGGCTGTACTTGTTTCAATCCCAATTCCTCTGAGAGTTTTTGCACTACTGCAATCGCTCGTGCAGAGTCTTGTTCTTCTGCAACAATTTCAACTTCTGCATGTAGCCCGAGGGTTTCCACTTCATCAAGGCTAAAGGCGATGTCAAAGCCCTCAATGTTTAAACTATAGGTTCTTCTTCTTTTGCTTACCCTTGCAACAAACTTGTATCCCAAAGCTAGGAATACTTTAAGGTGATCCTGAAACCCGATCTCTCCCGTAGGGATGGGCACTTCGATTTCTTCACGCATTTTAACTTTGGAATCTAGCTTTGGCCCCTTATAGGTAAGAAAGTTCGAATCACCTATTCTTCGGATTCGAAATGCTTCGCCAGTCTTTGCAAAATCTCGATCGGGAGCATTTAGATAATGATCCACTTCGTACTCTTCTTTTGCCAATTGCACATTTCTTGAAGCCAATTTCTTCTCAAGTTCTTGAAACGATGCCACTTCAAACTTTTGTTCAATTTCAAGCATGGGTTTATTTTCCTTAATGCTGAGTTATTTCACTCTTTCCTTTGTACAATAAAAGTGTCTTTTTATGCAACCGGGTAACTCATAAGGGGTCCTAGTTATGTCGAAACTTCACAAGGTGTGCAAAGTCAGCGAACTTCCCGAAGGCCAGGTTCATACTATCGAAGTTGAAGAAAAGGTTGTGGGCGTCTATCATCAGCAAGGAAAATACTTTGCAATTGATGATTTTTGCCCACACATGGGTGCTTCCCTTAGTGGTGGCCATGTGGAAGATGGTACGGTTACCTGCCCTTGGCATGCTTGGCGTTTCCGCTTATGCGATGGTGCTTGGGCCGATAATCCAAGATTAAAAGTTGGTTGCTACAATGTGTCTGTGGTGGATGATGAGATTTTTCTAGAGACTCCCGCAAACAACCAGCCTAAAAAATAAGCAATCAGTTGGAACCAGCTCTAGATAATGGCCTATAGTATAGAAAAGGAGAAAATCATGACTGTAAAAATCGCTTGGCAGTACCATCGCAAAGGGTGAACAACCTGCAAAAAAGCTCAGGAGTTTCTTGAGCCAATCAGCCATACCATTACTGAAACTATTGATGCTTCTAAAACCAAAATAGGTTTGAAAGAAGCATTGGTGATAACCCAAAAAGCCAGCACAATCATAGCTGCTAAGGGCAGTAAAATTACCACTTTGGATTTAAAAAAAGATAAGCCAACCAATGAAGATATTGCTGCGCTAATCATGGGCCCAACAGGCAACCTTCGAGCGCCCACCCTTTTGGTAGGTAGCACCCTTTACATTGGGTTTAATGAAGAAGCGTATAAGAAGATGGGTTCTTAGGTCCCAATTTTCGTCATGTCGAAAAGGTTGGTAGCTTGCGGCCCTAAGAATCCTTCGTAGCGCAATAGTTTTCCTGTTCCTAAATCCTTGAATGTATCCCGTTGCGCTAACTCGAAGTAAGCGTATGTCCAAGGCATAGTGGTTAACTTGCCGTTTTCTAATACCGGCACATCAATTACGACCGCTTCGGTAGCTGTCTGCCTAAGCTTGCTGCCCTTTGCACCTTCAATTTCTTTTTTCATGGGCACGCCCGAATTCAATAAGGCCCTTGATGTTTTTTCTATGTCATCTAAGGCGGGCACCTTATGCGAGTTGATCAGCGAGGTAAAGTGATTCACATTGTAGCCATGTACTAAAACCCAGGCAGCATACTGGGAATCTAGATTAAGTTCGAGTAGGTCGGATTTTTCGGGTAGATGCCAGGGAAGTTCGTGGAAGAATTCAACTGCCTCATCCAGAAGCGATTCTCGTGAGGTTTCTGATTTTGTTTCAAGGTGATGAAGGTCTGCGAGGAAAGATTCAGGAAGGTTGGTGCGGTGCGTTTTAAGTGCGCCATGAATGATGTGCTTGGAAGAGGGCTTCAATTCCCAAGTACGCAATTCGGAGATGAAAACTTTGGGGAATGTGGGTTGTGGGTGTTGGAAATAAATAGCGTTTAGGTGTTTGTCTTCAAAGTTGTAACAATCAGCAGAACGATAGCCCAAAGCTTCAAAAATGCGTGAGATGGAAGAGATACCAGCTAGGGGGTTTTGGCTGCAGAAAGTTCGTAGGGCAATATGATCGTTAAAGAACGATGCGCCAGATTCTTGAATTAATGTTTCGTAGTTTTTCACATAGCTGACCCGAGATCGATATTTTTCCCACAATTGATCAAATAGGTTTAGAACAAATCGTTCGGATGCATTTTTAGAATGCAAAGCGTGGTGTGGACCAAGGTTGGTGGTATGCATGTGATGCCCCTGAAATCTTAGGAATTGATCAAGTCGCTATGGCGTTCTAATTTATTTTATACCTTTGAAGGCTCAAAAGGTTCAATGAAGTATAGAATTAATTAGACAAATTAGTGCTTGATGTAAGTCCCTCTTAAGGAGCCCTGCCATGACTTACCAAGAGTTGATTCAAATTCCGATGATAAAAACCATGCTTCCCGGGCCTAATGCAAGCCGGATTATTGCTCAGGATGAGGAATACACCTCGCCTTCGTACACAAGATTTTATCCGCTAGTAGTTAGGCGCGGAAAAGGCGCAATCATAGAAGATGTGGATGGGAACTTGTTCCTTGATTTCACCTCAGGTATTGCGGTTTGCTCTACGGGCCATTGTCATCCACGAATTGTGGATGCTATAAAAAAGCAATCAGAACTTCTTCTGCATATGTCGGGGACAGATTTTTATTACTCCCCCCAGGCAGACCTTGCGAAAAAGCTCGCTCTTTTAGCCCCCGGTACTTCCCCGAAAAAAGTATTCTTCGCAAACTCAGGGACCGAAAGTGTCGAAGCAGCTTTTAAACTTGCACGCTATCACACCAAACGAAAACAAATCATTTCGTTCTTTGGTGGATTCCATGGCAGAACCATGGGCTCGCTTTCGCTGACCGCTAGTAAGACCATTCAGCGCAAAGGGTTTGATCCCCTAATCCCATGCGTTAGCCATGCACCTTTTGGAAATTGCTACCGGTGCCCGGTGAACAAGACCTTTGGAACTTGCGGAATTGCTTGTGTTGAGAGCATTGAAAAACAATTGTTCAGGCACACGGTGTCGCCTGATGAAGTAGCAGCATTTATTGTGGAACCCATACAGGGTGAGGGAGGTTATGTAGTGCCTCCGTTGGAGTTTCATCGTGATTTGAAGGCCCTTGCAGAGAAACATGGCATACTTTACATCGCTGATGAGGTGCAATCTGGGATGGGTCGCACGGGAAAAATGTTTGCCATAGAGCATTATGGGATCGAGCCAGACATCATCTGCTTGGCGAAGGGTATAGCCTCGGGCTTGCCTTTGGGCGCGATGATTGCAAAAGCTGAAATCATGGATTGGCCCAAAGGTTCGCATGCAAGTACTTTTGGAGGCAACCCCGTGGCATGTGTTGCTGCGTTGGAAACTATTGCGTTATTGGAAGAAGGGTTGATGAATAACGCTCAACATGTGGGAGAATTCTTGTTTGAATTGTTACTTGCCCTTAAAGATAAACATGGGTTGATAGGGGATGTAAGGGGCAAAGGCTTGATGCTTGCTATTGATCTGGTCAAGAATCGTGAAAGCAAAGAACCAGCAGGCGTTGAAAGAGATGCGATCGTTCAGGCCTGCTTTAAAAAAGGTTTGTTGTTATTGGGATGCGGGTTGAGTGGCATTCGCTTCTGTCCGCCTTTGATAATCAAAGATCATGAAGCAGCTACTGCGGTTAGAATTCTCGATGAAGTTTTGTCTGAGTTAAAAGGATAGATTAATGATCACAGAGCTCCTGGAAAAATTTGGCATTCATCACACTCATAGTGGTGTTTATGCAGGAGATTGGATCACCAAGCCTGAAGGTATGGAATTTGATTCCATAAATCCTTCAGATGGAAAATGTATTGCCACTATTATGAGTGGCACGAAAAATAATTATGAACAAGTGATGGCGATGGCGGAGGAAGGATTTAAGAAATGGCGTGGAGTTCCTGCGCCAAAGAGAGGGGAGATCATTAGGCAGATTGGAATAGCTCTGCGAAAAAACAAAAAAGATCTAGGTTTACTTATCACTTTAGAAACAGGAAAAATCCTTAGCGAGGGTCAGGGCGAAGTTCAGGAAATGATCGATATGTGCGACTTTGCAACCGGCCTTTCCAGGCAATTGCATGGGCTTACCATTGCAAGTGAAAGAAAGGATCACAGACTCTTTGAACAATGGCACCCACTTGGAGTCGTTGGAATTATCAGCGCATTTAATTTTCCTGCCGCTGTATGGGCTTGGAATGCAATTCTTGCAGCAATATGTGGCGATACATCTGTTTGGAAACCCTCGAATCACACACCAATTACTTCTATCGCTGTTATTAACATTGTTGCATTAGTCATGAAATCAAACGGTTATGAGAATGTTTTTTCTTTGTGCATAAGCGAAGGGCATCTTGCAGCAGAATGGATTGCGGACGATAAAAGAATCCCGCTGGTGAGCGCAACAGGAAGCTGTGAGATGGGTAAGGCTATTGGTGTAAAAGTGTGCCAGAGGCTAGGGCGAAGCTTGCTTGAGTTGGGCGGGAACAATGCTGCAATTATTTCCCCTAGTGCGAATTTGGATCTTGCACTTAGGGGCGTTGTGTTCGCTGCGGTGGGTACTGCAGGGCAGAGGTGCACTACGCTACGAAGGCTGTTTGTGCATGATTCCATCGAAAACATGTTTATGGAAAAGCTATGTAATGCCTATGGTAATGTGACAATTGGGAACCCATGGGAAGAAGGTGTTTTGATGGGTCCGCTGATTTCGGTAGATGCAGTTGAAAAAATGATGCATGCCATTGAAGAAGCGAAGAAGCAGGGCGGGAAAGTCTTGGCGGGAGGCAACAGGATTTCTGGAATTGGAAACTTTGTTGAACCGACGATCATACTGGCCAACCCTGAAATGCCAATCATCCAGCAGGAAACCTTTGCTCCAATTCTTTATGTGATGCCATACCATCATCTGGGTGATGCCATTCAGTTTAACAACGGAGTCCCACAAGGGCTATCCTCTGCAATTTTCACGGATAGTGTGGGTGAGGCTGAGCAGTTCTTAAGTTATCGGGGCAGTGATTGCGGAATTGCGAATGTTAATATAGGAACCTCTGGTGCAGAAATTGGGGGCGCCTTTGGGGGTGAGAAAGAAACAGGCGGTGGCAGAGAGTCTGGCAGTGATTGCTGGAAAACTTATATGCGCAGGCAGACTTGCACCATTAATGGGGGCGACCAACTTCCCTTAGCACAGGGGGTTCACTTTGATTTATAAAAGCTTCGAGAGCCAGAGTTGCACATTTC
>DBCB01000122.1 GCA_002303765.1 Planctomycetaceae bacterium UBA969
GTCATAGTGTCACCCGAAACACCCTAAAAAAATTCTTGGAATACTGTCCGAAAAATGCCATTAAGGTGTTCGATATTAATCTTAGGCAAAACTTTTATTCGCGTGAAATCCTCGAGGAATCGCTATATAAAGCCAGTTGGGTTAAGGTGAATGAGCAGGAACTGGAAACCTTGACGGATCTCCTAGGATTGAAAGGCGATGACCTAAAAGAGTCGCTCGAAATATTGCGCAGACGATATAAATTAGATTTGGCAGCATTAACTCTTGGAGAAAATGGCTGCTTGGTTAATACCAAAAACGAACGGATTTATCTGCAAGGTCATAAAATTGAAGTGGTAGATACTATTGGTGCGGGCGACTCTTTTACCGCTGGATTGTTAGTTGGGCTTTTAAAGAAAAAACCATTGCGACGAGCAATTACCCTTGCGAATGATTTGGCTGCACAAGTGGCTTCAAAGCAGGGCGGAACACCTTTAGTCGATTTAGCTGAAAAAGCGCTTTAATTCCTAAGTTCATATGCTCAAACAACTTAAATCTTCCAAAGCGTAAACCCATAGTGCGTAAATTTCCCATTGTATTATATTGAACAAGGTGTTTAATATAATACAATCGTTAAATAGATCCTAAAGCTCCTAAACTTTTCATGTTTTTTCACTTTAATTTCTTGCCTAGAGATAAAATCTTCTCTAACCTATGTGGACTGGGGAGGTTTATACATCCAATGTTTATTTTCTGGGAGATTTGTAGATGAAGAAGTTTTTGTTGTCTGTTGCTTTTGTAGCGATTGCTGGCTTGGCTATGTTGCCAGCCGATGCTAAGGCCTTTGGTGGCCGTAAGTCTTGCAAAGATGCTTGTGAACAACCATGCGAAATGACATGGGAAGATCGCAAGGTAACTTGCTACAAGACTGTAACCAAGGAAAAGGAAATCGAAGTCACTGTCTGCAAGCCAGAATATCGTGACGAAGTTCGTAAGTACACTACCACTGTATGTGTACCAGTTTGGACCGAACAAAAGAAAACTTGCACCACTTACAAGCGAGTTGCCAAGGAAGTTGAACGAGAAGTAACCAAGTGCGTTCGCGTACCAGTTACCACTTGTGATCCTTGCACAGGCCGTACTCGTACTTGCTGCCAAAGGCAGATGGTTACCGAAAAGGTAAAGTGCACCGTTTACGAATGCGTTCCTGAAACCAAAGAAGTAACCGTAAAGGTTTGCTCATGGAAGAAGGAAGAAAAGACTACCGAATGCAAAGTACGCGTTTGCGAAATGAAGCAAGTTAAAGAAAAACGTAAAGTTCAATATTGCGAAAGCGTTCCTTACGAAACCACCATCAAGGTATGCGTTCGTAAGCCAGTTGAAGCCAAGAAGGTTGAAGTAGCAAAGCCTGCAGAATGTGCACCAGCTTGCGAAAAGACTGCTTGCTGCGAAAAGAAGTGTGGCCGAGGTTTGAACCTTGGTGGCCGTCTTTCTAGCCGTAAGTCTTGCAGCTAATCTGATAAGGTTTTAATTAAACCAAGAAGCAGGGGGGTAATACTTTACCTCCCTGTTTTTTTGTATTTTACGGTGTCGAAAGTTAGGGTTTCTATGTAGCTAATTATATTAATCGTGCGTTCTTTGATGGAAAGATTGCATTTTTTGAATTAAACTTATAATAATATATTATCAGAAAATAGGATAGATGAGTCTAGTTTATGAATCCTCAATACCCGGATGAAAAAAAGTCCGATTTCATTGAAACCAAGTTTTTGGAATCCAACAATTCCGAAGATGTGCTTGCTACAAGATTAGTCGAAAATATCACTACCCAGGAATCCCCTCATTCCCCTCCTAATCCTGCCATTGGCAATCTATTATTGAATCGTTTTTTAGTGCTTAAAGTGCTTGGTGAGGGTTCATTCGGAAAAGTTTTTCTTGCCAAGGATGAGCAACTTGGCAGATTAGTTGCGGTTAAGGTTTTCAAGCGCCCTGTACAGGATAAAAAGCAATTTGAAGTCTTCCTTTCGGAAGCAAGGATGCTTGCGAAATTGGATCATCCTAATATTGTTCCCGTTTATGATGTGATTAATTCTGAGTCTGAAGGGGTTTTCATTATCTCCAAATATTTGGATGGTGGAAGCTTGTCTGAGATTATAGCCAAGGGGGCTCATTCGTATCAAAATATTTCGAAATGGATTGCAACAATAGCAGAAGCGCTGCACCATGCCCATATGCGTGGCCTTGTGCACCGCGATATCAAGCCGGATAACATTCTTCTCGATTCCACGGGAAATCTTTATATTGCAGATTTCGGGCTGGCCCTTAGTGAGGAATTATTTGGAAAGGTAACGGGATTGTTGGGAACACCAGCTTACATGAGCCCTGAACAGGCATCGGGGTTGGCGCACATGGTGGACGGGCGCACAGATTTTTTTAGCTTAGGGGTTATTTTATATGAAATGCTAACCGGTCGCAGGCCTTTTGAAGCAAAGACGATTTCTCTCACTCTGCAACAAATTATTAGGATTGAAGCCAAGCCGCCAAGGCAAATGAAAGACACCATTCCAAAAGAGTTGGAAAGGATATGTTTAAAGGCGTTAAGTAAAAACTTGAACAACCGATACCTTACGGGGCTCGATTTTTCGGAAGACCTCCAAAATTATTTGAAGCAAACTGATGTTGTACCTAGCATGAAAAATGCTGCGGAATTGAATGCAGCCAATCTTTCTGGGGTTTCTTCATTCCATGCTTCTTTATCTGGATCTGTGTCGAGTTGGGCGAAGATTTCCAAAACCCCGGGAATGGATAGCGTCAACAAGATTTTGGAATCGGGTGCTTCAATTTTGCAATCAGCCTTGGAGAGTTCTGACAAGGAGTTTTCTGTTACCAGACCTTTGCTAGAGCAGCATTTGAGCGATATTAAAGATGATACTAACGCAAAAACTAGGGTATTGCTTGCTCTTTTGCCCGCTGATCCATCCTACGCTAAGGCGTTACTTGAGCCTCTCCTAGTTGCAAAACCTCAAGACTATATTGTAATGCGCCAGCGCCTTGCACCTTATGCGGACATCGTGATCCCGCTTCTTGAACAAAAATTCGCACAACTGCCAGAATCTGATTGCACTATGAGTTTGCGAATTGCAGGGGCACTAGCACTGTGGCGTTCTTCCTCACCTTTGCTGGATAAAATCGTACCTTCAATTGTTGGTAAGCTTGTTGCGCAGGATCTGATTTATCTTCAAGAGTGGGCGGAAATATTCAAACCCCTGCAAAAGTTACTAATTCATCGACTGGTTTCTTTCGGGCAGGATCATTCGAATCCTTCTTCGAGCCGTAGTTATGCCAATGCAATTGCGCTTGAATATGCAAGTGATAACGAAAGAGTATTGTTCCATTTGTTTGTTAGTTCTGAACACAGCATTATAAAAACAATCTTTAAAAAGATTGTTCCAGTCAAAGATAAAATGATCGCCTATCTTAAAAGATTTCGATCTGCGGTTGTTCCCGTAACTAGTCCCCAAGAAAAAGTGAATGCAGAAATACGCAAGGGCATGGCGGCTTCTTTGCAGTTGGCACTGGGAGACGCTGAAGGATTTAGTATTTTTGCTAATTCATCAGACGCAACCTCAAGGAGTCAAGCGCAGACTTTAATTGGCGCACTTGGTGTAAGCGCTCAGATGCTTTTCGAAAAAATCCAGAAAGAAACAGATCTGGGAACCCGTGCAGCCTTGGTTCTTGCGCTGGGTGGTTTAAGCTTCGAAGAAATTTCCGAAGCCATAAAAAAACAGTGGAAAGATTATTTTCTCGATTTATATGAGAATCATCCTGATTCTGGGTTGCATAGTGCCTTGGATTGGATATTGAGGCAAAAACTAGGCCTTGGCGCTGCCTGTGATAAATGCATTCGAGATCGTGAGCAGGTTTCTGAACCCGCAAAAAATTGGAGGTTTAATTTTCTTGGGCAATGTTTTATTAATATAAATGGCCCTGTTCAATTCTTGATGGGTTCGCCCAAAGATGAACTCGATAGGGTTGAAAACGAAAAGCTCCATGAAACTTTAATACCAAGGTCTTTTGCATTATCTCAAAAACTTGTCACTGTTGAACAATACTTGAAATTTAATCCGAGCTTTCAGGCTGGCAGAAACAATATCAAGGTTGCGGATAATCCCGTTGCGGGAATTTCTTGGTACCAAGCTGCAGAATATTGCAACTGGCTTAGTGAGCAGGAAAAAATCCCCCAATCCCAATGGTGTTATCTCCCTAATGAGAGGGGGAATTATGCAGGGGGAATGCGCCCAGCAAATGATTTTCTCAAGAAAAAAGGTTACCGTTTACCTACCGAGGCCGAGTGGGAATTTTGTGCTAGGGCAGGTACGAAAACACCTTGGTTCTTCGGCTTCGATGGTTCACAAATTGATCAATTCGCTTACTATCAAATTAATTCCAACAACCATTTATGGCCTGTCGGGCAATTAAAACCCAATGATCTTGGCTTTTTTGATGTTGCAGGAAATCTCTATCAATGGACTCAGGATATTTTGCAGCCTTACAGTGATGTTCCAATCGTTGAAGATTCAAAGGCCGATTTGCGGGTTGTTGATGATTTGTCCACTAGAGTATTACGAGGTGGTGCGTTTTACTACCCCAAAGATATTTTGCGCTCTGCTCATCGGGGTGGTTTAAAACCTGATCAGTCTAGCGATGGTAGTGGTTTCAGAATTGCCAGAACTTTATCTTAGTGGTTCTCAAATTACTGAAACAAACATTAGGCTGCAACTTTATTTGTTGTATTACCTGATACAAATTTTGAAATTTGATCAAGCATACCTTGCTCAAAATTTTTCTGATTAAAGGTAAGTGCAAATTTGCGTGCAGCATGACTGTTGTAGAAATTCTTTTCTTTATCAAACTCCCTGATGGCATTAGTCATGCATTCAACAGATGGTTCTGCAAAGAATAATCCGGTAGCTTCATTGCTTGATTCGCGGCCAATGATTGTTTCAGTTGCGCCACCTTTTCCCAAAGCTATGACTGGAGTACCACAAGCTTGCGCTTCGACCGGAACGATTCCAAAATCTTCGAACCCAGGAAAGAGCAGGGCGCTGCATCGTTGCATATGGTCGCGGATGGAGGCATCCGTCTGCCAGCCAAGGAAATGCGTTTGCGGGCCTGCTAGTGAGCGCAGCCTTTTTTCGTCTTGCCCGGTACCTATGATTACTAGCTTTTTCCCCAAGGCTTTGCATGATTCAATTGCAAGATCAATACGCTTGTAGGGAGCGAAAGCTGAAACTACGAGATAAAAATCTTCGCGTTGGGCATTTGTAGGTGTATAGAAATCGGTATCCACCGGAGGATATACCACCGAGCTTTCTCGTGAATAACAATCGTTTATTCTGCTTTGAATTGTTTTGCTGATCGCAATAAAATGGGTCACTCGTTCAGATGTTTTTTTGTCCCATTCCCGAATGTGGTTCAACACCGGCGCAGCTAATCTCTTTTTCATACTCGGCTTTTCGCCTGTTCCAAAGTAATCATCCCGCAAGTGCCATGCATATCTTACAGGCGTAAAACAATAACATAAATGTGGTACGCCCTTGGGTGGGATAACACCTTTCGCAACACAATGACTTAAGCTGACGACAAGATCGCAATCGGGGATTTTAATTGATTCGATGGCACTGGGCATGAAGGGTAGCAGATACCGATAGTAATTATGAACGCCCGGAAGTTTCCCGAGCCAGGATGTTTGAGGGTTTAAATTTTCGATCGTGGGGCTGAGTGCGCCTTTTTTGTGAAGCAGTGTGTACAATTTCGCATCGGGAAATAGTTTGCATAACGATTCGAGGCATTTTTCCCCACCCCGCATTCCCGTTAGCCAGTCATGAACAAAAACGATTCGTGGTTTCAACATTGCACCTATTATCCCCGCAAAATTAAAAGGCGATGCAAGTGTACTTGGGGGCTGTTTTTTAAGCTAGACGAAGATCTTTTACGGTGGAAAGGGGATAGTGAATCTTGCCTAAACTTCCATTTTAAGTTTAAAAATTAGTGGGAGTTGTCTGCCCAGTAATTACTTATTTGCCTGTTTTACCAAGGCTTTTCATGTACGCAAATAGATCTGCGATTTCTTGGTCTTTCGCCTCATCCAGCAAGCCTGCTGGCATAATCGATTTTTGCGTCTGTTGCCTAAGCGATATCTCGTTTCCAGATAGTCGTTGAGGCTCGCCTGTGGATGTTTGCAAAAGCACCCCATCCGCGGATTCGTAAACCACAAGACCCAAAATGATCTTACCTTTGGTTGTGGTGTATGCAATAGCGCGATAACGATTGGGCACGTCCTTGTCTGGATGGACGATCGCATTTAAAAGATCAAACCGGGAAAACCTTTGTGCAACTCCCTCGAGTGCTGGCCCCAGTGCCTGAGATCCTGAATGGCATGATGCGCATTTAAGTTGAGTGAAGGTTTTCTTTCCTTTTGAAATATCGCCTTCGTCCCATTTAATTTTATCAAAGCGGGTTTTCCATTGGTCCAGACTGATCCCGCCCGACATAGTCAAAGATGTTAAAAGTTTTGCATCATTGGCTTTGGCCCACATAATCCATTCTTGCATTTGGTTAGTGGCAGGTGCAGTGGCCCACTTCTTGCGTAAAAGAGAAAACACCTGATCCTGAAGAGGCTTGTATTTTGGTTCACTGGGAAGGTTTGGAAGTTTTTGCGCCAGAAGTAAATACTCGGCTTCGCCAAGGGGCGCAAGCTTATCTAGGGCAAGAAGAATGTCAGGCAGATCATCATTCGAGATTTGGCGTAGAATAGTTGTAAACTTTTGTAGATCTTCCCTCACAGGATTTTTGGCAAGAATCTTGATTAGTATTTCGTCCAATCCATGCTCGCCCCAGAGCACTCTTATTGCTGGAAACGATTCTTCTGGGGGTAGTAATTCCAAGACTCGCACGGATTGCGAGTTCCAAGCTAGATCTGGCTTTGCCTGCATCTTTGCTGCGAATTTCTTGGCAGCATTCTTTTTCGCTTCTTTCATCTCTCCCAAATAAATTGCATGATCGGGGAACCCGAAATGATCTGAATTCGCAACCAAATTGCTGAAATCTTTGTTGTTTTTGCAAAGATCTGCGAAAATCTCTTGCAACCTTAATGGCCAGTTTCTATCTCGCTTCATGCTCTTAATGTTGAGCTCTGCTCCAAGATTTAACATCGCTTTGATGGCCTTAGGTTTTTGTTCCTCTGAAAAGGAAGATCCGGTTTGTGCGATGGATGCCAGAAGATGAATTTTTCTTACAGGATCATCTGAATTGCTTAACTGATCAAGAAGTAAGCTTAAGATTTTATTGTCGTTAAATTTCATCAGGCCAAAGGTTCGTTCTAATTCGAAATCAAGACCTGAGTCTCCGGATGGATAAGAAAGAGCAAGTAACTTCGTTTGTTCTAATGTTGGAGACCACGATTCTTTAAGTTGTTTTATCGAATACCCTTCGCGGTAATTGCCGCGCTGCGAAATATTGGGAAGCTCACCCATTGCCATTTGCATAATTCGAACAGAATCAAGCCTTGTTGGAAAAGAGGCTTTCTTATTGATGGTGTTTTCAAATGCAATTATTCCTGCTTTTGAGGGTTGCGATTTTAACTCTGCCAGCCCCAAGGTGTTTGCAGCTATGTTATTGCTGGGAATAATGTTTATCCCTTTGTGTGTTTCAATCAACTTAGTGGTTGCATATCTGATGAAACGATCAGGATGATCTGCGTTGGCAGAAAAAATCTTATTAATGGACTCTGGTGTTAGAGCAGTTTCGAAACGGAGGAACTCAATTGCTTTTCTTCGTTCCAAAAGATTTGACGAGGATGTTGCTGTAATTAATGCTTTTTCAGGGTTAATGATTTTAACCTTATAGGGCAAAGTGCTTGCAGAAATTGGATTTGTTTTGTGTTTGATGCGAAAAACAGAACCTTTGGTGCCTCGCCCCCCAATAGAAATAAATAATTCTCCAGTAATGGGGTTCATATCTACCGCAGTGGGGGCAAACCCAGAGTTGCCTTTGGGCTCAAGAAAAACATCGGCATTGGTGCTGTAGGAAGAATCTTTGGGTTGAAGTTCGCAAGTAAGAATTCTGCCAAATGTCCAATCTAATATAAAAAGTGCGCCTTGATACTTTGGCGGAAAGTGAGTTCCCTTGTAACAAAGTACTCCAGTGGGCGAACCTCTACCTGCAGTTGCAATCGGTGGAATGATATCCGCATGCGATGGAGGCGAGCGCCAAGTTTCTGAATGCTGCGGATTCCACCAGCCATATCTTCCTCCTGAAACCAAATGATATATTCTTGTTGGTTCATACCAAGGAAGTGCGATACAGCGTTCATTATCCGAATCAAAGGTAAAAAGTTCGCCATCGAGATTGAAATCAAAACAGTACGGGTTACGAAGTCCGTCAACAAAGACTTCTGTCTTTTTGTTTTCTGGATTGTATTTGATCACAGTGCCAGCGATGGGCTTCTTTACAGGCGAAGAATCCTCCATTGCAAATGCAGAATTAATACCAGTGTTATTGCCACACAGGATGTATATCAATCCATCGGGCCCCCTTTTGACTGCGTGGGCTTCGTGCTCTCCACCCGTTTTAAAAGATAGGTGTTTTACCCCGGGCCCCGCTGCGGTTACGCCATCATCAGCAATGGGAATTGACCATAGTCCTTGATTCCCTGTGTACCATAGGAGGTTTTTTTCAAAGAGAAGTCCGGTGGCACCATCGATGGGGGCCTTGCCAAAATCTTTGAAAGAGTCCGCTTTCCCATCGTTATTTGAGTCAATAAGAATACGAAAGTATCCCTTGCCCGACACCATCACATCGCCTTTGGGGCTTATGGATAAACAATAAATGTCACTTGCCAAAGAGTCATCCGCATAGGGAAGGATTTCGAACCCTGTAGGCATCTTCACTTCGGGAAGTTGATTTGATATTTGCGATGATGTAAATAATACCAATGCAAAATAGGCTAATAGGTTCATGGGTCAAGCACGCAGCGAAATCCCGTGTGAGAAAGACCAGTATCTTCCGCACCATGCATTCTTAAACCAACCCGGTATCGAACGCAGTAATTAGAACTGCAAAGAAAAGAGCCACCCCTTTGTACCCGAACCTTTGCTTCGTTCCCATGCGGATCGATAGGCGAGGCAGGGCCCTTAGGATTTAACAAGGGTATTTTTAATGCGTCTGAATCTAAGCCACGATACAAAAGTGAATAAGCATCAGGCCTGTACCAGTCTGCGCACCATTCCCACACATTGCCACTGACATCGTATAACCCGTATCCGTTTGCTGGATAACTTTTAACCGGCGCTGTGCCACCAAACCCATCGGTTTTATCATCCCGGTTAGGGAAGGGGCCTTGCCAAATGTTGGCCCTAGGTTTGCCTTCGAATGGTGATTCGGATCCCCATGAATAAGGCTGACGTTCTAATCCTCCTCTTGCAGCATATTCCCACTCTGCTTCTGTAGGTAATCGATACCCACCCTTGGTGTTTGCATTCAGTTTCTTGATAAACTCTTGACAATCATTCCAAGTTACATCCGTTACGGGCAACTTGGCCCCCTTATTGGAACTTGGGTTGTTTCCCATCAACGCTTCCCATTGCTCCTGCGTGACCTCATACTTACCTAGGTAAAATGATTTTGATAAAGTAACTTCGTGAAGTGTTTCATTGTTACTGCGACCTTTTTCATCCTCTGGAGACCCCATCGTAAACTTACCTGAAGGAATCAAAACTAACTCTAGATTCAAATTCTTGCCTAAGTTGACCAAGGCTATTTTAGGTTCTGAGCTTTGGGTTAATTCTAAAATCGATAACAAAAAAATCGCAGCAACGCATTCATTTCTTATAAGCTTCATACCTTGCCCCACCTGATTTAGTTTCATGGAACGATTTAGTTTTCAATACTTTAAATTAGATTAACGCAAATCAGTGGCTGGTTACAACAAAATGAAATTTTAAACTTTTAATTACGGTACATATTTTAATAAGAATTGAAACTCGATTATAAATTAGAGTTATAAAATTCGCCTAGTTGAATATTTAATTAAACCAATCAAAGTTTATGGGTGCTTTGATTGGAATGCTTGCAGAGAAATAAGGCAGAAAAATGGAGATTAAAAACACAGCCCACCCGCCTCCGTGGGTAGACTTTGTAAGAAAAGTGGGAAGAAAAAGTAAAACACTCGGACTTGCAAAGTAAAAGGCCATTTTCCTGAAGGGAAGAGGGTTGGCAGTTGAGGGAAATAAAAGAAATAATGAATAATCAAAACGACATTAATAGTAAATTATTTAGTTTGGTATAAGGCTTTCAATAAAATTTTTGCAATAACTAGAAGCCCAATCTTTAGCACCCGTCGACCGAGCCAAGGTACGGCCACCGCCCCCAATCAGCCAGAATGCAGGCAGGGTTTGCACCTCATAGCGGGCCAGGCCAATACCAGAAGTTTCAACAACGATTTTAATGCCAGGCGCATATTTCGAAGCAATTTGTTGCGCAACTTTTGCATCCTCTTCATCCGTGCAAACATGCAGCACAACAAACGATTTTCCCTGAAACGATTTCTCAAGTTCCAACAGGGATTGCATTTCCTTTAAGCAATGCGGGCACTGCACGCCCCAGAAATGAAGCATCACTGTTTTATCTTTGTAATCTGAAAGCTTTAATTTATTCCCCTGCTCATCTTCCAATTGCAATAACGGTGCAGGGCTATTCGCAACTAAAACAAACCCAGCATCTACAGCAAGCTGGTCGGTTTTAGAAAAAACTTTCATGGTGAGAGATGGGTTTTGATCTGCCAACTTCAAAACATGCTTCGCCAAGGCATCCAGAGCAGGTTCTGCCAAAGCATTTTTAATTCCGGGCATTACGGTGCCCGGAATTCCGTCAACAATTACTTTCTTAATCGAAGGTAAATCGACCAGAGTTTTCCAAGGACGCAGAGAAAAATCTCGAGGTGCGCTTTTTAAATTCTGGGCGGAGACTCCATCTCCCCTTCCTTCAGACCCATGGCAAGATGCACACATTCCCTGATAAAGAAATGGCCCCCTAGAAGCCGATTGCTCTGATGTTGGGTTTTTGGGTGTGCTTCTTTTTCCAATTAACAATCCGCCAGCGACTGCAATGGCAAAAAGCCCAACCATGGTTGCGATTAAAACGGAATTTCCTTTTGCAGGCATCTGGCTCATGGTTTCGATTCTTTCACCACTATTGCACCGCACCTTACCTTCTTGAATTTTATCGCTTTTCCAGCTTCAGATAGTTCATTCCAAGCAATAAGTAAATCCCCATCTTGGGCGATTGCAATCGCAGGCCTGGTTTGAAACACTCCAGATTTTTCATCTACGGCCTTCACTGAGCCAAATTTCTTCCCTTCTTTTTCGAACGTAGCAACCATAATGTTTCGACCAACCCCGGCACTAAAATCCTGCGCTCCATGTTTGTGTTCTGCACCCGCATCAACTACCAATGCCGCTTCCTTACTTTCCTCCCAAACCACATGCACATCACCTCGTGCATCCAGCGCCAACTTGGCATTTCCCTGACTCCCCTGAGTGATTGGGTGTAACTCCGTTGCAGTGAATTTCATTTCATTACAGTTGGCGTAAGCATGATAACAACGCTGCGAACCAGAGCGGGCATCCATCCAAGTGATGTGGAATGTATCACCGGCCAAGACCATAGAGGCACCATCATGAGGGCAGCCATCGAACTTCCACGTTGGGGAAATAACAGGGATAGGAGCTTCAAAAGAACTTGCACCGGGCTTCCTTCGACTGATATAAAAATCGCGGTATCCATCTTGGATATTTCGAAATGCGACATAAACAGTGCCATCTAAAGCGACCAGAGTTGAGGTTGGGCAGCAAGGGCAAACACCTTTATCCGGATCCCCCGCGCCCGCAGTTTCTTCCATTGCGAACTCGGTTTTTGCGGGTCCTTTTACTGAAGCAAATGTTTTTTGTTTCTTATCACGATTATCAAGCCATGAAGAAACCATGGTGCCATCTTGGCCAAGAGATATGGAGGTAAAAGCAGCACGGGCATTTTCACCATGGTGAACCGGGGCAGGGGTTCCGAAGCTTTCGCCACCATCCTTGGAGGAAGAAACCACCATCCGAACGCCGCTTAAATCGGGCAACGCCTCAGTCCAAGCCAGAAAGATTTCGTCCTTCCCTGCAATCACATGGGGAGTCATGCGGACATCGCGGGAAATGGTTTTACCCTTCATCTGGGATACGGCTTTGAATATGCCAGACTTGATCACTTCTTTAGCTGGATTGAAAGACTCACCCTGATTGTCCGATGTTGCAAGCAAAAGTTTCTTGTCTGCATCACTGGTCTGAGAGGCCCAAGCAAGATAAATCCGGCCCTTGCCATCGACTGCAAGGCTAGGGCGTTCCTGAGTATCCTTGACATCATATTGCTCGAGGGGGAAACTCTTGGAACCCCCCTTTAGCTCTGATTGATTACAGCAGGAAGAAGGAAGAGAAGTAGGGCCATCAAAATCGGTTGCGAGGTACAACCCCAGAGATCCACCAAGAATTACGGGAACCCCAAGGAACAATAACTTCAGCCATGAGCCATTACTTATCATTGATTATACTCCTTATACCACATCAATACTTTGCTTTTAAGGTAGAGTCCCAACTTCGCCCCCATCACGCGTTGCAGCAGCTTGCCACATTACAGAATCAATCTGATTAGTGACAAACCTTACCGAGCCATCCACCATAGCACAATTTGCACCGCCCGAGTGTTTACTTCGTGCAGCAAACCATCCCCTACCATGGGCTCCACAATCTAGGGAAGTATCATTGGGCTTGAGAGTTGTGTTGAAAACCGAGTTCCAGTCTCGACCGCCCCAAAACCAAGTGCTGCCACGCAACACGCCCCATGCCCGCGTGCCGGTATCGCATTCTGTGGGCCGGGTTAAAACAACAGAGCCGCGTATCCACCCTCCAGGCATAACAGAATTCGAGGTAAAGGTGCCGGTATTAAGGGCAACATAATATTTACCCGTGTTGTCAGGCGGGGCAATGCTTGATGCAGGGGCAGTTCCACCCGGGCCCAGAAGGCATTCTGATGCAAGCAGCGTATTTGAAGCCCCATCCATTATCCCACTATACCTAACATTTGAACCGTACCAAAACATCCCATCCGTTGGAAATTGGGCATCATAATTCACTTGTGTTGCAGTCGCCTTACCCGAACCCATGTTGAATACATAATTGGTGCCCGCAGTGGTAAAGGCATTGGGTGTGCGAGTTGTATTTGATTGGGCAAAAAGCGGATTCCCGCCATCAGAAGAACATAAAAACATTTTTATCTGCGAACTAGCCGCAGGGTCATGAACGGGGTTAATATCTCCTCTCCAACCGCTAAGGGTTGCAGGCTGCGTGTAATCGATCAACTTTTGCAAAGAGCCCTGTTCAAGGTAGGGCAATAAATTAGCAAGCACACCAAAGGCATAATGGGCGGTGGTCATACCTGCAGGAAGAGGTTTTGGCGCACCATCTGATAAGCCAGGAAAATAACCCCGAACCGATTCATGGTTAGCCATCCCTAGGGATATTTGCCTAAGGTTATTGGAGCAGCTCATTCTAGCTGCGGCTTCCCGCACTTTTTGCACAGCGGGCAATAAAAGCCCAATTAAAATTGCAATGATTGCAATTACGACCAAAAGCTCTATCAGAGTAAAGGCTTTCCTTTTCATGGGAAGCAACTTTTTAAAAGAATTCACGACATTAACTCCTGTTTAATTTACTTGGATTAATTTCACAAAGGTTTGGATTGCTGCAATAAAAAATATGCAAGCAATAGTTCATCCCCAAAAAACGGGAACGCTTTGAAAACTGAAAAGTAAATTAAATCCGAGGAGGCTTAAAGTTAGAAAGCTTTACACCACTGGAAAGAATGGAAGCATCTGTAGGTTGATTTGTATCAGAGGCGAGTATCAAATCAATTGAACCTATTTCTTGAATAGCCATATCAACACCAAACTGACTGATCAAATTCGTGCCTTTGCACTTATTGCTGGAAACGGGATTCAACCAGAGAATTTGAACACCCTGCCCCACGGGGTTTTCTTGCAACAAGGCAAAATCATCCGAGGCCAATTCATTCGAAGAGCAGCATTTGCAATCATTACCACAACAAGAAATTTTGGCATTAGAAGTACAACAACCTTTAAACTGCAATGAAACTAGGGAATCTGGATTTGAAGTAAACGCCAAGGGTAAGCCAAATACATTCACCACTTGCCCTAGCAAGCAACCAAGGATCAGAAGTTGGGAAAGGTATTTGAGCATGAATTCTTATAAAAGCAAATTTAACAAAAAAGCCATATTGCCCATCTTACCATTGAAAAAACCGTTTGCAATGAGTTAATGGGCATTATTTTGAGATACCGGTTTAATAATCATTATAGCAGCCATAACTTACAGCAAGTATTGACCAAACTAAAATTCTTAGGTATGGGATTCGGGAAGGATGGACTATTGTCATTTAGGGGTGCTCCATTGAGCAAGAATATCATGGCTAAGAACACAGTTTACGAGATTTTGGGATCTGCAATCATAGTGGGATCGGTACTGACCGGGTGTGGTAAAAAATCTGCCCCAGAACCTATCGCCAAAGCAGAACCCGCTGAAGTAAAAGCAATCACGACTTCCAACCAAAATAACAAGCAAGAAGAAGCCACTGAAGATTTGCTGCACCAGCCATTCTTAAAAGCCGTTTGCATAGGTGATAACCCACCCGAATACTGTAACAGGCCACCCGATGTAACTGTGACCAAGAAATCTGTTTACAAACTTTACGAAGCAGTACAGGCATGCTGGGCTGAGATTCGATTTAAAGACAAAGCTGGGAATTTGATCGATTACACTGCAATTATTAGCACCGATCAAGGCGATATCGAGATGGAACTTTTTCCAACTCAGGCACCAAATCATGTTCGAAACTTCATCGCTCTTGCTAAGGTTGGTTATTACGATGGGCTATTCTTTGAAGAAGTTCATCTCGAAGAATCAGAAGAACCTGTGGTTAAGCTGGAACAACTGCGCGCTGGTTGCCCATTGGGAACAGGCGAGGTAGGCTATGGCAGTATCGGATATTGGCTAAAGCCTGAATACAGCCCTGAAACCAAGCACGAAGCAGGCACAATCGGCTCTTTTTACGAATTAGATCCAGAAACCTCTGCCTGCAGGTTTTACCTTAATTTAGATAAAGCCCCATTCATGGACGAAAACTACAGCGCAATTGGCAAAATTACCAAAGGGATGGAAGTTGCCAAGAAAATCTACACTATGCCCTTAAAAGCTGAAAATGATGAGGGAAGTCGCAAGCCTGAAAAGCCTGTAACGATAAAGAAAATAACAATTCAAACGAGAAATAGTGTCAATACGGTTGCGGGCCGATAAGATAGAAATATGTCCGCACCAGCGGGCGCGGTTTAATTAGCCGCAGCGAGGCGCTGGGAGGGGCCCCACGCAAAGGGAAGTTGTTAACCTGGTCAGGCCGGAAGGTGCAGCCATACGCAGCGTACCCTTGTGCAGTGGATTCGCCTCTCTCGGCGCCACGCTGCGCCTTACTTTTTCCTTACTTTTCTATAAATCGATCCATGGCCAAAGCTGCTCCAAAAAACCAGGCCACAAGCACCACGCCTCCGGAAGGTTACACGGTTCTGGCTCGAAGGTATCGCCCGGGCGGGTTTAGCGATCTCATTGGCCAAGAAGCAATTTCTCAAGTTCTTACGAATGCAATCAAGCACAATCGTGTGGCCCATGCATATTTATTCACGGGTGCTCGTGGTGTGGGAAAAACATCTGCAGCACGAATTCTCGCCAAGGCCCTGAATTGCGAAAAAGGTTCTTCCGTTACCCCTTGCGGAGTCTGCTCGATATGCACTGCAATCGCAACGGGTGAAGATGTCGATGTGCTAGAAATCGATGGCGCAAGCAATCGAGGCATCGATGAAGTGCGTGAGATCCGCAACAATGTTCAATACAGGCCAAGCAGATCGCGCTACAAGATTTACATCATTGACGAAGTGCACATGCTTACAGGGCCAGCTTTTAACGCCTTGTTAAAAACACTTGAAGAACCACCTTCCCATGTGAAGTTCATCTTCGCAACCACTGAAGTTCAAAAAATTCCGATTACGATTCTCTCACGCTGTCAACGCTTTGATTTTTCCAGCATCGGCACAAAACAAATTGCAGCGCATCTGCAGGAAATCACAGTCAAAGAAGGACTGGAAGCAGAACCCGAAGCCATCGAACTAATCGCACGCAGGGCGGGTGGTTCTATGCGGGATGCCCAATCGCTGTTAGATCAGGCTCTATCCTTCTCCAACGGAAAAATCACCCGGGATGAAGTACACCGACTCATTGGCGCAGTTGATGAAAACCACATCATGGATCTTGCTGAGGCGATTTTAACAGGTGAATCTTCCAAGGTTCTTGAACTCATGGACCAAACCAATTCCAAAGGTTTGCAAATGGGGGAACTGATTGAGCAGATGATTTCCTACTGGCGCGATCTGATGGTTTACGCTTCTTCCAATCAAATTCCGGTGGATGCAGGCATTGCAACTTCCCAGCATGATCGTTTCAAAAAAATGGCCCAGGGAATTTCTCTTGATACCCTGCTTGCTGGCCTCGATATTTTGTCGCTCACAAAAATCCGGCTCAAAGCAACCCATCAACCAAGAATCATGGTGGAATTCGGGCTCATCCGTCTTTCCAGGCTGGTAAATTTAATCCCACTGCAACAAATATTACAACTCCTTCAATCGGGTGGTTTGCCAGCACAAACGCAAACTACTGCAAAGCAAATAACCTCACCCCCCGAGGGCTTAAAAAAAAATTTCCTGAGTGAAATAGATAGCCTAATTGAGGCCCCAACAACATCCTCTGAAGTACGATTATCTTCCCAAAATATTTCTTCCATTTGGCCACAAGTCATTGATGCAATTGGACCTATGCTCGGTAATGAGGTGAAAAAATCAGGCCTTCCAGCAATTTCCGGGCCAAACGCTCTGGTTATTGAATTCCCTAGGCAGTACAATCAAGCTTTAGAGTACTGCTCTGATCCTGCCAGAATCATGAGAATTCAAACTGCCCTGAATAAAATTACGGGGCAAAGTTGGCAGGTAAGGGTTACTAGCAAGGTCATAACAGACCCTAATGAAATCGTAGAACCGGCTCCCATCGAGATTGAACCCGTGGCTTCAAAGCCTAAAGTTAATCCCAAGGATGCTGCAGAAAAAGAACCGATTGTTCAAAGAGTTTTAGAAATTTTTAACGCTCAGATTGTACGGGTCGATGCAGGGTTCGGAGTTCTCCCTCCTGAATCCAAACCTAGTGCGGATGATGATAACGACGAGGCTTAACACCAATGTTTAAAGAAATGGGCCAGATTGCTAACCTGATGCGTAACCTTCCTAAAATGAAGGAGCAGATGGAAGAAATGCAATCGAAGCTCGATAAAATCCACGCCGATGGCGAATCGGGCGCTGGCATGGTTCGGGTTCGAGCCAATGGGAAAATGGAAATTACTTCCATCGTTATTTCGAATGAAGCTTTCAAAATGCAAGACAAGCCTTACCTCGAAGAACTTATTCGCTCTGCTTCGAATCAAGCACTTGCAAAAGCTAAGCTTGCGATTGCTGAAGAAACTGCAAAAATGACACAGTCACTTGGTTTACCCGGGGGCTTTCAACTTCCAGGATTTAGCTAAACCGATTTTCTTTTGGAGCCTAGGAATTTGACACTGTCTGATTCAAATCAACAACTGGGCATTATAGCTCGATTGATCGAAGAACTCGGAAAACTTCCAGGCATTGGCCCGAAGTCTGCCGAACGTTTGGCTCATTACATTTTGACCGCCGATAAAAAACAGGTGCTATCTCTTGCAGAATGCCTTCGCTCGGTCAAAGAATCCATTAAACAATGTAAAATCTGCTGCAATCCCACAGAAAATGAACTCTGCTTAATTTGCTCCGATCCTAGAAGAGATTCTTCCGTAGTTTGCATTGTCGAACAACCGAGGGATCTTTCTTCCATCGAACGTTCTGGGATGTTCCGTGGCCTCTACCATGTATTACATGGGAAACTTGCGCCCTTAGATAACATGGGCCCCGATAACCTAACCATCGACCAACTTATGCTCAGGGTTGAAAAAGGGGATATTCAAGAAATAATCATGGCAACTAATCCAACCATGGAAGGGGATGGAACTTCTCTTTACCTTTCCAGCTTATTGGGCCCTTCAGGAATCAAAGTAACGCGACTTGCACGCGGCATTCCTTCGGGCTCGGGTTTGGAATTTGCAAACTCTCAAATTCTGGCGGATGCACTTGAAGGACGTAGAGAACTTTGATTGCTCGACTTTCGATTGTGATGCTATTTGGTCTTAAGGAAAACGAATGCGGCTAGAACATTCCATGGGCTTGAGGATGGGGCACGAACTGCATCTTGCACCTCGCATGATTCAGTCGATGGAGATACTCCAGCTACCGATCATGGCTTTGGAAGAAAAAATCCAACAAGAGCTTCAGGAAAATCCAGTTCTTGAACTCACTCAAGATGCCGAAAATGCGAATCCCAACGATGATTGGAATGACGGCCAAAACGAACATGAATTTGAACCAAATAATTCCAAAGACACCACTGACAAAACTTTGGTGATCGATACCAAAGGCCAGGCAGAAGCCGATTTCGAGCGCCTTGATGGCATGCCCGAAGAATGGAAAGAATCTCTTTACGATGATCACAGGCCATCGCGTAACGCCATCGAAGAATTTTCCGAACGCAAGCACAATGCCATGCAAAACATGGTTTCCAGACCACAATCTCTCGAAGATTATCTCATCGATCAGCTTTCATTCTTTGATATTTCAAAAGAAGAAAGGCGACTTGTAAATCTGGTTATCGCCAACCTTGATGATGGTGGGTATCTTAAATCGAGTGCAGAAGAAATTGCCAATTCGATTGATCCGCCTTGCACCCCTGATCAAATCAGACAAGCGATTTCCATCGTTCAAAGGTTAGATCCGCCTGGCATATGCGCAAGAGATTTAGCTGAATGCCTTTTACTGCAACTCACCTCGGAAACCCCAAACCCCGATGCAGTCAAAAGCCTGATCACCAACCATTTGGAAAACATCAGGCACAACCGTATACCCGCAATTCAAAAAACCACAGGCCTTGATATGACACAGATCAAGGAAGCTATCGAGGTTATTCGAAAACTAAATCCAAAACCCGCAGCCATCTTTAATTCGGAAAGTATTCCCTATGTGGTGCCGGATATTGAAATATTCAAGTCGGAAGAGGGCGATTACCTCGTTCGCCTGGCTGACGAACTTTTACCCAATGTGCAAATCAATCAGACTTATGTTGCGGAGTGTAAAAACCGAGCTACCGATAAAAAAGTGAAAGAGTTTCTCAGACCAAAAATCCAATCCGCACAATGGTTGCTCGAAGCAATCGAACAACGCAGGTCTACTTTAAAAAAAGTTACACAAGCAATCATCCAAAGGCAGTTGAGCTTTTTAGAACTCGGCCCTGAACATATTGAACCGCTGAAAATGCTGCAAATTGCAGAAGTGGTTGGCGTGGATGTTTCAACCATCAGCAGGGCGGTCGATGATAAATGGGTTCAAACCCCGCGGGGAGTTTTCCCCCTGAAACGATTCTTTGGCGGAGGCACTCAGAGCGCAACTGGTGAAGATATCGCTTGGGAAAAAATCCGCAGAAAACTTCTTGAAGTGGTTGGCGCAGAAGATAAATCTAATCCGCTTTCCGATGAAGATCTCGTAAACAAACTTCAGGAAGAAGGATACCCTGTGGCTCGTAGAACCATCACCAAGTATCGAAAAATCCTCAACATCCCATCATCAAGGGAACGAAAAGATTGGACACCTTGATTATTCTGCAGCAGATTTAAACCCCGCAGGCACTTCTCCACCCGCAAAATAAACATCTCTATCCGGCCTGCACCCAGGGGCATGAATATCCAGCATCTCTAAACCGTTAGGTCCAGCCCTGAACGCATGCTTTGTACCAGGAGGCAATCGCAAAAATACCCCCGCCTTCAACTCATGTTCCACCCCATCCAAAATTGCAACCCCCTCACCCGCAAGCACATAATAAAGTTCTTCAGCAATTTGATGATAACTGGTGCTAGTGCTTGATTCTGCTTGAACTTTAACCCTATAAGCCGTGGTTCGAATTTCCTCGTCCACCATGATCAGAGTTTCAATTCCGTAAGGGCCGAGCTGCTTTAATGCATCTTTATTTCCAGCAGTTCTAACGATAATTTCTGGACTACCCATTAAAGCCTTCACCTTCCCTTTTGCAGCTTGATTGATCCCAACGGCTAGCTGTTGAATATATCTTCAAGCGCCTTGCGCATCACCTTGGGATCGGGATCGATACCCGCCCAATGCTTTATACCAATAACCCCTTGGTTGACGAGCATCCCAAGTCCATCAATCACTTTGCAACCTTTACCACGGGCATCCTTTACCAATCTGGTTTCAGGAGGATTAGGGATAACATCTGCAACCACCATCGAGGGTTTTAAAGTAGAAACATCAAGCTCAAGCCTGGCTTCTCGGTCAGGATAAAGGCCGATGGAAGTGGCATTGATCACTACATCGGTGCCCTCGGGGATTTTGAAATCACCCTTCCATTGAACAAATTCAACCTTTACATTTACTTTTTCCCGAAGCAATTTAGCCAACTCTTCACCCCGGGTGACGCTGCGATTTACCAGGGTGAAATGGCTGGCACCCGCAAGCGCAAGCTCTACGGTGATGGCCCGTGCGGCACCACCTGCACCAAAAATCACAATGCGCTTCCCCTTGGGATCGGTCAACTCTTTTAACGATTCAAGGAAACCCTTGCCATCGGTGTTTTCACCAATCAGCTTTTCACCCCTGCGCACAACACAGTTAACCGCACCCATGACTGATGCTGATTCACCCAACCCGTCCAAGTGAGCGATGACTGCAACCTTGTGCGGAATAGTGCAATTAAACCCTACAAAACCCATTGCGCGAGCGCCTTTTACCGCTTCACTCAAATGGCTCGGCGCAACCTCAATCGTCAGATAGCGCCAATCCAATCCATGATGCTTATAAGCTGCTTCGATCATCGCCTGGGTCGGATTTTCACTAACAGGTTGACCAAAACATGCGGTAAGTTCTTGCTTGAAATTCAAAGCCTTAGTCATCATTTCATCCTTATTTAAGTTCAGGGTCTTTCATTGCATCAGCTTTTTTATACAAGCCCGTAGGAATCAAAACTTCTTTAGGTGGCGTCTTGCCATCGAAATAATCCAGGATTGCAGCAACAGTTTGCTGACCAATTTTATCGGGGAATTGCACCGGGTCTGCAAATATCTTCCCTTCCTTGATCGCTTGCTTACCATCAGGCTGACCATCAAACCCTATGATTTTTACTGCATCAGCCTTGTTAGCTCGTTCGAGTGCAGCCCGGGCCCCCAATGCTGAAGGATCATTGATTGCGAAAATTGCTGCTAGATCTGGATGGGTTTGCAATACATCTTCAGTGGCACTTTGGCTTTTATCTTTCTTCCCATCGCCTGGAAGCTCTGCAACGATCGTTATCTGTGCCTTTGGGTTTTTCTTGTTGTGCGCATCGATAACTTCTTTAAAACCTTTGACCCGCAAGATGCATGATTCAGCCTGTCTAAAATCGAGCACCGCAACTTTGCCCCCTGCTTCACCCATCGCTTCAATCGTGGCAATTCCAGCTTGCTTGCCCCCTTCGTAATTATCGGTTGCGATATGAGTCACTACTTTGGCATCGGGAGCCAGGCATGCGATATCTGCGGTAAATACAGGCACTCCCGCTTTATTCGCTTCTTGGATAACTGCACCAATCGAGCGCGAGTCACAAGGGCATAACACAATCGCAACTACTTTTTTCACTAAGAAATCTTTGACCTGACTTTGCTGCTTTGCAACATCAAATTCCCCGCTCACCACCTCAACAGAATATCCTGCTTTTTCTGCCTGCTCTTTTATCGTGTCGCCTATAACCTTAAAAAATGGATTCGTAAGAGTAAGTACAGAAACACCTATAATACCCTTCACTTTGACAGATGCTTTTTCTTTGGCCTTTTCGTTTTTATCCGGAGTATTATTTCCACCACAGCCCACTGCTGCAAAAACTGCAAACAACAAAACCGTCTTTATTAAAGCATTCATACTTATATCCCATCCATTTTACTTGGTAATAGCTTTTGGTATTGTTGCTTAGAAATAGCAGCAAAGAAATAGAATTATGGCTTCAATGATTGAAGAGGCATCAGGGTGATATCAAACCCCATTTCAACTTCTTCGCGAAGGATCATAACTTTTACAACATCACCCACTTTTTTGGCATCCAATACGGAATACAGATCTTTCAGTACCTTGATTTGCTTGTCATCGACTGATTTGATGATATCACCAAGCACGATGTTTCCTGTTTTCTTTCTGGAAGATCCGCGAATCCCCACCTTTGCTGCAGCACCTTCCGGAAGAACATCTAAAACCACAACACCTTCAGGCACCCATTGCCTCGACATATTATCAGGCGCAAGTGTAACCCCCAGACCTGGCTTGGTAACTTTTCCATTCTTGATAAGCTCTGGCACAACCCGGTTCACCTCATCCACAGGAATTGCAAAACCAATCCCTGCGGAAACACCGGAAGTACTATAAATTGCAGTGTTCACGCCAATAAGCAAACCCGCACTGTCAAGAAGTGGACCACCCGAATTACCTGGATTGATCGCAGCATCAGACTGAATCACATTCTTGATCGGCCTTTTATTTACTGAATCTATCTCCCGGCCCAACGCACTTATAATCCCTGTGGTCAAGGTCTGATCAAGGCCAAAGGGATTTCCAATCGCATACACTTTCTGCCCAACTTGGAGATCATCGGAACGGCCCAATGGCAATGGTTTTAGCTTCCCCTTTGGGGCATCGACTTTTAAAACTGCAAGATCTTTATCTGCAAAATACCCTACGAGCCTGGCTTGAAATACGGATTGATCTGCAAAGGTAATCTGCGCTGCATCTGCGTTTTGAATTACATGAAAATTAGTTACAATGTGCCCTGCATCATCCCACACAAACCCCGACCCTGTACCCTCGGGCATCTGCTGAATGTTCAAATTGATGCCAGTCTTGCGATTAGCTAGGGTGGTGATATTAACAACTCCCTGCCTTGATTGATTATAAAGCTCGATAGTGGATTTTTCATCCTCTGCGAGATTTCCCCGCGCAACAATCGGTCTAGCAGAACCATACTTAATATTATCGGAGTCTCCATTATCTTTAAATAGGATATCCTTGCCAAAGATAAACGCAAGGACAATGACAAAAGGCAACGAAAGGGCAAAGATGGAAATGATTACGACAAAAAGCCAGAGCATAACTGATCTGGATCTTGGTGGGTCATTATTTAAAATCTCATCATTGCTCATGTGTTTTTTAATCCGTTGGTCAGATAAACAGCTTTTTAATCGGCTTCCCGGTAGAAACAGCAACCGGGCGGTTCAATAGATCATGATAATGTTCGGTGGGTGGAACGCCAAGCGCATCAAACAGCGTGGTGATAATATCTTGTGGGGTAACCCGATCCTGTATGGGATAAGCGGCTGCGCGATCAGTGGCACCAACTATGCCCCCTTGGGTAACCCCTGCACCTGCAAAAACAACAGAGTAAGTTGCAGCCCAGTGTTTTCTACCAGGCGTTGCCCCCGCAAATCTAGGCTCTAATGCAACCAAAGGCGCCCTGCCAAACTCTCCCATGCAAACCACCAATGTTGAATCCAACAACCCTCGTGAATCCATGTCTTCTAAAAGGGCGGAAAAACTTTGGTCAAAACGAGGCAGCAAATGATCCTTCATTGATTCAAAAATATCGTTGTGGGTATCCCAGCCATATTGATCAGTTTCGTTGGGTGCAGAATCTTGCCCTCGGATATTCGGATTCCAAAATACTGTTACCCAAGGCATTTCTCTTTCAATCAATCTGCGGGCAAGCAAACAAGCTTGGCCAGAACGATTTCGACCATAGCGATCGCGAACAGAATCCTTCTCTTGGGAAAGATCAAACGCACTTCGAGCCTTGGGATCACTTAAAATTTGATACGCCTGCTTGTAACGCAAATCGTGATCAAGCAAACCAGGCACTGACTCCCACTTGCGCTGTTCTTTTTCCAACGCATTCTTCAAGGATTGCCTTTGCTGAATTCGCACCGTGGGTAGTTCTTCGCGCGGATTGAGCGAAGGAAGCGATTTCTCGGGGTTGCTGCCATCTACCGCAAGGGGATCATAAGCCCGACCCAAATAGCCACTATTTTGCCCAGGCGAATTTAACTCGGGCACCAACAATGGCCCATTAACATGAGAACTAGAAAAACCAAAAGGCCCAATGGGCCGGATTCTTCGAAAGATTGATCCAACAGTAGGTAGATCATCAGGCTTAGGCGGCGGATTCGCTGATTTCTGCGGATGAAAATGCCCGGTTAAACTCAGATAACAAGCAGAACCATGATCCAAATCATCATGACTAACACTTTTAAGAACCGTGAATTTATTAGCTACATTTGCAACTTTGGGAAGATGTTCAACAAAGCGCAAACCGGGAACTTTCGTGGCAATCGAACCAAAGGCGCCTCGGATTTCTACCGGAGCGTTGGGTTTGGGATCCCACATTTCCAACTGACTTTGGCCGCCACCACAAAACACTACAAGCACCGACTTTGCCTTGCGAGTTTTCGCACTATCCCCAGTGCTGCCATTGGCAATACCAGAAAGCAAAGGCATTCCCAAAGCAAGGAACATCCTTCGATCAAACATAGTGTCAGTACGAAACGCCAGCATGTATCCTCCGAATTAATTCTACCATAATAGATAAAATCAGGGAGGAATATTCTGATTACACTTGCATGGTTGTATCAAACTTTAGCACACCTTTGGCCTTATCGAAATCAACCATAACTTTGCAATGATCTTTAACTTTCCCTTCAAGCATCAATCTTGAAAGCGGGTTTTCGATTTCTTTTTGAATGGTGCGTTTCAAAGGGCGTGCGCCATAAGCAGGGTCGTAACCCACCGCAACCAAATGCAACCGTGCAGCTTCGGTAAGCTCAAGCAAAATATGCTTTTCATCCAATCTGGAACGAAGTCGGCCAAGAAGGATTTCAACAATTTTTTCCAGATGCTTTTCGCTAAGGGCATGAAATACAATAATATCATCAACCCGATTAAGAAACTCCGGCCTGAAATTCTTCCTCAACTCTTCAAGCACTGCATCTTTCATGTGATCATAAATTTCCCCAACGAAGGAACCCTTAAACTGAAGAATCCTATTGCTGCCTATATTCGAGGTCATGATAACAATGGTGTTTTTGAAATTAACCGTACGGCCTTGGCCATCCGTTAGTCTGCCATCATCCAGAACCTGCAAAAGGATGTTAAACACATCAGGATGCGCTTTTTCGATCTCATCAAAAAGTATGACGCAGTAAGGTTTTCGCCTGACTGCCTCAGTCAACTGCCCGCCCTCTTCATAACCAATATAGCCTGGCGGCGCACCTAGAAGCCTGGCCACAGTATGTTTTTCCTGATATTCAGACATATCAATGCGGATCATCGATCGCTCATCATCGAACAAGAATTCAGCAAGCGCCCTTGCAAGTTCAGTCTTCCCTACGCCCGTTGGCCCAAGAAAAATAAAACTCCCTACTGGCCTATTAGGGTCTTTCAAGCCGCTGCGAGCCCTTAAAACAGCATCCGAAACCGCAGTTACTGCTTCATCCTGCCCAACAACGCGCTGATGAAGTTCTTCTTGAAGGTGCAAAAGTTTCTGCAGTTCGCCCTCAAGCAATTTCGAGACCGGCACACCAGTCCACCTGCTCACAACGTCTGCAATGTCTTCTTCATCAACTTCTTCTTTAATAAGCTTGCTTTCACCCTGCTTCGATGTAAAAGCCTCCTCTTCAATCTTAAGCTTTCGCTCTAATTCGTTTAATTTTCCGTACTTGAGTTCCGCAGCTTTGCTAAGATCGTAACTGCGCTCGGCTTGCTCTGCATCGAGTTTGGTTTGATCGATTTGCTGCCTAAGGGAACGTAGCTTTAGTACCGCTTCTTTTTCGATATCCCATTGGCCCTTAAGAGCACCCGACTGACCTTTCAAATCTGAAAGTTCCTTTTCGAGTTTCAAAAGCCGGTCTTTAGATGCAGCATCTTTTTCCTTTTTAAGCGCCTCTCTTTCAATTTCTAATTGCATGGTGCGCCTCATGATTTCATCTAATTCAGAAGGCATGCTATCAATTTCAGTGCGCAGTTTAGCAGCCGCTTCATCGATAAGATCGATTGCTTTATCAGGCAAAAACCGATCAGCAATATAACGATTCGAAAGTACCGCTGCTGCAACCAGAGAGGCATCTTTAATTCTTACACCATGATGCAATTCATAGCGCTCTCTTAACCCGCGCAAAATACTGATGGTATCTTCCACCGTGGGTTGATCAACAATTACAGGCTGAAACCTGCGCTCAAGGGCGGCATCTTTTTCAATATTTTGCTTATACTCATTGAGGGTGGTGGCACCAATACAATGAAGTTCTCCCCGGGCCAGCATTGGTTTCAAAAGGTTGCCTGCATCCATGGCACCCTCAGCTTTTCCTGCGCCAACAACCGTATGAAGCTCATCGATAAAAAGAACGATTTCGCCTGCGGATTGCTGAACTTCTTTAAGGACAGCCTTAAGGCGCTCTTCGAATTCACCCCGGAATTTCGCACCTGCAATCAATGCTCCCATATCGAGGGAGACTATCATTTTGTTTTTTAAACCTTCGGGAACATCACCCCGAACGATGCGCTGCGCAAGCCCTTCAACGATTGCAGTTTTCCCAACGCCTGGCTCACCAATGAGAACAGGGTTGTTTTTAGTTCTGCGGGAAAGAACCTGAATCACCCTGCGAATTTCTTCATCACGGCCTATTACAGGATCGAGTTTGTTGGCAGCGGCCATTTTGGTGAGATCACGGCCATACTTTTCTAGAGATTGATAAGTGGCTTCGGGGTTTTGATTGGTCACGCGTTGGTTTCCTCTTACTTCTTGAAGTGCGGTCATTAATAGATCACGGGTAATTCCAAACTCTTTGAACAGTTTTCCGATTGAAGCTTTATCTTCCAACAACGCCAGAAGAATATGCTCGACGGAAATATAATCGTCCTTAAACTTTTTAGCCTCTTCCTCCGATTGCTTTAGAATCGTGTTCAATCTGCCTGCAAGGTAAATATTGCCATCTTGATTGGAACCAGAAACCTTGGGAAGGCGATCGATTTCTTGATCACAGCGTTTGCGCAAGGCATCGGTATTGATGTTGGATTTCCGCAAAATAGATAACGCTAAGCCTGGATCCTGAGCCAATAAGCTTGAAAGCAAATGCTCCAAATCTACCTGCGGTTGCCCCTTAGACTGGGCAATCTTGGAAGCCTGCTGTAAGGCTTCCTGCGCTTTTTCAGTGTATCGATCAATGTTCATTACAAGAATCCATTAAGCCTTTAATACATCACATCTACATTATTCGCTAAACAAGATAAGAATGTACACAAATACATCCCTATCCTTCAATATTTTTGAAAATTAACGTAAACCTATACAAGTAAATACCTTACATAAAACACATAGATTAAATTAAAAGCGAATAATCGCCCAGAGAACCTAGGCTATTGTTCGTGCGAATATAAGCCCAGCAATCCTAAAAAGTGGGCTTGAACGATTTGAAATAAAGCTTATGCCTGTGGTCTGTAACCGGTTTAAGTGAATATCTTGTTATATTTGAACAGGCAAGCATTATGAAACGATCATTCCCTTTAATATTAAATGTTGCTGCGCTATTTTCCATCATTGGATGTGATGCCTCGCCATTTCGAATGTATTCTGCGAGAACAGACGCCCATTTTGAAAAAGCCAAAAATGATATTCACGAAGCTGCTAACTCAACTGCTGAGGCCCTTAGCTCTGCCCGGGTGGATTATGTCAACGAAAGCCAGGCAAAATTGAACGCGTTAGATAAACAATATGTGGCTATCAAAGAGCAAGGGAAAAACGCTACGGGAGAAGCCAAGGCGGACCTTTATAAACAACTGCAGACCTTGCAAGAGCGCAGAGATGGCATACGCGAACGCTTAGATGAGTATCGTAAGTCTAATGATAAAGCTGCAGAAAACTTGCGCACTGGAATCGAGGCAGCTTTGGTGGATTACCAAAACGCCCTAATAGGCAAATAACATCATCCTGCTTGATTTAGCATTACTAAAGGCTTAAGTAAAAAATTGCTTACGTCTTTTCCAGCGAAGCTTTCAAACGCACCAATCCTTCTTTGATCGAAACCTTGGGTTCATACCCAAGATCTTTTCTTGCGTTCGAAATATCAAACCAATGCGATGTGGATAACTCCTTAGCAAGAAACCTTGTCATGGGTGGTTCGTTTTGTATTCGAAAAAGGCTGTAAGTCATTTCAAAAATCCAACCCATGAAGTAAGCAAGCGAAACCGGAACACTTTTATCCACCGCCTTGCCATTGCCCGCACGGATAATTTCATTCACCAAATCCCAAAGCTTCCAAGGTTCACCATTAGAAATAAAGTACGCCTTACCTGAGCATGAGGAGTGAAAAGCTAAGTGATTTAGCGCCAAAAGATGGGCACTTGCAGCATTATCAATATAGACAGAATCAACCATAACAATGCGATTACCAATCTTACGAAGCCTGCCAGCCTTGGCGCGGGCCAGAATTCTGGGGACAAGATGGTTATCGCCTGGGCCCCATATTAAATGCGGCCTCAATGCCACCGTCGCAAGCGTATCATCATTGGCTTTCAAAACCATTTGCTCTGCAAGGGCTTTTGTTTTTGGGTATGCAGTAAGATAACTTTCAGGATAGGGAACCGTTTCGTCAACGCCTTCCATATCGCCATTATTGAAAACCACACTAGGCGAACTGGTGTATACCAATTTAGGAATGCCCAAGCTTTTACAAACCTCAAGAATGTTTTTAGTCCCCATAACATTGGTTTGGTAATAGCTATTGTAATCGCCCCAAATACCAGCTTTTGCAGCAGTATGTATGATTGCATCGCAACCTTGCGCTGCTAGATGAATCGCACCTTTATCGGCCAAATCGCCTTGAAACTGCGCAACACCCATAGCATTCAATTTTGCATATGGCTTACGGGAAATGCTTTGAACATTATCGCCTCGTGAAACCAACATCGAGCAAATTGCAGAGCCCAGAAAACCGCCACCCCCTGTTACTAAAACTTTCATGAAAGCCTCCCTGCAGCCCAAACTGCAAGTTCTTCCCGCTTGATTTTAGAATTATGCCTTATGTCCACGGGGAAGGATGGATGGATCAAAAATTTAGTGATGTCTTTGGTTTGGGGATAAAGCAAAGCCCTGCTTGCAAGATTGCGTAATAGCTCTTGATCACTGAACATACCCTTTTCTTTTTCGACACAAACAACAGGGAGTTGTAATCCTACGGGCCCAACCCCGACAAGTGCGCTACGAAAAACACCAGGAACTGAATCAAATATTCCCTCGATAGGGACGGTATGAAAAAGCTTATTCGCAGAGAGTACGCGCTGAGATTTCCGGCCACAAAACCAAAGCCTTCCCTCAGAATCGAAATACCCAAGGTCACCCATTCGATGGAGGGTTTGCCCATCAGCATCAAGAATTTTTGCAAGGTTTGTTTGAACAGGGCGATTGAAATAATGCTTGGTAACAACCGGGCCACGCACTACCAGTTCACCAATTTCACCAGGCATAACCCGCAGGGATTCAGACCAATTTTCAATTGCAGCATCATCGATTTTAATAATACGAACATCGATGCCTTCAACAGGCTTACCCACGCAAACACCTTTCCCTGAAGAGGTGAATTGTTGGGTTTCGGAAAGGATAACGGCACTAGAAATGGTTGCAACAGGAAGGGATTCGGTCGCTCCATAGGGAGTATGCAGATGAATTCCAGGATTTAATCGGTTGGCGAGATTGGCAATATCTCGAGCGGGCACCGGGGCCCCTGCAGAAAGAATGCGCTTTAGTGTTGGGAAATTAATATCTTTCGGAAGGCTTGCCAATCTACGAAGCAAAGCGGGAGAAGCAAAAAGATTAGTCACCTTAAAATGCCTGATGGCACCAAGAATCTTGTACGGATCCGCTTTAGCAGGCTTGGTGAAATCCATTTCTGGAATAACCGCAGTCATACCCAATGCTGGAGAAAAAAGCCCAAAAAGAGGAAAGGTAGGGAGATCAATTTCACCCGGAGCAATTTGATAAAGGCTTTTAAGAAGTTGGACTTGGGCATGAAATTGTTCATGTTCGTACACCACGCCTTTGGATACCCCAGTGCTACCACTCGTAAACAAAATAGCAGCGGGATCAACAGCGTTGCACACCAAAGGTGTATTTAAAACGGAGCCTTTTCGTAAAACATCCGACCATCGGGTTCCAAATATGGCACCCCCAACAGTGATGGTTTTCCTTATAGAAGTTTTACCCCACCCGAAGAGAATCCTTGCCATTTGAGCAAGCGGAATCCCGATGAATGCATCAGGTTTGACTTCTTTAAGGCAGGAGCCTATCCCCTTTAACCCAAGCCCAGGATCAACAACAACAACCGTTGCGCCAATGGTGAAAAGTGAAAAAACAACTTGGAGGAATTCGATGCCTGGCTTGACCATAACAGCAACGCGCATTCCAGGTTGAAATCCCTGATCGAGAAGACCACGGGCAGCGGCATCGATGGAATTCTGCAATTGTGAGAAGGATAGTTGGGCAGAGATTTTTGGGCCGGAAGAAAGGTGCGCACCATTTTGCACAATAACAGCAACGGCATCGGGAAAATTATGCGCCATTTCCCGGACTAGGTTGGCGATATTAAGCGAGCCCTGCATGGCTCAACCCCCGGGGTATTTCATGAAGAATTCTTGGATCTTCGCAATGATCGGAGCAGGCGCATCTTCGAGAAGGTAATGCCCAGCATCTTCAAAGACATTATAATCTGCGTTGGGAAAATGTTTTTTCCATTCCGCAAGAAAGTCATCGTTGAAGATAAAGTCGTGTCTACCCCAGCAAAATATTTTGGGCGTATCATTCAAATTAGAAAGGCCGGATCTAGTGCCTTCAATAATCTCATACGAGGGGTGCTGCGGATTGATGGGGATATCCTGCACAAAGCGGAATATAGCAAGTCGATCCTTCCAGCTTGAATAAGGGGAAAGAAAGCCAGCCCGAACTTTGCTATTAAGACCTTTGATAGCGCAGTATCTTGCAGCGCCCAAGCAAAACCCATTAAACCCGCGCACCATCAACGAGCCAATAACCTTGGATCTGCAGACCTTGAGAGTCCAAGGAAGGGGCTTGCCTTGCGGAAGGCCAAAACCTGCGGTGTTCAAAAAAACGATACTTTCAATTCTAGATGCATTACGAACGGCCCAAGAGGTTCCGATCATGCCGCCCCAGTCATGCACTACCAAGCTGATTTTTCCAGTCGGCGCAATATGATTGATTAACTTATCAAGATCGTTGAGCCTGCTTTCAAGCGTGTAGCTGTATTGTTCATCGCTAGGCCTATCGGAAAGGCCGCATCCAACATGATCAGGAACAATAACCCGCATGAACTTCGAAAGTGCGGGAATCAAGTTGCGATAAAAAAAGGACCATGTCGGGTTGCCATGAATCATAAACACGGGCCTGCCCGAACCTTCATCGAGGTAATGAAGTTTGTGATTGCCAAGGTTTAGATATTTACCCTTGAAAGGATAAAGGGAGGGGTTTTCCCTGATCCAGTTTAAAAGGGTTTGGGGAGGACCTGAAACATCGCCAGGCTTATTACCAACTACCATTCTACGCCCAGCATAAGGCAGTTAAGCCCGCTGCCAATCCCTAGCAAGCCGACCCTGTCTCCTGGGAGCAGGAATTTTCGTTCCTCTGCAATCGCTGCGGTCAATGGTAGAGAAACTGTACCGATATTTCCTAGGAATGGGAAAGTAGAATAATCCTTGTGCAAAGATATTCCAAGGGCTTTCAAAACCGAATCACGGTGCGGAGCGCCAACCTGATGACAGATAACCTTATCGATTGCATCGGGTGTCCAGCCGATCTTACCTACAAAATTTTTCCAAGTGCGCATGCCGAGATCAACACCATACTTCAACACTGCAACCGAATCGGTAGTCATAAAATGCCTTGCAGCATGAATAACGCCCTGAATGATTTGTTTGGGTGAAGCGCCATCGGGGATAAAATCTGGAATGGGATCATTGGTCAGGCCCCATCTGCAAAGGCTATGGTGCTCTGCTGCGCTTTGGGCACTGGCAGCAATAAGCTTTCTTCTTTTTTCACTTGAGAAGGATCCATCTGTAACAACAACAGCCACTGCGCCGGAACCGCCTGTAAGGGTAGCAAGTGAATCTTTAAAGGTTTCAATATTTTTTCTTTTGAGCAACTCAGCAATCATGGTGTCGTTGATTTCGCGTGAGGTTTCGCAAGATACAACAACGCCCGCACGAATTTGGCCAAGCTCAATACGGTTGGCAATATCAAGAATGCCATTTAATACACCGAGGCAGGCATTGCTAATATCGTAAACGAGGGCATTACTACCAACGCCCAACTTCGCTGCAACCGAGCAAGCGGTTGCGGGTTCAAATTGTTCTCTGCAAACAGCAGAGTAAATTACAACTTCGAGATCTTGAGCAGTAACATTAGAACGGTCGAGTGCTTTTCTGGCAGCAAGCGTTGCGCCTTCAGCAACGGAAAACCCTGGTTCCCACCAGCGTCGTTCCTGAATACCGGTCCAAGCGAGCAACTGACCTGCATTAAATTTCAATGCTTCATAAACGGGGAGCAATCTGGTTTCGAGTTCCTCGGTGGAAACTACCACCGGTGGAAGTTCGTAACCAATTGCATCGAGATACACCCGGGAATATTTCATAAAAGTTCTATCCTGAATAATCGCTGTTACGACTTCCAAGCCTTTAGGCGGAAGTCTTTCATTTCATAGATGATCAAGCCATCTACGGATAGTTTGCCATCTGCAACCAATAAACCAGAGGGATCATCCCTGTTGGTAATAGTTGCTTCGACTATCACAGTGTTATTATGCGGAATAACCTGCCCGCGGTAAATCCAAATATGTGGTTCTGGGCTTACAATAGGCAAAAAAGTGTTAACTTCAGGCCAGAAGTCTGTTGCAAGGATTTTCATTAATTGAATCATTGCTTCAAGGCCAAGCGAGCCAGGCCAAACAGGATCTTGATAGAAATGTGCTTTAAAAAACCAGTCTTTGGGGTTAACCTGCTTGATTCCCCGGATGTACCCCAGACCGTTTGCACCCCCCTTTTGCTCAAGATATTCCACTCGATCCAACATTCTTAAAAAATCATCAGGAAATGGCGGTTCTGCACTGATCAAAGCATCCACACGGGCATATTTCTCAACATTCCACAAACTAGCGCCTCGAACCCCAACCTGATTTGCAAGAGCATCCTTCGAAAAGAACCCAAAAGTAGTATCCCCCTTGTAGATACTTTTGCCCTTACAAAAAACATCAAACAAATACGATTGCACCACCATCCCCGCAGAGGATGACACGCGTGTAATCTTAACCTTGATAGAAAGTGTCCCTGCATCTGCAAGAACAGGCTCCAGGTAAACAGCCTTCCCCCCCAGATTACGGAAGGAAAGATCATCCTTGCTAGTAAGCGCAGATCCCAAATAAGCAGCAAGCCAGCCACATGGCTGCAAGGCGATTTCTAGAAGAATGGCAAAAGGCATTGCTGCCTGTCTTTCAGAACTGAAATACCATTCATCGAGTGGAACATCATACTCTGCAACAATTTCACCCCCAGCAACCATCTTCCAAGGTTCGCAGTTAACCTCCATGATCCGATCGAGGAATTTATAAGGTGGCCCGGGAAGCCTAGCGATTTTTCTTTCAGTATCAAAAACCTTGTACGCATCTCCAAACGCTTCGGAAGGATTGCCTATCGCAAACGCCATAATGCTGGCATTGTCAAAGAGTGGTGTTTTCACTGCACCAGAAATCCCACCCGACCAAATTGCTTCAACCGATTCTTTGCTCCATCCTGTCATACGAAGCGACATGGATTTTATCTCAACCACATTTTTACCATCCGCATACATGTATGCATCAACGATGGTGTAGGGTTCTGGGCGATAACCTCTTTCCCTTATCAAAACTTCATAGGTAACTTTTTTCGTGGTAGCAGTAACCTGCCCTCTGCAGCGAAGTTTACCCGTAATCCCAGGCACTGGTTCGAACGCAACATTCGATTTTTCGCCCACCCATCCCATGCGATAAAGAAAAATTCGCAGGGTATGCAGGCAACATTCATACATTAGCGTGCCGGGCATTACCTGATCATCCACAAAATGACAGGTAAGAAACCAATCATCAGGATGAATATCAGCTTCGCCTAAAATACGGCCAAGGCCAGCGGGCCCGCCTTCAGGTTCAAGAAGAGGCACCCGATGCACAAGCCGCATTTTTCCACCGGGCAAAGTTGCAGGATCCCGAATAGGCAGATTGGCAAACTGAGCACCAAAGCAAGCCGCCAAATCTCCACTTCGCAATGCATCTAATTGCTCTTCACTAAAAGATTCTTTAACCATTGGAAGCAAAGGCGGAGTTGAAATCACATCTTCTTTTTTATCTGCGTTTGCTGAAATAACGATGCCTTTTCCAGCAGCAAGTGCTTCTTCTGTGAAGAAACCTGCGCAACCTTCGCGCATTGCCATGAAAGGTTCGCCATTGACGGTGGCATCGTACCAAAATCGAAAAAGATAAGTGTCATTATGGCGGAAGAACCGATCAATGCGAATATCGTAATGAATGACTTCGCCCTCTACAGGCAGGGAACGATGGAAAGTAACCTCTGCATCAAGTAGGCGATAAACTGCAAGGCCTTTGGTTTTATGATCGATGCCTAAAAAGCCTGATAGAAATAGATCTGCCTGCCCCGATTCTACAGCAATGCAAGTTGGGATTCTGCCATGATCCAAATACCATGCACCGGGCAAAACATCGTGCTCGGTAATGATTCTTCCCGAACCCATCGAACAAGGTTCGCCCTCGATTGCCAAGATTCTATCCACAAGCATCAAGGGTTCATCTGGTAATCTAACTCGAGTAGGGTAGGCATCAATTTCGGCATACATCGAGCCCAACACCCCTGCGATATTCCCTCGGGCGTAATGCAAGCAAGCGTTCCGATCAAGAGTTCTAGGTGGTGTCAAAAGCATTTCAAACGGTTTATCAGAGCTAGTACTATCAGAAACATCCTCAGAAAAAACATCGAACTGCGTATCGCCCAAGTTCACCGATTGCAGCATCTGATTTTGAAATTCAACCAGGGCGGTCATCTGCCCAAGAGTTGATTGCGAAAGTTTTAAATAAGCAGCATGGGCTTCCATTGCAGAGTGGTTCATGTTCACAGCGTGTTCAACGCCATGAAGCTGCAGCGCATTTTCATTTTCCATGAAATGTATTCTTTCTTCCGTAACTTCTTGAGTGCTAATCCAATTCGAACTGGGGGCGGTGAATGCAAAACCTGTAGAGCCTGTAATCAATCTCACCTTATTACCCTTTGCACTCACCAAATCAGTGGGAGTAAAAAGGAAGCTACAATCCAAAGAGACTCGTTCAGAAATCAAGGCAGCGATGGTTTTCAAAAATCCTAGATACTGGCTGCCTCGCATAGTGCTTAGTGATTTAGCAAAATGAGGCCTACCCTTGAGAATATTAGCAATGATTCTGGTACAAGAAGAGCCAGGTCCCATTTCCAAAAATATGCGTGCGCCATCCTCGTATGCAGTTTCAACAATTTTATTAAAATCCATAGTGCTTAAGGCCAGCCCTGTGATCGCTTCCGACGCTGCTTCTTTCGTAACCTCGTAAGCAGAGCCAAACGATGCGCTGTAAACATAGGGCGTTGCCATGAGATTCGTTGGCAGCAAATGAAATCTTCGATAAGCATCAGCAATGGGCCTTGCAGCTTCGCAATGAACCGCTGCAGTTTCAGTGCTTAAAGGAAACAATCTGCAGTTCAATTGTTTGACCAATTTTTTGACTTGAGTCGCGTCTCCCCCGATGACACATTCATTTGGGCTATTAATAATTAGCAAATAAACACGGTCAAATTCGACTAACAACTGTTCAATATCTTCCGGGGATTTTTCCACCAATCCCACAAGCCAATCAGGAACCTTCCCTGGCTCCATGCCCCATGAAAGAGCGATTGCCTGCCTTTTTCCAACAAGATCTTCCTTAAAAAGAGTCGAACCTTCCAGCGCATGCCAAAGCCCATCGCGATCAGCCCAATAACCCATTGCAACCAATGCGGTTGATTCACCCAGACTATAACCCAGCACCAAATCTGTTTTTATACGTGCAAGCCGCATGATCTCTGCAGTGGCGCATCCAAACGAAACTTGCGCCATGATTCGTTCATGGGGCAAAGGCTGGCGAAAAGGCCTACCCTGCCAGTAAAACTCAGGAAGCACCTGTGCTCTTAATTTGAGACTATTTTTATCGTAAACTAGATGGCTCTGTGGCCAGCGAAGCGATAGGTCTGCACCCATCGAAGCAAAATCCGCGCCCGAACCTGGAAAAACCATGGCAACTTGCCCTTCGTTTCCAAGCGGGTTGTGATTATAAAAAACCCTGTCAGCAACAGAAGAATCAAGGGGTTCGCCCTTCAAGGTTTTGAATCCCGCCTCAATGATCAGGGGAAACTCGATAAGATTGCAAACGACAAAAGACAATGCAAAGGGTGAATCAGCTAAAGCAAGATTCTTCTCATGCCAAGCTTTTGCCAAAGAAAGCAACGAAGTAAAATTGCCCTCTGACGCAAATTGTTTTAAAAGAAAGAGATTAGCTTCAAGAGTAGAGGCATCTTCTGCATAAATTGCAAAAAGTGTTTCAGAGAAAGCTGATGCAGCCAGATTGGGAGTTGTTGCGCTATTTTCTAATTCAGGTTCTTCAAGCAAGATATGAAACCAAGTACCATCGCTGCCCAAAGAATTAACCCCTGCTCTGCGTGGGCCATCTTCCCTGTTTCGAAGCCAAGGAGTGGGGCTGAAATTTTCTGCTAGAAATCGTGCGTCCTCATATCTGCGATCAATTTCTGGTTGTTCAATAGCATTTCCGGGCAACACTTTCTGGCTTAAACAAAGGCAAGCTTTTGCCAAAGATTGCAAACCTGTTGCAGCCCCCGACCAACCAAGTTGAAACCTGGAACAATGAAGCACCGCTTGACCAGAAACCTGCCTAGGGGAAAAGAAATCGCCAAGAGCTCTGGCTTCTGCGGCGTCGTCCTGCTCTAGGCCCGAAGAATTTGATTCAAGATATTGAATGGTTGCGGGATGAATACCCGAGGAAAGATATGCACTTTCCATTGCTGTTCTACAGGCTTTATCAGATATTCCTTTAGCAATCGGGTCTTTAAAAGTGCCGATGCCCCGGAGTACCGCAAGGATGGTATCACCGGATTTTTCCGCATCTTCAAGCCTTTTTAAAACAAGGACTGCAGAGCCATCAGAAGGAAGAACACCCGTCTTCCCCAGAGCTAAAGCAGGGTTTAGAATTGCATCCGTAAGTTTGCCTTCTTTTGCAAGAGGGACAATCATGCGTGGGTCGAGACAAAAATCTACTGCCCCTACCAAGGCGCTATCGATCTGAAAAGATACCAACGAATCCCATGCAATTTCGAGAGCCCTTAACCCCGAGTTCTCATCTGCAGCAATTGTAAACGCAACACCGCCCACCCTGTATTCACGGGCGATTCTGGAAGCTGCAATACTTGCAAGTGCGCCCATGGTTCGATCTGCATTCAAGGCAGGGCCCGCAGCATCGGCATATTCAGGATTTTGATTGTTTGCAAGCCACCACCAACGCAAGTGGTAGTTTGTCGTATTTAAATCAAGGCCTACTCCGAGAAAGACTCCCATCCTTTGAAAATCAGATTCCTTGAACTTCATGGATTCAAGTGCTTCGCGTGCGGTGTCAAGAGCCAACCCCTGTTGCGGAAGCATCTGCTCAAGTTCCCTGGGCGGAATTCGAAACGCATCCAGTGGCAACTCCACTGCTTTTTTAGGCCTCCCATTTAGAGTTACATTATGGGGCAAATCCGCAGCAATGGCTTCCGATGATTGCACATTCCAGGCATTTACAAGAGGTTCGACTTCAACTTTACCAAACCCTATCGCCCGCTGATAGAAAGGCTCTGTGCTGATATCGCCTGCGTTTCTGGCTGCAACCGAAACAACTGCAAGTGGGCCATGCTCTGCTTGAGGCTCTGCAACTTGAAGTTTCTGGCCTATCCATTCCTCGACAAGAACATGAGCGTTGATGCCACCAAATCCAAAACCGCTAAGCGCTGCTCTGCGAGGAATATCTGCCTGTCTTCTTTCCCAAGGTTGCGCTGTTTTCAAAACCCGGAATGCAGAAGCATCCATTTTAATCGATGAAGAACAAGCTTCGAAACCTGAAGTAGGTGGAAGTTGCTGACGACTTAAACCAGCTAAAACCTTGGCAAGGCCGGCACCGCCCGCAGCAGTAAGCACATGCCCAACATTCGACTTTACAGATCCTATAACGCATTGATTAGCTTTATAGGATTCAGATTTCCATAATTCGGCCATGCTAGAAAATTCAACCCCATCGCCAACCGGGGTACCCGCAGCATGACATTCAATTAAATCGATATCCGAAGGCTTGAGGCCCGATTGCTGATATGCTGCACGCATGGCACGCAATTGGCCTTCGCTATTGGGGGCTAACAAACCGCCACCGATGTCATTCGAAAGGCCTATGCCCCTGATCACTCCAAGAATTTCATCTCCAGCTTCAATTGCATCTTGCAAGCGCTTGAGCAAAAATATCCCTGCACCCTCGCCCACCATCAAACCATCACCACGATGATCAAACGGTCTGCAATTACCCGACATAGATAAAGCCCTTAGCTGGCTGAATCCCATGTGGGTGTAAAGGCTATCCGCACCAGAAACACCCCCCGCAAGCACTGCATCCGCTCTACGATAATAAAGGGCATCCGATGCAAGCTTAAGTGCATAAAAACTAGAAGCACAGGCTGCATCCAATGTGAAGCAAGGCCCACCAAGATTAAAAGCCTTGGCGATAAGATTAGCGGGAAGTGCTGCAGGTTGCGATAACCATGATGGCTCAACCCCGAAGCATTCTTCGGGAACGGGCAGTCCCGCAGCTTCTGATAGAACTTTCCCCAACACTTGAAGGTTGAGTTTGCAGGTGCCTTCGGTAGGCAATGCGATATGCCCTAATATCACTCCCACACGCTGGCGATCTAGGTTTTCAATCTTCCCTTTTAAAGCTTGATTAGCAGCTTCCAAACCAAACAAACTACCAGCATCGATCTTCTGAAGCATCTCTTGGGGCAAGGGATATTTTTTGGGATTACGCTCGGGAATTTTAGCAAAAAAACCTCTGGTGGTATGAACCTTGTCGGCTTGCGCCATCGAATCAGCACGAAGGGTTGAGGGGTCTAAAACCCAACGCCCAGATGGAACCTCACTTGAAGCATTTTGCCCTGAAGCAATAAGCTGCCAAAGAGATTCAAGGTTAGGTGAACCTGCAAAAACGCAACCAGCGCTGACGATGGCAATGGGAGAAAAAAAAGATTGATCAGGTACGCCAGGGCCGTGCTTCGTGTTGTTCATGCAAAACCCGGTCTAGATTGTGGCTGGTTTTCCGAGTCGATTTTTGCGAAAGGCTCTGGCTAGGGATGCATCTAAAACGCCTTCAACGCCTTCCAAACGCATAACCACGCCAAACACCGGATCAATCATATCAACATCTGCAACTGCATGAAGCTCATTGGCTTTGCGAATTTCCAATACAGCTTTAAGCTTTTGGTTGAAGACTGGTTTTCGAAACAATCGAAGGCTCCCAATTCTACAAGGCAATGATCCCATGCTCTGCATCTTGGAAGTCCAAACAATCATCATTTGCAAAACCGCATCCAACCCTAATGGATCAAGAATCCAACGCTGCCTTAAAGGCTGCCTTATCCATTCGGAAGGTTCAGGAGCGCCCTTCACCCAGCATGTGATCCCGCGTTCGCCACAGCTTTCAACATTTTCCAAACAATGCATCATCTTGCCATGAAAAAGAACATCGCGGTAAAGATCATCAATCAAGTATTCGACCTTGGGGGCAGTGATCGATCGAAGATTTGCAGGAGAACCAGGCAGTGCTTCAACTAAAAGAATGTCTGCCTTAGCGTGCAATACATCTTTACCGTTATTACGAAAACTTCGGGCTTCCACAGGAATAATAAGGCCATTAGCAGTTGCCCGCGGAACGCCGGAAAGATAACGCAATTGCAATGGTTCGGGCTGATCACAAATCACACCATGCAAAATTCTAAAGTCATCACAGCCATGAAATTGATAACCCGGATTCTCGTGCAAGGCTGCATGCGCAAGCCATTCCAGCATAATTGCCATCGGCAACACAGGTCTGCCATCAATCACATGATGCTCAAGGAAAGGATGCTCTAAAAGATCCAGTCTGCGTTCAAAAGTAAGAAGCGCAGGAACTTCTGATTTTAGTTTTGCGGGAACTTCTTCACGTGGGATAGAAGAACCTTTAGCAAGCACACTAACTTCAACAGAAGAATTATTTGCGAGTAATTCACACGCAAGCAAAGCTGCCCCTTCCTTCAGAGGAATCAGGCCAATGCCTTCCTTGAGGAAAAGTTTTTTCAAGCCCTCGCCTACCATGCCGCCTTCCCATGGGCCCCAGTTAAAGGAAACCACACGAGTGTTTTTCAACAACCGAGAGTACTTCTGCGCCATCTTGTTGAGTACTTCATTCGCCATGGCGTAATCAACCTGACCGGTTCTGCCAAAGCGGGCCGTAGTGCTAGAAAACATCGCCAAGAAATTAAGCTTACGAACATCAATACTAGAAAGTATATTTTGCAATCCAGTGACCTTGGTTGCAAAAACGCGCTGGAATTGTTCAGCAGTCTTATCTTCAATCAAGGCATCTGCCAAAACCCCTGCACCATGAATAATGCCACACACAGGCCCCAACTCAGTCTGAACTTCAGCAAGAATTTGGGCAACGGAACCTGCATCGCGAATATCTACCGAGCGATAAAGCACCTTAGAACAACTAGCACTAAGCTTTTCCAAGTTCGTTCTTACTTCGCGATTCGCAAGTATCTGTTTGCACTGTTCGCCGATGGCTTTGGGTGAAAGGGATGCGCCAGATCGGGCTGCAAGTTCTTTCTTAATTTCCATTTCGGAATTCAACTTCATGAGCCAATCGGGCTCATTGGTAGGTTCAGGGCTTCTGCCCAAAACTAAAATTGAAGGTGCATGAAGATCAGCAATCGCCTGGGCACATGCTGCGGTAACACCCCGGGCCCCTCCGGTAACCAACACTAACTTGCCTTCAAGGTTTGATTCAGTCTGGGAAAGTTCGACATCCGTAACATCAAGTTGGATGGTTCTTCTGCCCGAAGAATTGATAGCTACTTCAATTGGCCCATGAAACAAAATTTCGTCTGCGATTTTCTCTGCTGCATCACTGATACCAATGCGAGGATCAATATCGATGGCACGGGAACGGATAAGCGGCCATTCGCGGGCTGCAGTTTTCACAAGACCAAGCAAACCAGCATCCAGAGGATTGCGATCATCTGCAAATGATTCAAAACCCAAGGCGCCATCAAGCCTCGTAACAGCAAAAAGGATGGATCCTGAAGATGAAGATTCCGAGCGCAATGCTTTGCCAACCGATTGCACAGCCATTAAAGATTTCAAAAGAAAATCTTCATTTGAATGCAAAGGAGAAGAAAGGATAATGAGCCCACCCAATCGATCCCAAGATGCATTAATTACTTCATTCAATCCAATTTTTTCAGCTTTGAATCCACGTTTGATAATAGCATTACAAACTTCGATCGATAATTCTGCATCTGAACCTGTGACGAGTATTTGTTTGTCAATACTGAAGGTCCCGTGGTTGCCAGCCACCTTAGCCAACCTAGGAACCAACCGGTCAAGCCCGGTAGGAATCGAAGGCTGGCTGAATGATTTTTTTGCGGGGGGTGCCTCGTGTGCCGTTTCTTTTTGCTGAACACCTCCACCATCAAGATGATTCAAAACCTCGCGAAGTGTATTTAAAGTCCCCAAGTGTTCGGGCTTTACAATCGGAGCTTCGGGCAACTTTTCCTGAATTGCTGCTAGTATTTCCACCCGCTTGATCGAATCAATTCCCAAATCAGCATCCAACGCCATGTCGAGTTCCAACATTTCCGTTGGGTAGCCAGTCTTCTCAGAAACAACCTGAATTAAAACAGATTCCGCTGAGCTTGTTTTTCTCACCACAACAGGCGCAACAGCAACAACTACTGGTGCACTATTTTTAACTTCAACTTTAATTTCATCAACTTTGGAGCCCAGAAGAAATTCCGCAACTTGGCGCAGCGTGTTGAGAGAGCCTAGATGTTCTGGCTTAACGATTGGCGCTTCGGGCAACCTCTCTTGAATTGCTGCCAAGATTTCGACTCGCTTGATGGAATCGATGCCAAGGTCTGCATCCAAAGCCATATCGAGTTCAAGCATTTCGGTAGGATAGCCAGTTTTTTCAGAAACCACCATCATCAAAACCGAAGCGATGGACCCAATTGGAGGAGGGTTTTGGGCAGATAAAACCGAAGTCGCAACAGGTGCAGCAACCACGGGCGCAGCAACCACAGGCGCAGCAACAACTGGTTCAGGTGCGGGCTGGGTTCTTACAATCGCAGGGGTAGGAACGGGTTGCGTTCTTACAACCGCAGGTGCAGCAACCGTAGGCGCTTTGTAAGGTGCAACAGGTTTTGCTACAGGAGCAGAAACTGTTTCTTTGACAAAGGAAGTTTGAGGTGCAGGGGTGTTTGAAACAACTGGTTGAACTTTTTCTTCGAATTTGAGTTGAGGCATCGCAGTGTTCAAACCCAATGAGGCTTGCAAAACAATTTGCTGCTGTTGGATAAGAGCATGCAGATTTCGCTGCGCAGATTCCTGACCTTCCAGAAACATCTTGTGAATCTGAGAGGATTGTTCTTGCAATTTTTGCAGCATATCGAGGCTTGCTTTAGTTACATCAAGCACACGACCTATGCCTTCTGAATTAATATTTCTATTTGACATCGGTACGGATTTCACTTCCTGATTTACTTGCGGGGTCATGGTTGGGGTTATAATTTTCGGATTTTCAAGCGGTCTTGAAGAACTTAATGGAGATACAACTTTTGTTTCAATCACTTTTTCTGCAACAACTTTAACTGGAGCAACTAACACTGGCGCAACTTTAGCAACACTTGGCGTCTTGGGCTCCACTTTATCCGTTTTGGTACGAACATAATTAGCACCGGTCAACGCAACAGTGAATCCTGGTTTTTCAACAGGCGCATCAACAAAGCCCTTATCCCACTGGGCAAGATCTACCTTAAGGCCCAATGCGCTAAGCTTGCATAACAATGCTGCGAGATCGTACTCGCCTGCTTTCTTACCTTGGCTAGCATCAAGCGAAATCGCATTATGCTTTTGGCCCTTAAGTATTTCAGATACCAAGCCAGTTAGTCTGCCACCAGGCCCGATTTCAACAAACGTGGTTGCCCCATCGCGGTGCATAGCAGAAATCATTTGACTGAATTCAACACTTTTCGCCAACTGGCCTGCAAGAATTTTATTCGCAGCAACATTTTCCGTTGGATAAACAGAGGCAGTCGAGTTTGCGTAAACAGGCACCTTGGTTGAATTCCACTGAATGTTCGATTGGATAAACTTAAGGAAAGGCTGCTCAGCATTGGCGACCATCGGGCTGTGGAATGCGCCACCAACCTGAAGCTTCTTCGCTTTAAATCCGTTGGCTGCAAGAACTTTTTCTGCAAGATCAATCTGATCAATCGGCCCTGCATAAACAATTTGGTTCAAAGTGTTTCGGTTGGCAGGAACTAAAGAAATGCCATTGGCTTGAAACAAGGCTGCAACATCTTTTTCAGGAGCGAGCACTGCAATCATGCCACCATTTCCGGTAGAGGCATGAGCCATGCATTTGCCACGTTGGAATGCGAGGTCAAGAAACTGCTCATCGGTGAAAGCCCCTGCACAAGCGAGCGCAGCAAGTTCACCAAAGCTATGCCCGGCTGTTAAATCGGGAGTCAAGCCAAAGCGACTAAGAACCTTCATTGCACCCAGTTCAATCACGCCCAATGCAGGTTGTGCATTCAGGGTGTCCTGCAAGCGTAAAAGATCCTGCTCTGCCTCTTTAGGATCGAAGGTGGTCTGAGGATAAATCAGATCGACCAGCAATGTTGCTTCTGCTTGATTTTTTAGTTGTAGTGCATGGGCCTTTTCGAAGACATCCAGCATTTCGGGGAACATACAGGAAAGATCAAGAAGCATTCCTGGGTACTGTGCGCCCTGACCACTGAAAAGAAAAGCGAGTTTGCCCGAGTGTTGCCCCTGCTCGATGAAAATACCTGGGGGAAGAGGTTTATCTTTCTGAAACTGCGCCAAAGACTCACGAGTTTTTTGCAATACTTGAGCGATATCGGATTCGCCCTTGCGGGTAATCACTAACAAGCGCCAATCCATGCGGTGATCAAAACTCGAACGCGACTTAAAGCAATCTCTGCGCCATTGCTCCCACTTGGGTTGAGCATTCAAGGCATCGAGTTTTTGCATCAGTTCGTTTTTGGAAGCAGAGCAAATCGAAAGAATCTGTGTATTACCATCCCAATCAGGTTGCGATTTTGTCTTCTGATATTCTTCGAGTACACAATGAAAATTACTGCCACCAAAACCAAAAGCACTGACAGCGGCCCTGCGTGGATGATTGGGGTTTGAAATCCAAGGGCGCTTTTGGCCAGAGAAATAGAAGGGGCCTTTGCCACGGTTCATGCCTTCAAGAGGCTTTCGCACTTTGATGCTAGGGGGCAAGACTTTATTGTAAAGAGCAGCAGCAGCCTTAAGCAAACCAGCAGCGCCCGCAGCAGCTTTCGTATGCCCGATCTGAGATTTGATAGACCCAACTGCACACCAGGAACCTTTCTTGCCTGACTCTTGAAACACTTTTAAGAGGGAGGAAAGTTCGGTCGCATCACCGACCTTGGTGCCGGTGCCATGGGCTTCAACCATATCGATGGAATCGGGGGAAATTCCTGCTTCTTGGTAGGCAGCTCGCAGTGCGTTCATCTGGCCTTCAGCGCGGGGGGCATAAACAGCGCCACCCTTTCCGTCGCTTGAAGTACCAACCGAACGAAGTACTGCAATAATGTTGTCGCCAGCTTTTTCAGCATCAGAAAGTCGTTTAAGAACAAAAAGGCCAAGGCCTTCGCCAAGTACGGTGCCATCGCCCTCTGCATCGAAGGGGCGTGAATGGCCTGTGGGAGAAAGAGCGGGAGTTTTGCTGAAACACATGAACATGAAAATATCGTTGAAGGTATCAACCCCGCCCGAAATAACCATATCGGATCGATGCGACCAAAGCTCTAGTGCTGCAAGATGCAAAGCACCAAGCGAGCTAGCACACGCAGCATCGACAACGCAGTTGGTGCCACCGAAATCAAAGCGGTTTGCAATTCTACCAGCGACAACATTCCCCAATAGCCCAGGGAAGGAATTTTCCTGCCAAGGAACATAGGAGGCACTAATGTCATCGATTATTTTTTGAGTTGTGGCATCATCAACGCCAGCCTTTGAAAGCGCCTTGCGCCAGCGGGGGTGGCCAAGCCTTGCACCAAGGGGAATAACGAGTTCGAGAGTACCAGTAACACCGAGAATAACACTTGCACGCGAGCGATCTAAAGGTTTCAAGCCAGGCTTTGGGTCACCAATACCGGATTGGTATCCAGCATGTTCAAGCGCTTGCTTTGCAGCCATCAAGCCGAGTAATTGCGATGTATCAGTAGCTTCAAGGTTGTTAGGGGCAATGCCAAAGTCGCCTGGTGAAAAATCAACAGGAGAGATGAACCCACCGGTCTGACTATAAACCTTGTCAGGGAATTTGGGATCTTTGTCGAAGTAATCTTCGGGGTTCCAATGAGAATCGGGAATTTTGGTAATACCATCTTTGCCACTTTTCACGAAGCTCCAGAAAGCTTCAAATCCCTCGGAGCCAGGAAAGAAACAACCTGCTCCAACGATGGCCAATGGTTCCATTTTCATTTTGGGAGTTGCATCACTCATGCGGGCACTCCTGCGTAACCTAGTTGCTCTTTAAGTTTTTCGTATTCGACAGGCAATGGCGAAGGGGTCCCCTGCTTTGCCAAACCGAGCAAAGAGGAGATACGGAATTGCATCAACTGCGTTGCGCCATGCAATAGATTCAACGCAACAATACCAGCTTTGCGATTCTCGGGTTTTTCTAGGAAGGAGCCTTTGACCCATTCGTTGAAAGCCCCCATCGCAGGGCCACACCAAATTTGATAATCAACAACTCTGGTCGATTCGCCTGAATTAGCCCATCGTGAGGATTGGCCCAAATACCATCGGAAGACCAAAGCCATCTTATGCTTGGGATCTTTATCTGCGCGGGTAACTTGTTCGGGGTCTCGCTTGATGAAGAATTCTTTGGTCTGTTCCCAAATTTCTTCGAGGGAAGCTCTGAAGATCGTCTTCTCTAATTGCGCCTTTTCCAGCGCAGGAATAAGATCGATAGAAGCGTAATCTCTGTAGGTTTCGTAAAGCTTTTGAGCCCGCATGGGGAACATGGTGCCGCGCTTTAAAACCTGTACCTTCACTCCCATTTCAAACATGTCTGCTGCAGGTGCCATCGCTACATCGGCCTGCCCTGATTCTGCAAGCATTTTACGAACCGTTGTGCAAGAACCTGATTCAACACACGATTGATTGATCGAACCTGAAACGACATATGCAGCGCCCATAATAAATGCCGCTGCAACAGATGCTGGTGTCGAAATACCACCCGCAGCGCCAACCCGTAATGGTTGCGAATAGTTGTACTGCGCTTGCAACCGATCTCGCAATGCAATGATGGTAGGGACAAGTGTGATTGCAGGTCTGTTATCGGTATGGCCACCAGAATCAGCTTCAGCAGTGACATCTTGAGCAACAGGAACCAAAGAAGCCAGCTTGGCTTGCTCGGGGGTTAGCTTTCCTAGTTGAACTAATTCGTTAACAAATCGCTCTGGGGCAGGGCTGAAGAATTTGGTGGCAACCTCGATGCGCGATACTTTACCAATTACCCTGTTTGGCGTAACAACATTTCCCTTGGCATCACGGTATATGCCATGCAGTCTGTAAAGAATCAAAGGCAGAGTTAAATCAAGATAAGCGGAGGCTTCCACCAAGCGAATTTCTTCGCGAAGAAAAAGCTCAGCGATCGCCATTTCATGACGGGGTTCATTGGGGCTGTGAATAAGATTAAAGCCAAAAGGCTTGTTTGGTACTTCAGATTTTAAACGCTGGATTGCATCTTCAACGCGGGAAAGAGAAAGGCCAGCAGCACCAAAAAAACCAAGCATGCCGGTGCGTGCCATTGCTGCAACTAATTCAACCGAAGCAATGCCATTAGCCATCGCCCCTGCCAAATAATTGTATTCGAGACCCAGATCGTTACGGAAAGACGGGTCACCCAGATCTTGCGGCCTGATCGTCATCGCCGAAGACCCTTTGAGCAATTAAACACCCCGCCACCTCCCCACAAAGTTACGGAAAAAAACGGACTGCCTGACCTCATTAGCCATCCTTGGCAGCTCCAGCCAACCCTGACTGGAAGCTAATATCATAACGCCCCATAGCGCACTCTTCCACAAGGCATTTGCAGGAATGCCAATATCTTTTCGCTATAACCGTAACAACCTACCAAAAGCCCCTTGACCTAAAACATTAAAACAAGCATGATTGTTGACGTAAATCATTATATAGTAATATTTTACGTTCGAGAAAGCAGAGTTTCTTGCGTTTAGATTAGCTGAATGGGAGAGCTCTGGGAAATTTCAAATATTCTTGCTTTTCTTAGACCAAACCCCACCACCTGCGGAGCAACCACTCGGTAGCAACGATGCCAATAAAAAAGATCATGATAAAAGCATAAATAGGAGACCCGATGTTCGATTTCCAATCGGGGTAATATTTGCCCCCAGCTTTTTCAGTCAGAGGAGGTTCATTTAGCATCTTTTGCAGGAAAGTTTTCAATTCCTCAACCCTTTGGAAAGTTCCGCCACCGGCAGTTGCGATCTTTTTTAACAATTCATGGTCTGCAGCCCTGCGAGTCATTTCAAGGTCTTCATCATAAACCATGAAGCGCGCAGAAGATTTGCCAGCAATCACTTCCCCGCTAGGGTCTTTACCCTCAGCTTCAACTTCAATTTTGTATTCACCAGATAACTCAGAGTTTAAAAATGTACCACGCTCTTCCGTACCCTTTTTGGAAGTTGGAACCCGAACTGCTTTACCATCAGGGCCAAAAACTTGAACTTGATATTTTCCAGCTTCCAATTCATTGCCATCTTTGCCGCGAAGAGCTACCCGGAAGCCAAGTTCATTGTTGGCGGGGATGCGCCTAGAATCAGGGATAACAATAACACTGCCCTCCATTTCTTCCTGCTTTGCAAGCCAGCGAACCATCTGAGCCCAAAATCGTGCATGATTTTGCCTAGATTCAGGATCGCGGATCCATTTGTAAGAAGTATCCGCTCCGAAGGCCAAGGTTCGACCCTTCCCATAATTCTGAGTAACAAGTAAAGGCTCTTTGTTATCAGATTCTGCAAGCACAGAAGATAAGCCAGGCTTCAAACTGCCTAATTTGGTCTGGCCATCCAGTTCCTTAAGCTTGGCCCAAGCACCCTGAGCACCTGCGGCCTGATTAGAGATTTTAAGGATATAAGAATATCTTCTTAGCCCATCATCGGTAGGGACCATTTTTACAGGTGCGTCAATCTGCCCTTGAACATCAAGCATAACGGGAAGAAGTTTTTCGATGGGAGTACCCTTCCAATCGGAATTACCGAAAGTGCTGTATCCGCCCAACATTAAAAACCCTGTGCCTTTTTCAAACACCATTCGTTCGATCTGGCCAAGTACATCATTTCCTAGGGCCTTCACTTGTGCAGCGGTGACATCACCAAAAATAATTGCATCATAATTACGCTGATCAAAACGAAAAAGGTCTTGAACATCGTCATCGGGTTTGTCATTACCCCGAAGCCAAACTGGGAAAAGGCTGATTTTAGAATCCTTGCCTAGCGCATCACAAATAAACTGCGGTTCCCAGGCCCGCAATTTATCGACCAAAAGAACTCTAGTGCCCTCTTTCACAACCGTAACGTAAGTATCAATTTTATTATTTGCAGCACTGATTTCCCCTGGTAATGGCAGAAAATCACGCCTAGGGTCGCCTACCTCAACCGTAACCTTAACCTCGCCCAAAGTGGCAAGGGGCCTGTGCCTGATTAAAATCTCATTGCCTTCTGCCCGCTTAAGCTGAATAGTTTGCCCTGGTGCTCCAGCCACTTTTACCTCGGCATCATCTTGAAAAATTTTAGCCGCCACGGGTACACCATCTAAAAGAAGGCGCACACCCACCAAGGCGTTCTCAAAACCCGGAGCATTTAAACTTACCTTAACGCTGATCTCGCCCCCGAGTGGAATAGTAGGCGTAGGTTCAGTGGAAATTGAAACAAGGGCCAGATCGTTTTGGCCGGCGGTTGTTGTTGGTTTTCCCAAAGCAAACGAATGAACATTAAGGGAAAGATCGCGCAAGCGCTGAGCCAAAGGAAGGGCAGGTTGCCTCGAAGTTCCATTATCAGCACCATCGCTAAAAAGCAACAAACCACGAAATCGCTCTTGGCCAACCGTCCTATCAATCACGCCTTTAAGGGCATTACCAAGATCCGTTGTTTTACCTGAAGGAACACCGGGCTTCTCGAGTAAATAATCTGATAGTTGGGAAGAGAACTGAAATGCTTTAACTTCGGTATCTTGAACCTGAAGCTGCTTTAAAAGTGGATCATTATCTTTCAACACCTGTTGCAAATGATCCCAGCGGGATGTTTGATCCGCCTCGTCAAGAATCGTCATGCTCTCGGAAGAATCCAATAGCAAATAAATGATGCTACGAACAGATTGTTTGTCAAAGATCGCAAGCGATGGCCTAAAAGCAACAAGAAATGCCAATAACATCGCAAGCAGCCGAACAAAAAGAATAATTCCTATCCTAGAAGTAGTAGCTCGAGGAATTCCAATGTAAGTCCAAATCGTAATGCCCACAAGCAACGCAGGAAGGGCGAAAAACATCAACCCACCTACCGCTCGAAAACCCATCATCAATCCACCACCGCCCAGCGCCCCCTGCAATGCAGTCCATAACATTGCAAGAACCACCAAAATCATCCCACCCACCAAAGCAATTATCCTGCTACCCCGACTTGCCAACAAGGTAAACGCCGCTGGCAAGCCTACCGCCACCGCCAATATTATCACCAAGGGCATAAGCACTGAAAGCAGGGGCAATGCACCAAGCATTCCCATTGCAGTGGACCATGGCCATAGCGGATCAATCACCCAATCCATAGGGCAGGCCTCCGCAATTCAGCATTAGATACACGCATTTTCATGCAGGGAGTGGTTCCTTTTTATAAAACTTGTTCGCTGCAAAACTTTCCATTGTAAGAATAAAAGGCAGCAGCAGAAGCAGCCAAGGCATCAGTTCTAAGGGTGGCTTGTAATTCTGTCTGATACGCTCAGTCAAATCAGCATCCTTGCCCAAAGGTACAACCGATCCCTTGCCAAATAACTCTTCCACTTTTTCAATCGCAATCTTTTCGAGGTAACATTCCTCCGCAGCAATATTAAGACTAAAAGAGGAAAGCTCTTTTCCTTTGTTATCAAGAAGTTGATAATTTCCCGGCTCAACTGCTTGCCTCAAAACCAAAGGTCCACGATTTTCACCCAGATTAATAACACTCTCTGTAGCACTCAAACCCGGGCCCCGAAGTTGCAAAGGAGTCTTTAAAGGCGCTGCAGGCAACTGGATGACTACGGGCTGACCCGAAAGAAATTGCAATTCGGGAAGTCGACTCTCGCCCCCTAGATACTTCGCAGTTCGATCCAAAAGCACCAAGCCAAAAGAGGAATCCTGCCAATAGTTATTGTAAAACCGATTGCCTTCCATTTTGCTGCCATCCAAGGGCGTGGTGAACGCAACAACTTTTCCAGATCCGAAACTTTTCTCGATCAAAGCAGCATCCGCAAGGGCGCCATCAATTATGTAACTTGCAAGAATACTGGAATCTTCCGAAGGTTTAACTTTCCATCGCCCCAATACAAAAGGGCGAAGTTCCGGGCGATTAAAATCCGGATCAGCAGATGCAATCCAATCTTTAAAAGGCGCAGTAAGAGCATTGGCACTATCGAATCCACCTAGCCAATACCCCTGCTTTCCTGCAGGAATTCGTTCAAAAGAGTTGTAAGCTATAGGCAAAAGTTCTTTGGCTTCTGCTGTACTATAGGATTCTAAATTCATGCCAGGCGAAGGCACCACCGCCATGCCACCGCCGGCCTTTACATAGACCTGCAACTTCTGCAAAACCGCAGGGTCCAGCTTGTTAACTTGAAACAAGACAACCGTTTTGAAAGAAGAAAGATCATCCAATTTAGGCACGCCCTGCAAAACCCTTGTCTCCGATTTAAAGGACCCCAAAGCATCTAGTGCGGCCCTGATGATACGAGGTGTTTTTGTATCTTCTGCAAGGATAAGAACCCCAGGCTTTGGCCTAACCTGAAAAGTCGCATACCGTTTATCATTCGCATCCCAAGCATCGGTGGAGGTCAGCTTTGCAACGATTTGGAAATACTGTGGCCCAGAGTCTAAATTTTCCAGCTTGGGTACGGGCAATTCAAACAATGCCTCGGTAGCAACACCTTTCGGGCAAAGGTAGGATTTCTTATCCGCAATTTTCATATCTGCGGGTAGGTTTTCGATCGAACAACTTACTAAAGCCTTATGATCAATCCCCGTCGATCGTAAAAACATTCTGACATTAATACGGCCGCCCGGTTCAACAACTGCAGGCTCAACCGTCATTTTTTCGATTGCAAGTTCTGCAGGATTATCTTCACCAACATCGATGAAAACCGTGGATACATCTTTCGGGATAACTACGCCCCCACCTTCCATACCATTCCATGATTGAGCGGTTCGATCGGAAAAAATAAAGACAAACTTAGGAGGCACACCTTCACCTTCGCCAAGTGTTTGCAAAAGCCTGTATGCATAATTAACCTGAGAAGCGAGTGTTGTTCCTGCAGGATGGGTTTTTAATTCTGCGAGTTTTTGCTCGACCTGCCTTCTTCCGGGCAACCATTCTTGAGAAGCAGGCTTTGCGTTTTCCAAACTGGCAGCCAGATCGAGAACAGCAATTTTGCTATCAGGAGAAATTTCGTCAAGGAACTTACTGGCTTGAAAGCGAGCTTCATCAAGTCTGGATTTATCGCCTATTTTATAATCCATGCTGGGTGTGGTATCAAAAATCATGATCGCAGCAATCTGCTGATCCCTGCCAAAGGAAAAGTCACCCATGGTAATTCTGGGCCGTGATAACGCCAAACAAATCAAGGCCACCACCAACATGCGTAAGAGTAAAAGCAACCAGTGTTGAATATTCATTCTGCG
>DBCB01000213.1 GCA_002303765.1 Planctomycetaceae bacterium UBA969
AGATGCCAAAACTGCATGGGACAAAGTAACAGCATCTGAAAAGATTCGTGCTGAACTGATCAAACCCTACACCGTTTTAGAAGGTGCTGCTGGTTTTAATTGTGAAATTTTTGGCATCGCTCGCACTCTTGTTCGGGCTGCTGAAGAAAAACCCAAGAAAAACCAAGAGCGCCTGCGCGAGTTCCGCGATAGCGCACTCGAATCCATGGAACTTCAACTCTTCTCCGAAGAACCCATCTACGATGAATACGAAATCGTGAAGCTTGCGGACGGCCTTTCCTTCATGGCTTCGATTCTTGGCTACAAGCACCCCATCGTTGTAACATCGCTTGCAGGCAAGTCGCCTCAGCAGCGTGCTGCGGAACTCGTGCTTGGTTCCAAGTTAAAAGATGTCAACGAACGCAAAAGGCTTTACAAAGAAGGCACTAAAGCTATCACTGCATCTAAGGACCCTATCCTTCTGCTTGCACTTGCAGTGGATGCTGAATCCCGCAAAATCCGCAAACGCATGGAACTCGAAGTCGAAGAACCCAAGCGCCAAGCCTATGCAGAAATCGCCAAGGTCAAGTTCGCACTCGAAGGCACCAGCACCTACCCAGATGCAACCTTTACCCTTAGGCTCGCTTTCGGCACGGTCAAAGGTTACGAAGAGAACGGCAAAAAGGTTCCTGCTGAAACTTATTACTCCGGCCTTTACGAGCGATCTACCGAGCACATGAATAAATCCCCCTTCGACCTTCCTCAGCGATGGATCGACAAAAAGGGTAAGCTCGATATGAAAGTTCCGCTCAATTTTGTCTGCACCGCAGACATCATCGGGGGCAATTCAGGCAGCCCAGTTGTCAATAAAGACGCTGAAGTGGTCGGACTTATCTTCGATGGCAACATTCAATCCTTGGTATTGGATTTCGCCTTCACCGAAGAACAAGGCCGTGCTGTTTCGGTTCATTCACAAGGTATGATCGAGGCACTTCGGAAAGTTTATGAAGCCACGAATGTGGCTGATGAACTCGAAGGAAAGTCGAAATAGAAAGCTTACTTCTTCGGGGAATGCTTTACGCGTTCCCCGAACGATGGGCTATCCAATTCTGATGCGAGCGTGTTTCGGGTCTCGACGACTTGTTTTTGTAAAAGCTCAAATTCGTGGGCAAGATTTTCCGCCCTCTTTCGGGCGATGCGAATCAGTTCGGTAGCGCCCGGCTCTTTCACCTGTGCTACCAACTCCTTCATATCAGGCAGGGTTGATGCGCTCCATATCTTGCGCGAAATTATCAGATACCCAGGCAGCAAGCTTCCTAAAAACACCATCGATGCCATGCCATAAAAATTCCAAGGCAAATAATCATGCCTGATCCACGACATTAATGTGCGATAAAGAATATCCCCCACTGCAATCGTTGGAAGAAGATTGGTGATGAATGAAGTTACGAATCCAAACTCTTCCCGGGCAATTTTTTGCCCCAGTCTTTCTATATCGCCACGCAACTGCTCCAATATTTCGTCTTCAGGTTGCTTGCGTGTAACCTGCCTAGCAACGGCCTCTAAAGCTGCGCCCAAACCAATCAGCCCCCAGCCCTTCGACTCTAACTTAGGCTCTTTCGCCAACTCTTCCTCAGATTCCTCGGCATAGGGAATCTGCAAATCTTCAAGGGTTCGTTTGGAATCAGCAACGATTGATTCAACCTTGGTACGAAACTCGATACCCAAAGCGCCCGCCACTTTTTTGTAGGGCAACTGCCCCCGTAGCAACGACATCACCGAACTTAATCCAATACCGGCAATGCCTAAAATAGAAGCTTTGCCTGTAAGAATCTGCCCGATCGACCAAGACACGCCCAAAGAGGCCAGCCGATTTCTCAACCATAAGGGCAGGCTCATTAAATAACCAACACTCTCAGGGCTTTGCTGCCAAACTTGTTCCCGCAATAAAGTTTTCAGGGCCTCCGAACAATCTGATTGCGCCAGTGCATTCAAATAGGCTTCCTGTAAACGAGCCTCTAAACGAACTTCGGTATTTTTAAGTTGCAGGGCCTGAGATTTAAAGTAATTCCCTGCGGAAGGTTCCAATGCATACTGCATATGCCCAAGAAAACTATCGAGTGGGAGTAAGGCACGAAGTTCTTTAGAGCGGGTTCCCAAAAGGGTCTGGCGTAATTCCAAAAACTCTGCCCTGCCCGGTTCTAGGCAATTCACAAAAAAACTCGTCTTCCTATCAACCTCAAAACCAAGCTCCGTTATTCTTTTGATAAAATCTTCCCGGATCGCATTGGCATCATTTGGATATTGATCCAGCTTGGTCATTACAAAGTACCAGCGTTTTCGTTCGCTCCAATCTTTGACCTCTGCATGAATTTCGAAGTTGGCACGCTTCGCAGGATCAGTCACAAACACCACGACATCGGCCAAACCTAGAATCTGCCTGGTCTTTTCATGATTGGCCTGATCAATGCTATCGATGTCAGGGCAATCGACCAACACCACGCCATCAAGGCGTGCGTCTACAAGATCGACCAAGCTAAGATCCATATACGATTGCAACAAAGGCCGGTCATGCTGGGAAAGTGCCATCTTTGGTTTAGAGGTGCAAGGCCTGATTGCAGGTGAAATCTGACTGGCGTTGGGTTGGTTGAGAAGCGCATTAAAAAGGTGCGACTTCCCTACCCCGGTACCGCCAAGCAACGCAATTATCAGAGGTTTAGCGTCGGGATTTTCAGCATTAAGTTTTTCAAGGGCCCTACGAAGCCTGACATCCAACCTTAGGGAATCAGGCCAAAGGGGAAATAATGAACAAGAGTGGGCCAGTCGCTGGGCCCTTTCCCGGATTGCTGTAACCAACATGGAAGAGGCATTCATGAAACTTTGCCTTCGTGTAAAAGCTTCTGGACCCGCATACAAATTTGTTTGAATTTGGGGATCGGAGCATCAATCAAGGTTTTCAATTTAAGGCGCCAGCCTTGCAGTAACACCGCTGCCCAGTTTTCATCCATGTGAATCAGAAGTTCCTGAGTTCGCTGGGTCTTCCATTTATTCTGGGCATTCTCTGCAACGGTGTTCAAATGATAGTCTTCAAGAAACTTGATTCCAACCCCCACTGCTGCCCCCACGCCACCCACCGTTCCTGCTATTCCAAGATTCGTAAGCAAGACGCTAAAACTTCCACCCGTGGTACATAAATCCACCATAAGCAAGGCGATTCCGCCGGTCATCGCCAACTCGGGAACCGTGGCAAGCATGGCACATTTCCACTTATTTTCTTCGGCCCATTGAGCGAGATCTTTTCTTACTTCCGTTTCCCAATCCAGCCCTGCTGCTGGGATTTTTACCTTCGTAAATGCATTACGAGCATTCTCGCAATTGGCCGAACTTAGAACCCCATCTGTTCCCGAAAGGTCTGGATAATTCCCACGCCATTGGTTCCCCATATGCTCGGTGGCCTCGTGCAACCTTTTTCTTTCGAGGTCATCACGGTTGACCAGATTGGGGCCATCATCATTCTTACCCCGTAGCCAATCGATAAGCTTCTGCCCTTTTTTGAACATCACGCCAGGTATCTCGAAACCGCTTGTGATAATACGCAAGTACCAAGGCCTTCTCCGCCTAGCTTCTTCCAATACAATTTGCACCAATCTACCTGCAGGAAACTCATGGAAGGCAACTGCCTTGGCGTGTTCCAACAAACCAGCACGCATTTCCCGATCTCGATCCCGCATGCCAACCAATCCCAATTCTGAATTTTCAATGAAACTGGTACAAGAAACCACGGTTTGTAATGCTGGCTCTCTCAGCCCTGAGATGATGATTTTTTCCGCATCAAACCCCTGCAACAGCGATTGCAATAGTGGTGTCGATTCATTAAGGGGATAAACATTTTCCAGGCTCGGGTGTTCCGATCTCGGGCTGAAATATACCGGGCTTTCCAACAGAAACTGGTGCAGCGTTTTTCCATCCGCACGATTTTCCTGAAAGCTTGCAAACCTCCCGGATACCTTCTGCACCAAATCACCCCAAATCTGTTTCGCAGCTTCTGCATTTGTCATCGTTAACATGTATGCCATCGATGCAGACTTCTTACAGCACCTTGCAAGCTCTTGAATTACTTTGTCATCAGAATAAGCGTTGTCATAGACCATAAAAATAACAACCTCTGCACGCTCGAGCATTTTCTCGGCTTTATCCCAATTGGTTTTCTCAACCGTGTTAAAATCGGGCACATCCACCAGCACCAATTGAATAGCCTGCTTTTTCTTCTCGGCATAGGTAGCAAACAATAATTGATCCGGCCCATCGGTTTGGCGTATTTGCGTTTGCGATACCAGTTTTTCTGCAATATACCCCGGGAACAATGCTGCTAGCTTTTGCGGATCATCAAGCGACTCGGGTACTGCAGCAGCGCAAGCCATCGAGCAAGGCCTTACCGCCCCGCCTGCAGGAACATCAACACCCGTGAGCAATTTAAACAGGGTACTTTTGCCCGCACCCGATGGGCCATAAAGTGTTGCGATAAGAACTGGATCTTTCCCGCGCATTTGAAACGCAGAAAATCTAGCCTTTAGGGCCTTCCATCCGGGCAATAAATCGGGTTGCCCACCCAGCGAGGTAATAAGTTTTTCACCCGTAACCAACAATTCATTTACGCCTTGGCAAAAAGGTTCTAGCGTTGATTGTTTTTCATTTTCCTGCATTTTGTATTACCAGCACTTGGATATCCTCTTTTATTCTAATGCTTTTCACCCTCGACTTCGATTAATTAGAAGAAAAAAACATCGATCAATTACGGATCGGCACCCATTTATACACTTTCCATTAAACTTATTTCCATTAACATGGGAATCATCTGATTTTTAGAAAACCCTGACAGGTGGTCATCATGCTCTATTTTTTTGCAATGCTGTTTTCCCTTTTTGCTCTGGGCCAAGATTCTGCCCAGAACAAACCCAATGTTCTTTTCATTTCCATCGATGATCAAAATGATTGGATAGGCTGCATGAAAGGCCATCCAGATGTGAAGACCCCCAACATTGATAGGCTGGCAAAAAAAGGCACTCTCTTTGCTAACGCACACTGCCAATCGCCTTTATGCAACCCCTCCCGCAGCAGTCTTCTCTTTGGCAAAAGGCCCACTTCCACCGGTGTCTATGGCTTAACGCCTGGACCACGAAGCTCTCCAATCCTTGAAAACGCAACCAGCCTTACTCAGGCATTCATGAAATCAGGATACGACACCAACATCTGTGGCAAAATTTATCATGATGGATCCATCCTACCTAAAAATCGGCTTACCGAATGCGCGACATGGGGCCCTGCTCCGGGTATGCCCAAGCCTGCTAAGCCTTTTGTGCAAACTCCGGGCAAGCATCCTGCGATGGATTGGGGCATTTTTCCCAACGATGATTCAGAACAACCTGATTGGAAAACTACAGATTGGGCCATTAGCAAGTTGAAGGAAAAGCAAACACAACCACTCTTCCTTGGAATAGGGTACAGGCTGCCCCATGTGCCTTGTTTTGCATCTCAAAAATGGTTCGATCTTTACCCAAAGGAAGTAACCCTTCCCCCAGTGAAGGATGATGATCGTAATGACACCCCGGAATTCTCTTGGTATCTGCACTGGAAGCTCCCCGAACCAAGGCTCTCATGGTTGAAAAAAGCAAACCAATGGCAACCTTTGGTGAAAAGCTACCTTGCAAGTATCAGTTTCATGGATAGTCAGGTTGGCAGGCTTTTGGATGCACTTGAAGCTTCGGGCAAAGCCGAAAGCACTTTAATTGTGCTATGGTCTGACCACGGTTGGCATCTAGGCGAAAAAGGAATCACCGGTAAAAACTCTCTTTGGGAACGATCCACCAGAGTGCCCCTGATTTTTGCTGGGAAAGGAGTCACGCCCAATGCTGTTTGCAATCGCCCTGTTGAACTTTTAGATATCTACCCCACACTTATAGATTTATGCTCTTTGCAAAAAGTCGAAGGATTAGAAGGGCATAGCCTAAAGTCACTTTTGCAAAATTCCTCTGCCCCAAGAACTTGGCCCGCAATCACCAGCCATAATACTGGCAATCATTCCATACGCTCGGAAAGATATCGCTTTATCAAATACGCTGATGGCACCGAGGAACTTTATGACCATTGTGAAGATCCCAACGAATGGCGGAACCTTGCAAAAGATCAGGGGTTTGAAAAGATATTGGAAGAGCATCGGGCATGGTTGCCAAAAATTGATCTCCCACCAATTCCTAATAGTGCGCATCGTATTTTAATCTGGGATGCGAAAACAAAAACCGCCACTTGGGAAGGTAAACCTGTTCTTGCTTCAGAAAAGGAAGACTAAATATGCGCTATCTGTTTAGTTTGATTGCACTCTTAATTGGCCTTTCCAGTTTGCATTCTGCAGAAACCAAGCCTAATGTGATCATTGTTTTAAGTGACGATCAAGGTTATGGCGACCTTTCTTGCCATGGTAATCCTGTTTTAAAAACCCCCAACTTGGACAAACTTCATTCGCAAAGCATAAGGCTTACGGATTTCCATGTTGCGCCCATGTGCACGCCCACCCGGGGGCAGTTACTTTCAGGAATGGATGCGCTGCATAACAAAGCTACTTCTGTTTGTGCAGGCAGGTCATTTCTTAAACCTGATATTACAACTCTCCCAGAAATCTTTTCTAGGCAGGGTTACAAAACTGCAATCTTTGGCAAATGGCATCTAGGCGACAGTTACCCAAATCTTCCTCAATACAAAGGGTTTGGCGAGTCAGTGATTCATCTCGGATGGGGAATCACTTCCATGGCGGATACCTGGCTTAATGATAATTTTGACGGGAAGTTTTATCACAACGGCATACTTGAGCAATTCAAAGGCTATTGCACCGACCTTTTCTTTAACCTTGGCATTCAATGGATGAAACAATGCCAAGAAAAGAAACAACCGTTCTTTCTTTACCTTCCCACTAACGCTCCACACACACCTCATTGGGTGGATAAAAAATATTCGATACCCTATTTGAATAAGGGCCCAGAAAAATTCTTTGGCATGATCGCCAACCTTGATGAAAACATGGGCAAACTCGATGCTTTTCTCACAGAATCCAACCTCGCTAAAAACACCATTGTCATTTTCATGAACGATAATGGGGCAACTGCTGGTGAAAAAATATTTAATGCGGGAATGCGTGGGAAGAAAACCACTTACTACGAAGGTGGACACCGCACCATTTGCTTTATTCGCTGGCCAAATGGTAACCTTGATTCACCCCGTGACATTTCTTACACTTCTCAAATCCAGGATATTTATCCAACGCTCTTAAGCCTTTGCAAACTTTCCCCCTCCCCCAATGCAAAGTTCGATGGCATCAGCCTTGCCCCTTTGCTGGAAGAAAAAAGCAACAACCTTCCAGATCGCAAACTTATTGTCCAATACGGACAAAACCCAAAAAAATATGAAAGCTGCGTTTTATGGAATCAATGGCGACTGGTCCACGGAAAAGAACTTTACGATATCCATGCTGATCCGGGCCAACAAAAAGATATCGCAACCGTGAAGACTGATATTTTTAACCAGATGAAAGAGCATTATGATAAGTGGTGGAATAATCTAGAACCTTCGCTCAATGAATTCGTACCAATCATTATCGGAAATGAAAAGCAAAATCCTGTCACACTTTCTTCTGCAGATTGGTCTAATGTTTATTGCGATAACATGGGAGATTTACGCACCGGCAAAAGAATAAATTCTTTTTGGAATCTCTTGGCTGACATGGATGGAACTTATGAAGTTTCTCTAAGCAGATGGCCCAAAGAAGCAAATGCTGGTTTGACAGAAGGAGTGCCATCTTTCAAGCCTTTCGATGGTTTTATTCAGGCAGGCAACCCCTTACCAGTCGCTTCGGTTCGTTTAAAAATTGGCGAAACCGATACGACTAAAATGATCCAACAATCCGATAAACAAGTTACTTTCTCAGTAAAATTAATTAAGGGAACTAAGTATACCATGCAATCTTGGATGCTAGACAAGGATGGAAAAGAAATTTCTGGTGCCTATTTTGCTTATGTTCAAAGAAGGAAAGATTAATGCTTTCATCCCTAATCATTATCGCTTCACTTTTTTCTGCCCAGTCAGCCACCCCAAACAAGCCTAACATTGTTTACATCATGGCAGATGATTTAGGGTACACCGATCCAGCGTGTTATAGCAGCAAGTATTACGAAACCCCAAATATAGATAACCTTGCTTCGCAGGGGATGCGATTTCTTCAGGGTTATTCGTGTGGCCCTAACTGCCAACCAACACGAGCTGCCCTGATGAGCGGGCAATATGGTCCCCGTACTGGCATCTACACCGTGGGCAATATTGACAGATTCGATTGGCAATCACGCCCACTTAAGCCTGTTGAAAATGTGGTGGAACTACCCCTTAAAAAAATCACTCTCGCAGACTCACTCAAAAACAATGGCTACAAAACCGCATTGTTTGGAAAATGGCATCTTGGCCAACAGGGCGACCATCATCCCTCTAAACGCGGGTTCGATGAAGCAATTGTTTCTATGGGAAAACATTATGATTTTGTAACCATTCCTAAGGTGGGATACCCTCAAGGCACCTACCTTGCGGATTTCCTTACCAACAAAGCTGTCAACTTCATCAACCAAAACAAGGAAAAACCTTTCTTCCTTTGCGTTCATCATTTCGGAGTTCACTCACCTTACGAGGCTAAGAAAGAACTGATCGAACGATTCCAGAAAAAACAGGGCGTAGGCGGCCATAACAACCCCACTTATGCTGCAATGCTGTTTAGCGTTGACGAAAGTGTGGGTAGAATCCTGAAAACTTTGGATGATCTTAACCTCTCAAAAAACACTCTGGTCATTTTCACCAGCGACAACGGAGGCGTGGGGGGCTATGCCCGTGAAGGCATCAAACAGGGTGGCGATAAAACAGATAACACACCACTCCGTGGAGGCAAGGGCATGCTCTATGAAGGCGGCATTCGGGTTCCTTATATTTTCCGTATGCCAGGAACCATCAACCCGGGTACCATTTCCAACACCCCCATTTGCAGTGTTGATCTCTACCCCACCCTTCACGAATTCAGCAAATCCGAACTCCCCAAAAACTACAAGCTTGATGGCGAAAGCTACCTTTCTCAACTTCAAGGTGACGCTTCAAAAAGCTTAAAACGAACCGATATCTTCTGGCATTTTCCCGGCTATCTAGGCGCAGGAGAGAACACCTACCGCACAAAACCTGTAAGCGTTATTCGATCGAGGAATTATAAACTTCTAGAATTTCTAGAAGATGGTAAGATTGAGCTTTATAATCTAGTTGAGGATGTTGGCGAGAAAAATAACCTCGCCTCTCAAATGCCTGATTTGAAAAAAGAGCTTTATGATAAACTGACTAATTGGCGCAGCGATATCAAAGCGCCTATGCCTTCAAAAAATATCAAAGGTGCGAACACCCCGGAACTTCCCAAAAAGAAAAAGAAACAATCATGATCAACAACTTCTACCGATGCCTGCTTACTTTACTATTTGTGGCACAAGCAAATTATTCCAACGCTGCAAGCAAACCAAACATCATCATCATCGTTGCAGATGATCTTGGTTATGCAGACCTTGGCATTCACGGATGCAAGGATATCCACACGCCCCACATCGATTCGATTGCGAAAAATGGCGTCCGATGCACCAGCGGATATGTCAGCGGACCCTATTGCAGCCCCACTCGCGCGGGACTCCTTACTGGCAGATACCAACAGCGCTTTGGCCACGAGTTCAATCCCGGGCCCGCTGGCAATAACAGCCCCGCATTCGGCCTTTCTCTTGATGAAACACCCCTGCCACAATTACTTAAAAATGCAGGTTATAAAACCGGAATGGTTGGCAAATGGCATCTCGGTAGCACTGAAAAATTCAACCCAATCAACCGGGGCTTTGATGAATACTTTGGCTTCCTTGGTGGTGCAAACTCCTACAACCATGGCAAAACCATCGTCAGCAACATTGTTCGAGGCACCAAGCCCGTTGATGAAAAAGAATACCTTACCGATGCTTTCGCACGCGAAGCTGTGGCGTATGTCGACAAACAAAAAAATGCCCCCTTTTTCCTCTACCTCACTTTCAACGCAGTGCACACCCCTTTGCAGGCTTCTCCAAAACATGACATCGATATCGATAGAATTCCAAACCCTAATAGGCGCACTTATGCCAGTATGCTTTTTGCAATGGACGATGCGATTGGTAAGCTTCTTGCTAAACTCGATAAAGAAAATCTGACAGAAAACACTTTGATTTTTTTCATCAGCGATAATGGCGGCCCCGAAAGTGCCAACTTTTCCGACAATAGCCCTTTGAAAGGCGTCAAAGCTACCACTTGGGAAGGCGGCATCCGCGTACCTTTCTTCGTGCAATGGAAAGCAGTTTTGCCAAAGGGAAAAGTCTACGACAATCCAGTCATTCAACTCGATATCCTTCCCACCGTTCTTGCGGCTTCTGGTGGGGAATATTCTCACAAGAAAAAACTCGATGGGGTCAACCTGCTACCCTACTTCAAGGGTGAAAACAAAGAACCTCCCCACGATGCACTCTATTGGCGATTTGGCGCACAAATGGCTATTAGAATGGGCGATTGGAAACTCACCAAAGCACCGGGCGAAGATATCAAATTCAATCGGGCAGATATGGCATCGGCCGAAGGTTCCCACTTGTACAATCTTAAAGAAGATATTGGTGAACAAAAAAATCTGTCTGCTACAAATCCTGAAAAGGTGAAGGCTCTCACCCAAGCATGGAACCAATGGAACAAGGATTTAGAGAAGCCCGCCTGGGGCCAGCAAAATCTAAAGGCAAAGAAGAAAACTAACTAATTTCTTCCTGGGATACCATTAACAGGTTCGGGTGGTCCGGTGATCACCGGAACCTTGATATCAGGTATCACGTTTTCTCCATCCGTAATATCAACCATGATTTTGGAATTCACTGAATCATACCAACCAAAGAATCGCTCAGGTTTTGATTCCAATTTCGAACTTTCATCGACCCACATCATCATCAATTGATATTTCCCCTTAGGTGCGCCATCATTTTCACCATAAGTAGAAATGCTGAATCGCCCATCCTTGTCTGTAACTCCATGCGGATTTGCAGGAATATCGGGGATGGTTGGCGCTTGTATAGGCCCCAGATATACCGCTACTCCCTCTGCAGCCTTATTATCATAAAGCACACGGCCTGAAATCTGTTGCGTTGGAATAGGCAATTTCTCTTGGCTACATCCAACCAATATTACTAACACCATGCAAAAAGTTATTCTTTTCATCTTTAATACCCCGGTGGGACGATATCTTCGCCCTTCATTGTGATAAATTTTACAAACAGACGAATGTCCATCGAAGCAGTTATGAAATGCACCGAACCATCTGCAAATACATGATTTGCACCACCTCCATGAAAACTATAAATCTCGTTGCTATTATGGCAATTGGTATGGCATGGCCCGGGGCTGGCCGTTGAAGTAGTCATGGATCCATGTACGATGTATTCGACATTATCATCAGCCCAACCGCCATCAGAACCAGAAGTGGCACTACTCATTTTTCCAAACTGCCAAGATTGAGGTCTGCCTGCATCTTCAGAAAGCATAAGGGTGTTCGATGTGCCATCGGTAATTTCCGGTATGCTTACCACGGTGCTTGTCGTACCTGATTGCACCCTAGAAACTCCATACCTCAATACACAAACATCAGCATAACCTGCGGTTTCAAGTCCCGTATCATATGCATTATTAGGAGCATAATCAGA
>DBCB01000306.1 GCA_002303765.1 Planctomycetaceae bacterium UBA969
ATCGCAATGCGGGCCAGCACCAATCCCTATGGTTGGTATTTTTAAGGTGCTGCTGATTTTTTGTGCGATGTCGGGTGGAATGCATTCTAGAACAATTGCAAACGCCCCGGCTTCTTCGACCGCAAGGGCATCTTGGAGAATTTCGTTTTCGTTGCGTTGCATTTTAAAGCCACCAATTCTGCGCACAGATTGTGGCGTCAGGCCCACATGCCCCATCACTGGAATATCTGCGTTGGTGATCGCTTTGATGGTTTCTGCAACGCGCCTTCCACCTTCGAGTTTTACGGCATGAGCACCGGTTTTTTTAAGAATTTTCCCTGAGTTCTTTAGGGCTTGTTGTGCAGATTCCTGATAAGTCATGAAGGGCAGATCGACAACAACCAAACTATGGCTGCTTGCGCGAGCCACCATTTCTGCATGATAGATCATTTGCTTTAAGGTGACAGAAAGCGGGTCGGATTTTCCTTGGATCACCATGCCCAGTGAGTCACCTACAAGAATGCAGTCGATTCCTGCTTCATTCATGATTTTAGCACTGGGAAAATCATATGCAGTGGCTACGGTTAATTTTCGACCTTGAGATTTTGCTAAAAGAAAATCAGGTACGGTAACTGGTTTAGTATCAGTTTGGGTGATTTGCTTGGTCATTTTAGCCACGCTTTGCCCCATAATTTAATGATTTATTGAAACTATTACTATGTTATCGTCTATCGGCAAAAGTCCTAGAACAAACCCAAAATCTAAAAATGAATATTTTAGAGGCATTCATTTCGTTGACATCCTAAATTTAAAGAGTATGATGTCCATTATCTCATGTGAATAGTCTCGGATAGAGACTAGTAATACAAGGCTAGAATTCATTCCCACATCGGTATTGCCTTAAACTGATTTAAATCAGGCAAGGTGCCCAAGAGCAAGGATTCATGGCAGTTAATCAGCAAAATCAGTCGTCGATGAAAGTTATTTCTGATCCTAAAGTTTACCTCATGGGTAAGCAGATGATCAATGATGGTACCCTTAACCAGTTCCTTGAGGATCATGGTGTCTCCTGGCATTCTGATACCGAAGTAGCAGGGGAATACCTGACCGAAGTAGCAGGCCGGGTTTGCTATATGAGTTTTGCCAAGCCCAGACCGGGTGGTAATCATGCTTATATCGAGCATATTCTTGAAGTCGGGCATGGCTCGGTACTAGAGCATGCCGTATGGAGTTTTGTTTTTACAGGCGTTAGCAGGTCGTTAACGCATGAACTAGTAAGGCATCGGGCTGGTATGGGGTATTCCCAACTAAGCCAGCGATATGTTGATGAATCAGTAGCAGAATATGTTGAACCTGATTGCATAGCTGCCGACCCTGAAGCCCATAAAATCTGGCTTGAAACCGTTGAGGCTGCTCACAAAGGTTATATTAAGCTGGTCGAGATTTTGGCAGAGAAGTTCAAGGATGAGCCTGATCGTACATTAAGGCGTAAGTTAGCTAGGCAGGCTGCAAGAAGCGTGCTTCCCAATGCAACCGAAACCAAAATTTTTGTTACAGCAAATGCCCGTTCACTGAGGCATTTCATCGAAATGCGCGGTAGTAGGCATGCTGAAGATGAAATTCGCAAGCTTGCAATTGCAGTATTGAAAATTCTGCAAGTTGAAGCACCTAATTTGTTTGGTGACTACCAACTTGTGCCCCTTCCCGATGGTACTTTTGAAGCGGTAACGCAGTATCGGAAAGTATGAACTCATATCCACCCGGACCCGGACGCGGTAGAGGCAACAAAGGCCCCTCCCGCAAACCTAATTATCGTGACGGCAGACCGCAAAATTCCCAGCGGCAAAATAGACCCTATCAGGGATCTCAAGGCTCCCAAGGGGATGGCTTTAGGCCTCCTGTTGAGCCCGCAATGGATCTTCCACTGCCCGAAGATGCTGTCAGCCTTCAAGGTGTTCTCGAAATTCACCCAAGAGGTTATGGATTTCTTCGTAACCCTGCCAAAGATTACGCTCCGCAACCTTCTGATCCCGCTGTTGCTTCCGCACTTATCCAAAGGCTGAAACTTCGTGAAGGTCTTTTATTGGGCGGTATGTGTGAAGCTTTTCGTGGCTCACAACCCCCCCGTCTTCTTAAATTGGAAACAATCGAAGGCAAAAATCCTGATAGCTTTACTCAGCGCAATTTCGATGACCTTACCGCCATCGACCCCCACCAATTAATCAAATTAGAAACCGGAAAAGAACCCCTCACCACTAGGGTTATGGATTTGCTTACCCCCATTGGTAAGGGCCAAAGAGGCCTTATTGTTGCACCCCCTAGAACTGGTAAAACGATTCTTCTGCAGCATATCGCCCAAGCTGTTTCCATCAATCATCCTGAAATGCACCTTGTAGTTCTTTTGGTTGATGAACGGCCCGAAGAAGTTACTGAGATGCGTAGAACTATCAAAGGCGAAGTAATTGCCAGCAGTTCTGATCGTGATAGTGCAAGCCATGTTCGTACCGCTGAACTTGTGGTTGAGCGAGGCCGTAGGTTGGTAGAGCAGGGCAAGCAGGTATTCATCTTGCTAGATAGCCTTACGAGGCTTGCCCGTGCGTACAATAAAAACACTGCTAATAGTGGTAGAATTATGAGCGGTGGTGTTGATTCCAAGGCTTTGGAAGTTCCTAAAAGGCTTTTCGGAACAGCACGAGCTTTTGAAGAGGGTGGTAGCCTTACTGTGATGGGAACCGCTTTGATTGATACGGGAAGCCGTATGGATGAAGTGATTTTTCAAGAATTTAAAGGCACCGGCAACATGGAAATGGTGCTGGATCGTAAGCTTGCAGACAGGCGGATTTTTCCCGCAATGGATATTTGTCAGTCGGGTACCCGAAAAGAAGAAAAGCTGCTGTCGCCTGAAGTTTTGAAAAAGGTGCATTTGCTTCGACGGATGTTGGTAACCATGGGTCCTGTAGAAGCGATGGATGTACTTATCAAGAAGTTATCAAAAATGACGAGTAATCAAGCATTTCTCGACTCCATGCTTTAAAAAAGTGCTAATTCTCTAATTTTATAATCTTAACTATACTTTCACAATTTGTTTGTTGATTTAGTTTTGTAAGTCTAGCAATAATATTGTTCGCTTAATTATTCTTACTTTTATTAATAGTAGGACACTAAACATGTTTAAGATAACCCGCAAAGGTTTCACCTTAATTGAATTGTTAGTGGTGATTGCCATTATTGCAATTCTTATTGGTTTGTTGTTGCCCGCTGTGCAGAAGGTGCGAGAAGCCGCTGCACGGATGAAGTGTCAAAACAATTTAAAGAATCTGGGCTTGGCTTGCCATAATCTGGAAGGTGTAAGAGGCGGTTTGCCTCCTTCAAGTGTGCAAAGTCCAGCGGCAGCAGACATGGCTAGTTTAAAAGAATTTCAAAAAAGCGGAACGACAGGAACCCTTGCTGCTCATTATGCAAAGCATTGCTTTCTCTCAATTATTCTTCCTTATATTGAGCAGGGAAATGTGCTTAAGCAAGCCGGCGGTGGCTATGATCTTACTCAGGATTGGTATGCTGCGATAAACCGCTCCGCTTCGGGTACGAGAATTCCTACATTTGAATGTCCTTCCACGCCCTTCGAACATAGTTTTTCAACTTCATCTCTTTCTGCTGCGGAACAAACTACTTATGGTGCCGGTTGGACATTACCAACTGCTGATTACATGGCGGTAAACCGCTCGAATAACCGGGCCATTATCTGGACTACCATGGGGTTAACGGATCCAGGGGTTAGTTCGGATGCAATCAAAGGTGTACTTGCTTCCAATCAATTCACCAGACTTCTTTCAGTGACCGATGGTTTGAGCAATACCATCATGATTGCGGAGGCATCTGCAAGACCTCAAGACTGGAGATTAGGAAAATTAGCCAATCCATTAGCAGGCGGTGCCTCGCCCTATATGAATGGCGCTTGGGCTCATTCTGGTAATGATATTGCAATCGATGGTTCAAATGCTGCGGGTGCAACTTTGGCTGTTGCTGCCGATGTGCCCACTGCTTGCAGGGTGAATTGTGCCAACCAGGGCGAAGTTTATAGTTTTCATTCGGGTGGTGCAAATATATGTATGGGTGATGGTTCCGTGCGATTCATGTCGGAATCAGTTAGCTTAAAAGCGCTGTTGACCATGGCTGCTCGTGCGGATGGAAATCCCCCTTCCGAGTAATAACTTTAGCTGGTAAAACCTCGCTTTTTGGCTTTAATTCCCTAGTATTTCATTAGGTATGTCTTAATCCGTTTACTTTTGAAAGTGAAAGAAAACCATGGAACGCACGCTTGTACTTTTAAAACCCGATGCTGTTCAACGCAGGCTTATCGGATCTTTAGTCGCACGATTCGAACTTAAAGGTTTGCAAATCGTTGGAATGAAACTTGTTCACGCTAGCAAAGAACTTGCTGAAAAGCATTACGATGCTCATCGTGCAAGGCCTTTCTTCCCATCCTTGATTCAATTCCTTACCGGTGGCCCTACCGTTGCCTTGGCTCTTCAAGGACCCAATGCGGTTGCTGTAGTTCGCAACTTAATGGGGCTTACCGATGGGGCGAAATCACCTCCTGGAACCATTCGTGGCGATTATTCCATCAGCGTGCAAAACAACTTGGTTCATGGCAGCGACAGTGTCGATAATGCCAACCAAGAACTTGCGTTGTGGTTTAAGGCTGATGAATTAATTTCGTATCAGGGTTGCGATCATCATTGGGTGATTGGTTAATTCGAGAGCGATATAAATAAAAGAAGAGAGGTGCGTACTATTTGCATGCGCCTCTTTTTTTTCATTTCATCCGATAGGAATTGTTAGCTGATCAATTTTTTTAATTCTTCGAGAGCTTTAGGGACGCCGATTTTGGGCTCTTCATTTGCTTCATATTCCAAAGCCATGTAACCTCTGTAATTCACCGCTTTAAGCATCTCTACAAGTTTCTTGAGGTCTGCATCTTCTTTCTTTTGGCCGGCTTTTTGGATTTCTGTTTTTACCTGAACCGTTACTGCATAAGGAGCAAGCTTGGCCAAGTCGCCATAAGGATCTGCAGTGTGAAAATTTCCGGTGTCTAGGTTTACCCCGAAATAAGGGTGATTGATGGATTTCACAATCGAAAGAATTTGTTCGACACTTGCAGTGATGCCGCCATGATTTTCAAGCGCTAAAATAACACCAAACTTGGCTGCATAATCACAAGCCTGCCCGATGGCATTGATGCAACGCTCTTTAGCTTTTTCTTCGGTATCACCCTTAGCAATGGTGCCTGCGAAAATTCGGATGGTTTTGCAACCTAAAATACTACATCGCTCAACCCATTCGTTAACCGAGTTCATCTGTTCTTTTAACTTGGCAGCATCTGGGATGCAGAAATTATTGCCTACTGCGCTACCGCTGATATCCAGCCCAAGCTTCGTACAAAAGGCTTTGTATTTTGGGAAGAATTCTTTGGAGGTATCGGGGAAATAATAAGAGGTGGGCTCAATTGCGCCTAATCCTTGTTCCGAGGCATACTCTGCAAATTGTTCCAAAGTCATGGTGGGCTTGTTCGTGCCTTTAAATTCCAGATATTTTCTAAAGCTGTACGCCGCTAAGCTAAGCTTGATCAGTGATTTTCCAGTTCGTTTTACTGGTTCAATAGCAAAGGAAGAATTGTTGGCAATAAGGGCTGTAGAAATAGAGGCAAATGCTATTTTGCCAAAGGTACGTCTGTTAATCATGGTAAAACCTCCTGAAGTTTTAGAAGAAATGCACTATAACCGGGAATAGGGGCACAATCAAATATTTATGATGCTAAACAACGAAGCATACGTTTAGCTGCATAAAATGCCTGATTTATGCAAAAGTAAGGTGTTTTGATTGCTTATCAAACCGAATAATCGTCACCAATACAGATATTACGAATGAAATCTGACAAAGATGCCCCTTTTTGTCTGGCAGATAAATGCTAAACTAATGTCATATTTTGATACTAGAGTATGCCATGACACAAACTAACATTTTCGCCAGTGTTCCGAACGATAAAACTTCCCAAACGGATGATGAGCGCATTCGCAATGTAATCCCGTTGCCTTCTCCCGAGAATTTGATCCGGTTTTTTCCTGTTCAAGGAACGCCTGTCGAAAAGTTGATTGCAGAAACTCGTAAAGCAGTGAAGGATATTCTTCGGGGAAAATCGGATAAGCTTTTGGTGGTGATTGGGCCCTGTTCGATTCATGACCCACACGCTGCAACAGAGTACGCATCCAAATTGGCACTTGCCCGAAAGAAGCACGCCAACGATCTCGAAATTGTCATGCGGGTGTATTTTGAAAAGCCCCGTACCACGGTCGGTTGGAAGGGTTTGATAAATGATCCTTATCTGGATGGAACCTTCCGCATCAACGAAGGTTTAAGGATGGCTCGGGATCTGCTTCTTAGAATCTATAACGCAGGGGTACCTGCTGGTTCAGAATTCCTCGATACGATATCTCCGCAGTACATAGGCGATTTAATAACTTGGGGCGCTATCGGTGCACGCACTACCGAATCGCAGGTTCATCGCGAGTTGGCCTCTGGATTATCTGCACCCATTGGTTTTAAAAATGGAACTGATGGAAATTTAAAAATCGCGATCGATGCATTGATGGCTTCTGCTCAGCCACATCACTTTCTTTCGGTTCATAAAAATGGTCAGGTCGCAATTGTTGAAACCGGGGGCAATGAAGATTGCCATGTGATTCTCAGGGGTGGTAAGGTTCCGAATTATGATGCGGAAAGCGTCAGCGCTGCTTGCTCTGCCCTAAAAGCTGCAGGCCTTATAGAAAGGCTGATGATCGATTTATCCCACTCCAATAGTTCTAAGCAGTATAAAAAACAGATTGAAGTTGCGGGCGATGTTGGTGCTCAGATTTCCAAGGGCGATCGCAGGATCATTGGGGTTATGGTTGAATCCCATCTTGTAGAGGGCAAACAAGATCTCATCGAAGGTAAACCTTTGGTGTATGGCCAGAGCATTACTGATGCATGCATAGGTTGGGAAGATTCTGAAAAGGTGTTAAACCTTCTTGCAGAAAGTGTAAGGGCTAGGCGTGCTACGAAGCCATAGGTTAGCGTGAAGCTGTTTCAACAACCAAGATTTTCATCATTTCTTCAGCGGCTCCAGATGCAATGGCTCTCACCTTTTCAAAACTGGTGTTGTAACCAAATTCGTAAGTAATTCCTGCACACCCAAAGGTTTTATAAGACCATGTTTTAGAAGTGGGAAGGTTTTCGTTATGCCCCGCATCCCGTTTAAAAGCATAATTCGGAAAATGCTCTTGGATACCTTTTAACCAACGCTTGGTGAATAAAAGTGGGAAGGTCTGGTCTTCATCCCGCTGAGTGTAAAAAATATCTTCAGAAGTTGAATGAAAATCAAGAAATAGGTAGACCCTAGCTTTGGGCTGTTTGGCAATCGTGGTAAGCGCATCTCGAACCGCTCTAGTTTCTACCTGCGTGAAAGGGCCGTAATCCCGGTTGGGGTCAATTCCTCCTAGTGTAGAGCGCCAGTGCCCATGTTCAACACCATCAGGATTGACCACCGGAATAACAATGGTTTGAAAGGAATGCCTGAAGGTTTTCGAGAGAGGTGAATCTAAAGCAATGGTATCGACAAAGCTCATTAGTCCGACGGAGCCGGTGACTTCTGGAGGATGTTGCCTGCCTAGGATGAAAATAAAATTGGTAGCATCGGGGTTCCCGAGGGTAAGTTGTTTGAGGGGCCTGCCTTCCATGGATTTACCAATAGTGGTGATTTTTGTGGAAGGTGATTTTGCAAGAGTGTTGCTCCATAAATCTAAATCATCAAGGCTGATGGGTTGGTGGGCAAACACCCAGAGTGGAATGGAGCCAACTTCTAGAAGCGCACTTGCGGGGATTTTTTTCTCGGAGTTTGCAGCAGTCCATTTGTTTCTCTCGAGAGCTTTAAATTCCTTCCCATCGAAGCTGATGATTGGCTTACTTGTAGTTCCGGGGTGGGTAAGCAGGAAACGAACTTCAATCGTTTGTTTCTTAGAGGATGAGATTTTAAAGGCGTACCAAGGGCTGCGGTTGATGGGAGAATTTTCAGGAGAGATGGTTACAACATAGATATTATCTTGGAGATGGGTGCAGTTGTTTAACCGGGCACCCGAAAAATTATTGCTGAACTGAACCCCTTCTTTTTCAAAGTTCCACTCTTTGCGAGTTTGCAAAGGCACTTTGAAAGGCATTTCCGACCGGGCAGCATTATCTCCAAGAGTTACTAATGCAATGAATGCAAGAAATATAAGGGAGCGAAGTTTGTTCATGCCCTTATTTTTACAAACCAGTATCAAAGCAGCAATCTAAATAAACTTTGTTTAAAACCAGGTGAAGTATGGAAGAAAGGAGAAGGCTTACTTTAGGGGGAGTTGCAAGTTGGGGTTGGTATCATCTTTTAAATTGATCAAAGGCAGCTTGTGTCTTTTGTCATCGGAGGCGGAAGCAGGTGCAGATTTGAAGTTGATATTGCTAGCGGTCTGATTGTTTTTGGGCCACATAATTCCGAGCCCAAAGAGGATAAGCATACTGGCAGCCAAGGCAACCCTAGCGGAGAGGCCGGAAAAATTGCGGGCCTTAAAGCCGCCCTGTATCCTCGGGGCCTTTGGAAAGGGGGTAGGCAATTGAGCCTGGAAAAATCCTCGCAGTGCTTGTTCAAATTCTTGTTCGTTCTGTTGCATCTTAAGCCAATCACTGTTGTGAGGAAAATCAACTTACTTGGGTGCTTCAACACCCATGGATTTTAAAATTTCTGCAAGTCTGACACGAGCCCTGCTTAAGCGCATATGCACTGCAGAAGGCTGCAGTTCCAATGCCTTTGCGATATCAGGTACCTCGTAATCAAGGGCATACCGCATCGTTAGAAGCTCTCGGTCTTGGGGTGCAATTTCTTGCAAACCTTCCCGAAGTTGTTGGTGCAGTTCCTGCGTTTCCATACGCAGGTCGGGAGACTCAGTTTTAGAACCTATCGTTTCAAATATCTCGGGGCCAAATGTCCCATTGCGCTGAAATGAACCCCTTGCAACATCTTCTGAAAGATTTCTTGCAACTCGGATCAACCAAGCCCTCATCTGCCTAACAATCAACCCTTTAACCATTTCACGCCAAAGGCGAAGAAACGATTCCTGAAGGATATCGTTAGCCGTTTCAGCATTCATGCTTCTAGCATAAGCAACTGCCCAAACCGCCCTGCCATGAGCGGCATATAGTTTTTGGAATTCTTCCTGCACTCTTTCCTCCGTACGAGACTGCTTTATTATAGGCACAACAGGGTGCAATAAGGCAGGTGCAGCAAATAGATTGTGCGAAAAAATCCCAGCAAAAGAAAGACGGCCAAGAATAGGCAAACTAACCGTTTTCTCATGGATTTGCAATCTTTTTGATATTGTTCGCAAGTTCTTTACTTATAACGACTTGCAGAGTGAGCCAGTTGTCTCTGCTGGCACTTTTAATGCCATTTTGAACTAAAAAGGGCAGACTTTCCAAACGCTTTTCTAACTTTTTGACCACATCTGCAGAGTTTCCCATGATTTCGCAACGGAGTACTGGTTCGACTCCTGGTTCAAGCCATACTGCAAGTGCATCGATATCGTCCATAAAATCTTGTTTGTTGATTTCAGGCAATGCAGGGAGAAACAATTTCAGGGAACTGAAATCCCATTTGCCCGCCTGGGCTACAATCCAGATGGGTGCATTGATAGGGATCCTTTCTGCGATCAAGGGTCGAAGTTTTCCACTTAGATGATTCAACCCAGCCCGCTGAAAACCAGAAATCGCTTCAAACCTTTCGGGAAGCATAGTGTACGCCATCGTGTTGTCATCGATTTTCGAATAGCTTGGCGGCATTGGGAAAAGATCAATCTGATATCGCAGAGTTTCTCTGCCAATCCTGTAACCCGAAGGGGTGGATTGAAGTCTACTGTTCACTTTTTCCATGTTGATGGGCTTGAGTGATTGAAGAAACAAAGCAGAAGCCAGTGGCCTATCTGCAGGCATGGTAAGTGCGAGGAGCTTAATTTCTTCAGAGTCAAACCCGAGTGCTTTCCTGATTGGAGAATCTTTTTTCAAGAAAGCATCAAGGTTCAATAGATCAGCAAGTTCTTTGGATGTTTTTAGCTTTTGCAAATCGAGAACTGCGATAAGGCTGGAGTCGCCTGCAAACCATTGAAGGTAAGATTGTCTGGGGTCGGTGTTTGCCTTTGCGAGGTCTCTGTTTCTTCGATCTTTTTGAGTGGAGAGCGCAAATACAAGTCCCATTATTGCCATCGCAGCCATCACCAAAACCACAGCTAGTGCGGTGCGCGATTTGTTTTTGGGCAGATCCTTCTGAATGTAACTATAAGCAGTAATAGGTGCATCTACAGCAATATCAGGGCCTTGCCAAATGATGGTATCTTCGCAACGGGGGCAAATAAACTTCTGCCCTTTTACAGTACCCGCAGGCGGATCTATCCATGAATTACATTTGGGGCATGGGTAGTCAGGAAAAGGCATTGCACACTTTACTTCCGATTAGGTTTCTTTTTTTGCTCTTCCATCGCTATAACAGGGCGTAGATCCATTTGTTTTTTTACTATGTCTACCTTGGCGATCTCCACTTCAATTTTATCACCCAACCTGTAGCGCCTTTTAAACTTTAACCCTGTAAGAGAATGGCTCTCTGCATCGTAAAGGTAATTATCATCGTTAAGCGTGGTGATGTGAACCATGCCTTCAACGGGAAGGTCAACAATCTGCGCAAAGAATCCATACTCGGCTACGCCTGTGATGATGGCCATTTTGTGTTCGCCAAGTTGCTTTGACATGAACTCGAGCAATTTAACTTTAACGAGATCTCTTTCTGCAAGCGCAGCCCTTCGTTCCATGCCGCTGCAATGTTCACCTAAAAACATCAGTTCGGTTTCATCGTAGGAAGCTTTTCCTGTTCGCTTCCATCGGGTTAATTGTCGATGAACTGTCAGGTCGGGGTAACGGCGAATAGGCGAGGTGAAATGGCAGTAGCAAGTGCTTGCAAGTGCGTAATGTCCTTCTTCTTTTTCGCTATAAACAGCTTGTTTAAGGCTTCGAAGCATAGCGTAATGAACAGCATGCTTCTCGGGTTTCGAGGAAGATTCAGCCAAAATACGCTGCAAGGTAAAACGATCTTCAGCGTTATCGATCTGGTAACCCAGAGTACGGATGAATGCAGCAAAAGCTTTTTGCTTGGTGGGTTCAGGGTCTGGGTGGATTCTGCGTAAAAACTTGACCCCAAGGCTGTGAAGATGTTCTGCTACAGCTTCATTTGCGGTCAGCATGAACTCTTCAATTATTTGATGGCTTAAATCGTTGACGCTGTTATGTGCGCCGCTAACCCTGCCATCTTTATCGAACTCCAGTTTGGGCTCTGGCATATCGAGTTCAAGAGCACCTCTGCGGAATCTTCTGCCTCGCAGGATAAGTGCGAGAGTTTTCATGCGTTCAAGCATTGCGCCAATATCTTCAGGAACTTCGGGCGCTTCGGGAGTCTTATCAAGGAATGCCATTACTTGTTCGTAATGAAAGCGTTTCTTGACTTTGATAACGCCACGCTCAAAAGTAACCGTGGTCTTGCGCCCCTTAGGATCAAAATCAACTATGACGGTTTGGACATACCTGACTTTATCTTGCTGAAGGCTTGCGAGATGATTGGAAATGGTTTCAGGAAACATGGGGATGACTTTGCCGGGCAGATAAATACTGGTGGCTCTGCTGCGAGCTTCGCGATCGAGTGCCCCGCCTTGTTTTACAAAATGTGC
>DBCB01000296.1:0-5082 GCA_002303765.1 Planctomycetaceae bacterium UBA969
ACAAGCAAGGCGTTCGTAGTTTTCCATGATTGCATAGGGAAGCATACCGACTTTTTCGGGTCGTTTTTTTATAGATTGCAGCAACTCAATCGCTTGATACCTATCCGAGGGAAGGTCTTTGCCTTCGACATCTTCAAGATCGAGAAAATGATCTGCGGAGGTACCTGCACGAAGAAATTTGGCACTGGGATTTTTCCAACGATCGGGGTCGCCAACGAAATGACCAAGGGCTTTACCTGCCTTGCGAAAGAATTCGGGCATATCATCGGGAAGTGCAGAAGCTGCAGCTTCAACAAGAGTAGCATGCCCGTTAACCCACCAGGCCCGAGCCAGGTTTGCCAAACTTGCCCCAACTACCAACAGAATTAAAAGTCTTAGAATTAGAAGCTTTTTCATCTTGTCAAACCTTAAGAAGAAGTTAAGAGGACGACTACTCGGGATAGTTTATCTGAAATTGTGTGTTCAAGTAATGGGTAATCCAGAAGATTGCATTAAGAGCTTTAAAAAATGTGACAGAAGCCTTGGATTATCAGCAAGTAACAAGTGAATGGTGGGTTGTATCTTAAATACAGCTCAATGGAGACCTTTATATGAGTAATTTTGATCACCTGAGAAAAGCTGTAATATGTTTGGGAATTTTCGTTTCCTCGAGTACTGTTTATAGTCAGGAAGGGGTATGGAATGGATCTAACAGACCAGCCCTAACAGCCGGGGGTGCTGCAGCAATAGGCCAGCCTATCTCTATCCCTGTAAGAACCAATAGTAGCCCTATTACTCTAACACAGGGCGTTGAGCAGTCCCCTGTGCCTTCAGGTGCATTAACTCCCGGAGTACCACCAGCAGTCCCTAGCAATGGGCCACCAACAGGGTTTGGTAATCCTCCCTCTTCAGGGTTTGGTAATCCTCCACAGCCTCCTTCAGGGTTTGGTAATAATTCTCCTTATGTGCCTGGTTCAACGGGCATGCCATTGGATAGTCCAGCAACAAATAATCCGAATTTTCTGGAATCAGCACGCGAGTATATGGGCAATGGCCCTTTTTCCGGTACTACCAGCAGGAAGCTTTTTGAAAGCGATCATGCCTTCGATAATTTCGCTAGCCCCACCACCAATCTTTTTCTCTTCGAAGACCCCCGGGCTCTTACCGAGGTGAAGCCTATGTATATGTACCAGACAATTCCAGGTAGCAATGATACGCTAAAAGGCGGGAATGTAAATTATCTGGGCGGCCAAGCAAGAGTTGCAATCACCGAGCGAATTTCCTTTGTTATCAACAAATTTGGCTGGATTTCACTGAACCCGACTGATCAACAAGGTGGGTTCAATGGCGACCTCAGTTTTTCAGAATTATGGCTTGGGCCTAAATGGACTTTCTGGCGCGATGAAAAGAACAACCTTGTCGCTGCCGCTGGTCTCACTTTTGAAATCCCCAGCGGGCCCCAGCGGGCCTTCCAAAACACGGGTAATCTTTCGCTTACGCCTTATGTTTCTGCTGCTCACAGTTTTGGACGTAGTTCCTATGGTAGCTTTGATGTTCTCAGCGTTCTTAACTGGAACATTTCCACCAACGACGCCCGCTCCAATTATTTAAATCTTAGCGCCCAAATCGACTACGATATTTTAAACTGGCACCGCTTTTACCCCATGGTGAATTTTAACTGGTTCATCTACACCAAGGGTGGGGAAAGCTCTTTTAATTTTGATGGCGTTGATCTCGTAAACTTTGGTGGTCAATCGATTGGCGGAAAAAGCGTAGTCACTCTAGGTCCTGGCCTTCGTTACAAATGGTCTGAAAGAGTGCAATCAGGCATTGGCCTAGATTGGGCGGTCGTAGGAAACCAATTCCTTCAAGATTTCCGCATGAGCATTGATACGATTATTCGCTATTAAGTTTAATAAACTTCAATTGTTATAATTTTTCAGCCCAAATACAAAACTAAAATGCGTATACTTTCTCTGAACCATCAGAAAAGGTATGCGCATGAATGTATTTCTACCCGGAACTTTCGACACCAAAGGCACCGAGTTTGCCTTTCTCAAATCTCTTCTTGAAAAGCAGGGATTTCAATGCATTTGTGCAGATGCTGGGGTTTTGAATCCCCCTTCTTTCGCTCCAGACATTTCTCGTGAAGATGTTTATTTAGCTGCAGGAACCACCCTTAAAAAAGTTCTACTTGAAAAAAACAGAGGCGAGGCTGTTGAAGCTGCTGCTAAAGGTTTGGCTAAGATTGCTCTGGATCTTTTCAATCAAGGCAAAATCCACGGGGTCCTTGGCATGGGTGGCTCAGCAGGTACCACTCTGGGTACTTCTGCAATGCGCGCCCTCCCCTTTGGTATTCCAAAAATCATGGTCAGCACTTTGGCAAGCGGGCAAGTGCGCCCTTATGTAGGGGTCAAAGATATTACCATGATGCATTCCGTGGTTGATATCTGCGGCCTAAATCGCATCAGTACAAAAGTTCTTTCAAATGCAGCTTATGCTATGGCAGGTATGCTTAATGCACCAGCTATCAGCTCCACCTTAGAAAAACCATTGCTCGCTGCAACCATGTTTGGCGTCACCACACCTTGCGTTGAATTGGGCCGAAATATTCTTGAGCAATCAGGCAGGGAAGTTTTGGTTTTTCACGCCACAGGTACTGGCGGATTAACCATGGAATCTTTCATTCGAGATGGCCTAATCAAAGGCGTATTAGATATCACCACCACCGAGCTTGCGGATGAATTAGTGGGCGGGATTTTAAGTGCGGGGAATGAAAGACTTACAGCGGCAGGGATTATGGGCATTCCCCAGGTTATTTCTGTGGGGGCATTGGATATGGTAAACTTTGGACCCATGGATACAGTGCCCGAAAAATTTCGTAGCCGAAGGCTTTACGCTCACAATTCAAATGTCACACTCATGCGCACTACGCCCGAAGAAAATGATTTACTGGGTAAAGAAATCGCACTGAAAGCGAATGCTGCGAAGGGACCCACTGCGATCATTTTTCCACTTCGTGGAATCTCGGCATTAGACACCTCGGGCCAGCCGTTTTGGTGGCCACAAGCCAATCAGGCATTAAGGGAAAGCTTGAAATTATGGTTGAGCCCGGATGTGGAATATATCGAGATGGATTTACACATCAACGACCCAGCATTTGGTGAGGCATGCGCCCAGAAACTAATAAATTATTTAAACGCTTAACGCTTTGCAGCAGATCCTGATTATTCAGGTGCCTTCACATTCTTCTTTTCGTTTTCTTCGATGGTCTTTATTTTCTCTTGCACAAATTCAGTACCCTTACCAATATCCGAGGTGATTTTTTTGGTGTTAAAATCAATGTTAATGTTGCGTTTACCATCTGAGGTAATATCAGCTTTCACCATATACCAACCTTGAAAATATCCGACAGTTGCAAATGTGATAACACAAAAAGCTGCAAGGGCTAAAAGATTCCGCATGATTTATCGCCTCGAAAAAGTCAAAGTCAACAAGTTTTAACAATACACCAATCGTAACTAACAATCGATTTTTACCAAAGGAGCCAAACGCATACCAGACCACTTTTTAAATCGACAGCAAATACCCCAGTTTCGCTCAATCTGCTATTTATTGTGCTTTACAAACTTAACCGTATTGACCTTGCCCGAACAGGTTTCGTAAAAACAATCATGGCTAAATATTTAGCCATTGAACTGATTTGAAACTTGTCCAAGATAGCTGAGAACTCATGGTTAAGGATAAACAAGACGATCAAGCCGGAATCAAATGGATCGCTTACGCGCTGATCCTCGGTTCAGGATTACTACATCTGATCTACCTGCTATTCTTCTGCCCATTAAACCTAGCCCCTGATGAAGCCCACTATTGGGATTGGTCGCGCCATCTGGATTGGAGTTACTACAGTAAAGGCCCCATGGTTTCGTGGCTTATCCGCATGGGCCGTGAAGTTTTTGGCCCACTCAGTATTGCTTTTTGTGGATCTGAAATGCCCGCAGTAAGGTTTCCCGCAGTGGTATGTGGCACCCTACTTATCTGGGGTATTTTTGTTCTTACATTAAAAGCAACCGCCAATGCACGAGTTTCACTCGCTGCAGTTATCATCGCAATTTCCCTGCCACCCATTGCTGCAGCATCATCGCTGATTACAATCGATGCGCCTTACACTTGCGCTTGGATATGGGCCCTGGTGTTTGGTTACATGGCATTATTTGAGGATAAAAGTTGGGCTTGGTTTGCTGCGGGGGCGGCTGTTGGATTTGGGATTCTTGCAAAATACACAATGATTTTATGGATAGGGTCGCTAGCATGCTTTTTCTTATTCACGCCACAATATCGAATTTACTTCATTAAACCGGGGCCATGGGTGCTCGGATTCACCGCAGCTTTTTTCTCGCTGCCCATCCTGATTTGGAACATTCAAAACAACTGGGTTTCTTTTCATCATGTTAGCGCCCTCGCAGGAATGCATCAGGGGCCAAGAATCCAATGGATGGGCCCTCTTACATATCTAGGGCAACAATTCGGGCTACTGCTAGGCTACTGGTTTATTCTCTGGGCTTGGGCCATGTGGCATTTCAGACCTTGGTTGCAAGAAAATGCAGTTAAGCAATATTTGTGGTGGATGTCTGCTGTCACCTTCCTGGTTTTTTTCGGGTTCAGTCCAAAAACCGGGGGCGGAGAAATGAACTGGCCCGTTACAGCTTATCTTTCAGGGTTGGTGCTTATTATTTTTCATATGCAAGAAATCCTGGCAGGACAAAATCGCTTTCTACTAAACTGCTGCAAATTTTTTGTCCCTACCTTCATAGCTCTTGGTCTTGCAATCTCCCTTTTTATGCACCAAAGCGAATGGATCAGGCCCCTCTTTTTACTTATCGCTGAAAACCCTTCCAAGGCCAACCCTTTCCCTCTTCGAAAATTTGACCCTACTTGCAGGCTCCGTGGTTGGGTTTCTGTCGCCAAGGAAATTGACAAATTACGCGCAGACATTACCTCTTCCACCGGTCGCGAACCAGTCCTTGCAGGAGGCAGTTGGAATGTACCTGGAGAAGTCGGATTTTACTGCTCAGGCCACCCGCAAGCCTATTCCATCGGCTT
>DBCB01000296.1:5121-14701 GCA_002303765.1 Planctomycetaceae bacterium UBA969
CAGCCAATACGATCTTTGGCAAAACCCCATCGACCATCCTGAAGCTTTCCTTGGAAAAGATTTTCTGGTGATTGGAATTGTTTCACCTAAGGCAAGAAAAGCTTTTGAAAGTGTCGAAGAATTGCCTTCATTTTGGTATTACGAGAATGGTCAACCCATAAGCGTATGGCAATTTCAATTTTGCAAAGGGTTCAAAGGGTTCAAGGTTGAAGGAAGCCCTGGGCACTTCTAACAGCACAAAGTTCATTACCCTAATCTTCCCAAATCAAACACCTTTACATCGCTTTGATTAATTGGCTCAAGATTGGGTTGTACAATCCCGATAAAGTAGATATACGCACCTCGATTGATTCAAGGTGTTATTTATTTATGGTGGTGAAATGGGTATATCAAAAAGCCTTATTCTTTGTTCGCATTGTGGGAAGAGCTGGGATGTTCCCAAATCCAATACAATATTTGAAAAGCAAAGGCAGGAATCATGCCCTTGCCCGCAATGTGGATCCTACACGCTTGCATATCAAGAAAAAATGATCAAAAGATTGTTGCTTGAACAAGATGATCACAAGATTGTTGCTTGAACAAGATGATCAAGAATCGCCTTTGGCAGATGCATAATAAAAAACGCTTACTATAAAAACCAAAGACCCCGGAATAGATCTTCCGGGGTCTTATCGTATCAAGGCTGCTTTGACGGACAGCCCGTCAGCCGCCTTAAAGCAGCCTTACCTGGATCTTTTTACACATTACGAACACCTCCCTTTCAATAGAACTTTCCCTAATCCGGGCTAAACCCAGTTGCCCTGACTCGGGACTTCTGTAAATCGCACCACGCTAGCGCGATCCGTCTCCGCTAATGAAATGAATTCATCAACGCAGATATATCATTCATAACACCGAACTATGGGTCTTGACAAGTTATGTTGAAATAATTTTCAAAATTGTTTTTATCTAATCAAAAACTGATCTAGCTAAGTTTTGCACCAAAAGAACACAATATGCTAAGAATTTATCTTTCGTGACCATGAGGTGACAGGCATGTGGCAGTCTATCGCAGTAATAGCTTTTATGACAACGGGCCAACAAGCGGTTGCGCCTCTCGAGTTTTTAAATATTCGTGCGCCCATGGGAATATATGGTGCCAACAGGCCCGATTCGAAGAAATATCATCCAGGCGATAACTTTATACTGGCGTTTGATATCAATGGGTTGAAGATTGATGCAATAGGTCAGGCGTTTTACAGCCTTGCTGGTGAACTCTTCAACAAAGATGGTAAAAGCATAATAAAAACTGCACCCAAAGAGACTCCAGCTTTTAATCCTTTGGGGGGTTCCCGATTGCCTGCATATGCGGCTGTACCGATAAGCTTGGAAATGCCTGCTGGAACTTACACTTACAAGTTAATCCTGACAGACTTAACCGATAAAAGAACAGCCATGCTAACTCAATCATTCGAGGTATTGCCTAAATCTTTAGGGTTTGTTTTGTGGCATATGACTTATGAAAACAATTTTCCAGCCCCTCCCGTAGGCGTACCTGGGCAGGAATTTATTCTTCGATTTTGCGTAACAGGTTTTGAAGCAGATGCTCAAACCAGAAAACCCAATCTCTCTTTTACCGTTCGCATCCTTGATGAGGCAGGAGTACCAACCTTATCAAAACCTTTTAGCGGCGAAGCAAAAGATATTCCCGAAGAATTTAAAGATATTTTTCCCATCTCCGTACCCATTCGACCAAACAGGCCAGGCAGGTTTACCATCCAAGTTTCTGTTACCGATAACCTGACCAGAACCAAAACCACCATCAAGCAAGAAACACCATTTCTTGTTCTCGAGCCTAAATAGTTATTCTCTTTGCAAATAGTTCTTTACAATAATAGGGGAAGGTCCTTTGGCCTTCTCTTATTGTTTGTATTTTGAATATTCATTGGAGCTTTTAATAATGTCAGATTTAGAGAACCGTATTGCGCAATTTCAGAAGATGGCCAACGATGATCCAGATAACGAACTGGGCCATTATCGTTTGGGCCAACTCTACATGGAAAATAAACAGTTTGAAGAAGCAGTTGCGTCTTTCAACCGAACCTTAATCCTTAGCCCACAATTTTCCAAAGTATTCCAACTTCTGGGAAACTCACTTCTTTCCCTCGATAAAAAAGCTGAGGCTGTCACCACTCTGCAAAAAGGGTTCACAATTGCTGATGAACGAGGCGACAACATGCCCCGGGATGAAATGGCTCGCATGCTTAAAGAATTGGGCGAACCTGTTCCTGAATCAAAAAAATCTGTTGCACCAATCAGCACTGGCGCAGGCGATGCAATGGGCAACATGCAGTGCACCCGACCTGGTTGCATGGTTGGTTCAAGGGCCAGAAAACTTCCCGCACCACCTTTAAACGATGACCTTGGCAAAAGAATCTTTGAAGCCATCTGTGCCGATTGCTGGAGCGAATGGGTTAAAAATTACAGCATCAAGGTTATCAATGAACTTAGGCTCGATCTAAGTTCTGAACGCGGACAAGCAGAGTACGACAAATACATGCATGAATTCCTCGGTTTAACCCAAGAATAATCATGAATGCCTTTTGCTCTGAGTATTTAGTTCGCTACGGTAAAGCAGGAGAATTCGGCAGGTTTCACGCCCAGAAACCTCTGCAACTTCTCAAAGGCGATCTCGTAATCATTGAAACCCACAGGGGTAAAGAAACGGGCGAAATTCTTTCTCCCTCTACACCCATCATTGCCAAGTTCCTACCCAATACTACCGTAGGAAAGCTTTATGGTGCACTCACTGACCAAGATGATTCGCAAGTTCAACTTAACCATGCAAAATCATCTCTCATCATTGAAGCCGCTAAAAGTATCGCCCTTAACTTAGCTTTGCCCGTTTCTATTCTTGATGCCGAATTACTATTCGATGGCAAACATGCTGTCCTTCATCTCGCAACAAGCCCAAAAACCGATGTTCGCGATTTGATCTCAAAGCTATCCAATGATTTCGACCTGCATATCTATGTCGAAAACATTACTCAACCACATCAAGATGATGATGACGAATCACCCGTAGAAGATGCGGGATCCTGCGGGTCGGGTAATTGTGGTTCGAAGGAAGGCGGCTGCGGAACTTGCAGCAGTGGTGGTGGGTGCGGGTCTTGTTCTACTACCAAAGAAAAAAAGCCTGCGTTGGAAGCAAATGCCTCACAACGCAAGCCCTTAATTTAGCAAACTCTTTTAAGCTTACTTCAACCCTGCAGCAGAACGCAAAGCTGCTGCCTTATCGGTTTTTTCCCAAGTGAAGTTTGCAAGCTCACGACCAAAGTGGCCATTTCGTGCTGATTCTTTGTAAATCGGCCTGCGCAAATTCAGGGTTTCAATAATCCCCTTAGGTGTTAAAAGGAAAGTCTTACTGATAAGAGCAGCAATCTTATCATCGGTTAAGCCATGCTTTGCAGTACCAAAGGTGCTGACCCAGATATTGATCGGATCAGGGTAACCAATCGCATAAGAAAGCTGAACTTCGCACTTCGATGCTAGGCCTGCTTTAACAATGTTTTTGGCAATATAACGGCACATATAAGCTGCAGAGCGATCAACCTTTGTTGGATCCTTACCGCTGAATGCACCGCCGCCATGACGACCCATGCCGCCGTAGGTATCTACAATAATTTTTCTTCCAGTAAGGCCGCAATCACCGTGAGGGCCACCTTCAAGGAAGATGCCAGTCGGGTTGATATGAACCAAAATAACATCACTTGGATATTTTTTGCCCGACTCACCAACTGGGACAAAGTGAAACTTAGTTTTGGCATCGACCAAATCAGGTCGTTCGGCCTTCAAGGTTGGGATGATCAAAGTATTAAGAATTTCTTCACGTGCTTTATCAGAGAAGACTTTCTTCTTCTTTTTAATCTCAACAACACTCTCGTCATGCTGGGTGGATAGCACAATCGTATGAATTCGATTTGGTGTGCCATCTGGTTTATATTCGATGGTTACCTGACTCTTGGCATCAGGGCGAACAAAAGCAAGTTTGCCGCTTGCCCTTAACTTTGCATGATTCTCAACCAAGCGATGGGCCAAAAAGATAGGCAAAGGCATTAAGGATTTGGTTTCTTCACAAGCAAAACCAAACATCATCCCTTGATCGCCCGCGCCGCCACCATCCACACCAACCGAGATATCAGGCGATTGCGAATGCAACTTGCATTCAATCTGGCAGGTATCTGCTGCAAAGCCAATCGTTGGATCTACATAGCCGATTTCTCGAATAATGCCTCTTACAAGCTTATCCACAACCGTTCTGGTAAGTGGTGCCGTCGTGGTTATTTCACCCGCTACACAAACATAATCTGTTGTAACAAGGGTTTCGCATGCTACTCTACTCTTGGGATCATGCTGCAAGCAGAAGTCCAAAATGGTATCACTGATTTGGTCGGCAACCTTGTCGGGATGCCCCATAGAAACGGATTCACTGGTAAATAGATAATTCTGGTTCACAATCTTCCTCATTTTGTTAAACAATCATGTTCCGTCACGGTGTCGAAATTATAAGAAAAGATTGGGTATAAAACCAATATCAGAGTTACAGAAAAAAAGGCTTTTATGAAAAACCCCCAACCACTAATCCTGATCAATGCTGTTGGTCTTACCCCAAAACTGCTAAAATTCGCACCAAAACTGCAACAACTTGCATTAAATGGCTGGATGCGCCCTTTAAAAGAATCGCTCCCAGCAGTCACTGCAACCTGTCAGGCGACCATCCTTACCGGAAAAGAGCCCTCTGTCCACGGAATAGTTGGGAATGGCTGGCTTTTTCGCGATACTGCAGAAGTTCGATTTTGGCAACAATCTAACCATCTTATTCAAGCCGAACCCATCTACAAAACTGCCTCGCGACTTGCTCAAGCACAAGGTTCGTCCTTCAAATGCGCTAAAATGTTCTGGTGGTTTAACCAAGGCGCTGATGTCGATATCAGCGTTACTCCCAAGCCCTATTATGGCGCCGATGGCAATAAAGCCTTCGGCATATCAGGATCATCACAAGAACTAACCACAGGATTAGAAAAAAAGCTGGGAGCCTTCCCCTTCCCATCATTCTGGGGGCCGATGGCAGGGTTGCCCTGCACACGTTGGATAGCACAGGCAACTGCTGAAATCATTACGCATGAAACTCCCAATCTAACCCTGGCCTACCTGCCACACCTTGATTACGACCCGCAACGCTTTGGGCCCACAGGTTCAGATATGCCAAAATTAACAAGAGAATTAGATCAGGCTTGCGAACCGATTTTAGATGCTGCGAAGGCTAAAGGTGCCCGAGTTTGGATCGTAAGCGAATACGGGCATTGCAATGTGCAAAGTGCGATAGAGCCCAACAAGATTCTCAGGAAGCATGGCTTTCTTGTATGCAGAGACGGGCCCTTTGGCGAGACCATCGATTTTTTTGCCAGCAGGGCGTTTGCTGTTTGTGATCACCAACTGGCCCACATCTACATCAAAAACCCCGGCGATATTCCGAAAGTCAAAGCAACTCTTGAAGAAACACCGGGCATCAAAATAATTCTCGATGAGGAAGGAAAGAAAAGCATGGGCTTGGCGCATCCTCGTTCAGGCGAACTTGTTGCACTCTCAGAAAACAACAAATGGTTTGCTTACCATTACTGGCTTGATGAAAGCAGGGCTCCAGATTTCGCCCGCACCGTGGATATCCATCGAAAACCAGGCTACGACCCTTGCGAATTGTTCTTCGACCCCAAGTTACTTTTCCCCAAACTTAAAGTGATCAGAAAACTCTTGGGCAAAAAACTTGGGTTCCGAACCCTGATGGATGTCATCCCATTGGATCACTCTTTAGTGAAAGGCAGCCATGGCTTGGTTTGCGATAACGATGAGGATTGTGCTCTATTGGCAGGAGATGGCCCTGCCCCACCTTTGGGAAAAATGCCCATGACTAATGTGCATGGGCTTATGATGAATGCGCTAGGATTTCCAGAAGAAGCTTAGTTTGTTAATCAAGCTTCGGGCTCGACAACTAGGTCTTCCGCAACTTCGGGAGTAATTTCTTTAATAGGGAAAGGTAATGGGGCAAGGGCCTTCAAACCTATATCCGTTCGATATTGCATACCACTAAATTTAATCAAGTTCACTGCTTCGTAAGCTTTGGCCCTCGCAGCAATCATATCATCACCCAAGGCTGTAACGCTCAACACCCGACCACCATCGGTAACAATATTTCTTGAATCAAACCTGGTTGCGCCATGAAAGATTTGAACATCCTTCAGCTTTGCAGCTTCGTGAAGCCCAGTAATCGTATGATTCTTATCAACAGCCCCAGGATAACCCTTTGCAGCAAGAACCACGCAAACTGCGGGTCTGGGATCCCAAGCAATCTTACCTTCAAACTCATCAAGTCTATTTTCAACTGCAGCTTCAAGTAGATCCAATAGATCGGTTTGCAAGCGCATCATCAGGGGCTGGGTTTCGGGATCACCCATTCTGCAATTAAATTCGAGCACCCTTGCGCCCTGCCCTGTAACCATGATCCCTGCATAAAGAATTCCATGAAATGGCATTCTTCTTCGCTTCATCGCATGCACAGTCGGAACCAAAACTTCCGTATCAATCTGATCGAGTATTTCCTTCGTGCCCAAAGGCGCAGGGCAATATGCACCCATCCCACCAGTATTAGGCCCGAGGTCATTATCAAAAATAGCCTTATGATCTTGGCAGGGCTCAAGCGGGATGATGGTTCTGCCTGAAACAATGGCAAGCACGCTAAGCTCTTGGCCAACCATGCGTTTTTCCAAAACAATTTGGCGACCAGCGGTTCTGCCAAACTCTTCTTTCACCATGATGCGCTCAACAGCTTTAAGAGCTTCATCCTGAGTGGAGCAAACAATCACGCCCTTACCTGCTGCCAAGCCATCGGCTTTTACTACCAGAGGATACCTGCGGGTTGAAATCCAAGTTTTCGCCTGATCAGGGTGATCGCAAATCTTGAAGTCTGCAGTAGGCACATTGGCATCATGCATAACAGTTTTAGCGAAGGCCTTGCTAGATTCCAAAGTGGCAGCTAATTTCGAAGGGCCAAAAATGGGCAGCCCTTCTTTTTTAAATGCATCTACAATTCCAAGTGCCAATGAATCTTCTGGGCCCACCACTGTCAGGCCAATCTTCTCGGCCTTGGCGAATTCTACCAAGCCTTTAATATCATCCGATGCAATTGAAACATTGGTTGCAAATGCTGCGGTACCAGGATTACCTGGCGCACAAAAGATTGCCTTTGCACGCGGGGAAAGCGATAACTTCCAGGCCAAGGCATGTTCACGCCCGCCTTTGCCTACTACTAAAACTTTCATTGCAGTTCTCGCGTTCTTAGGATGCCTTGGCAGGGAGAAGCGTTAACAAATAATCCTTGCCCAATCGATTACAGTAATCTCCAAAGGTTTCGCCCTGTGCTCTTTTACCTTTGAAATCAACAAAAAGATGACGAAACATCGGAACGATATCCGACTTCAATACCAAATCCTTCAACATGAAATTCAGACGGGTTCCATTCACATGACCACCAACAAAGACCATGTACTTTTCACCACTTCGACCCACAAAACCTATTTCACTTTGATAAGGACGGACACAACCATTCGGGCAGCCTGTCATTCGAATATTAATAATCTCATTCGCCAAATCTAGTTCGTTAAGAACTACTTCCATCTCATCGATAACCCCGGGCAATGCCCTTTCTGATTCAGAGATCGCCAACCCACAAGTTGGAATCGCTGGGCAGGCAAGGCTATACTTCTGGATATTCGAAAGATCCTGTGGCTTCTTAACCCCATGGCTGGTCAAAATAGCTTCGATCTCCTGCTTGGCACTTTCAGGCAGATCACAAATCAAAATATCCTGAATTGCAGTCAGTCGTACTTCAGTATCAAACTTGGTGATGATCGTTCGTAAAGCGGTGCGCAATTTAAAATCGCCTTCATCCTTGATACGACCACTCTCAACGCTTACACCATAAAAGAATTTCCCATCGCCCTGTGCATGCCAGCCAAGATGGGTTTCATATCCCGTGATCTGGATGTTTTTTGGCAACACCAATGGCTTGGTAAGATAGCCCTTCAAAACTTCACGGAACTTCTCAACACCCCAATCTGCAACCAGATACTTAATGCGAGCCCTTTTACGATCAGCCCTGTTGCCATGATCTCGGTAAAGAGTAATCACGGCTTCAGCACCTTTAAGCACATCCTCCCGAGGCACATAACAAATAGGAATCGATAAATGCGGGAAAGTAGTAGCTTTACCATGGGTCTTTCCCATGCCACCACCAACCAAAACATCATACCCAACCACTTCACCATTTTTGATATCTGCAACAAAACCAAGATCCTGACTGAACACATCAATGCAATTATCATGAGGGGCTGTCAGCCCAGTCTTAAACTTTCTAGGGAGATACAACTTGCCATAAATGGGTTCAAAATCTTCCGTTGCTGTTTCACTCAAGGATTTACCATTGAGCCAGATTTCATGGTATGCAGTAGATTTAGGCGCCAAATGCATCGCAATTGCATAAGCATCATCCTGAAGCGATTGATGCACCTTGTCATTTTTCATCGGTACGGGGCAAGCCATCACATTACGGTTAACATCCCCACAAGCAGACAAAGTGGAAAGCATGCATTCATTAATGCCAGCAATCACGCCTTTGAGATTATTTTTAAGAATCCCATGAAACTGAATGCTCTGCCTACTGGTAAGGCGGATAGTGCCATTGGCGTGTGATTCTGCTAATTGATCAAGAGCAATGTATTGCTTAGCGGTCATTTTCCCGCCTGGGATTCTGCCACGCACCATGAACATGTAATGCTTGCCTAGGCCATCGGATCTACGATTTTTGCGGGCGTCCCTATCTTCTTGCTGGTAGGAACCATGAAACTTTAACAATTGTTTCGAATCATCAGAAAAATGATCATCAGCACCGGCTAGCTCAAGGCTGAGCGTACCGCGCAGCGACCTGCTATTTTCCTTAATGATTTCAACAGCGGATCGACCGCCTGCTGGGGCTTCATCTGCAACTGTCTCGTTTTCATTTGCCATTATTTGTATTCCGGTTAGTAAAAAAGAAACCTAACTACTTATTCAAAGAGCTTAATCCCTACTTCAGGAAAAGCTTCAAATTCTTATGTAGTCAATTTAGGTGGATTAATCGTTTAATTCCAGTCCAAGAATCAACCAACTTTAATGAATAGATCGATTCAATCTGCATTAATCCTAACATTTATTTATTTTTCACGGCTGTTTTCATACTATTCAAGTTCCAACCGAGTTCATCCGAACTTCATTAATATACAGGGGAAACTATTCACCTGTAATGAATTGCAACATTTGATGAGAGGCTTAGGGTGACTGTGACGAAGGATCTGCTCAACCCCCAACATTCCATTCATTATGGTTTCCTTACGATTAATCAGGATGCCAATGGTTTTTTTGGCGCTTATCTTGTTACTAATCGCTGGGCTAGACCTATTGAATTTCGAATCAGTAGCGCTGTTCAACCCAATAAAGTTCAGCATATTCT
>DBCB01000278.1 GCA_002303765.1 Planctomycetaceae bacterium UBA969
GGTCTAGTGGTTCGCTTCTACCGCACGAAGATTCTTTTCCTTCACCTCATTACCCACCCTATAGCCCTGCAATTTTTTATGCACCGAAAACAACCGCTCACTGATCACGTGAAAATTACTAACCAAATTACTAGTTTGATCCCTTTGGTCTTCCAGCTCTTTTTCCATCTTTGCAAGCAACAACTTTTCTTTGACTAGTAGTGCCTTTTGAGTTTTTATACGCTCATCATACTCCAACTTGAATCCTTCGATTTGCTTGGCACGCTTTGCCCTACGGTCCATCTCGATAATAATTTCCCGATGTTCCGTAACGAATATCGCCTCTTCCCTAGTAAGATGAGCCTCCAGATGATCGAAGGCGCGAGTCAGCACCACCGCATGCCCATCCAATGCCTTAGAAGCGTAATCCGGTCCAACCACTACTACCAATCTACGCAACGAGTCTTCAGAGCCCTCATCCACAACTTGGTACAGGGAAAGTAACAACGCAGCGATTGCAGTCCGGGATTCAAATTTGCTGATAATATGAGCTTGTTGTGGGAGCCTGTTTTTTTCGCGAGGTTCTGATGATAAGAATAAATTATCCACACTTTCACGAAGCGAAGTGTATTCATCAGCAAGAGTCTTTGGGTCGGCTTTGTTGATCAAATCATCGTACTTGCGCCTGTCAACATAAGTAATGGCATTTTCCATCAGTAACTTGGCAAGAAACCGGGCCTTCTTATCACTACCTTCGATTTCTTTTTCTTTATCATCAAACTTCTTGTGCATGCGCTTAACTTCATCAACCTGGGTTAAAACAACCCTGTTATCTAATTTCAGAGGCCCGCCAGCATCCTTAAAAATCGCACTTAACGCGCCATTCTCAAGGCCATCGAGATTAGATTTGATGTTTATATTTGTTTTGGTGGTTTCATCATCATCAAAGGGCAAGCCATTTAGAACAATATCTTGCCTGAATACCAGATAAGTCCAGTTCTTGCGAACGCCCAAATCTTGAACTAGGATAACTCCCAAGCCAAAGGCCAGCAGAGTGTTTAACAGCGCAAAGATTTTTCCAAGTAGGGACATCGAATAACCTGTCTCTTGTTCCATAGGATGGATTGCACTAGAGAACCTTTCTCTTAATTATATCTTTCCCCATAACAGGGCGTTAGGCCAATAAAATATGCATGATATTTGAGCGAAGCTGTATGTATTAAACCGATCGATATGGATTTAGCGAATGCAACCTTTCCTTAAGCCCACTCCCTATTTAAAGAATTCGTGAAGATTTTGTTCTTAATACGCTAGTTATTTAATCTAAGATAAGATGACCCTATGAAAGAACCACCGCAATCCCCTGATGCAACCAAACCCCAAGGATATATCCAACCCTTGGGAAAGGTCGGCCAATACGAACTGCTAAAAAAAATAGCAGAAGGTGGCATGGGTTCGATCTATATGGCACGCAGCACCAAGGATAAATCAGTGGTTGCGATCAAAGTGATGTCGCCCAATTATGTTCATAACCCTGTGTTATTAAAGAGGTTCGAACAAGAATACCGGGTTGCTAGCAAATTTAATCACCCCAATCTAGTACGAGCACTCGAATTTGGCACCGATAACGACCTGCCTTTTCTCGTACTGGAATTTGTGAATGGCGAATCGTTGGGGGTTATAATTAACAGGCAAGGAAAATTTGAAGAATTGGAAGGGATAAAAATCATTGCCCAAGTCGCCAAGGCACTAAATCAGGTGCATAAAGATAAGCTTATCCATCGGGATGTGAAGCCAGACAACATTCTTGTAGGAAAAAACGGGATAGCCAAGTTGACAGATTTAGGCTTGGTCAAGGAAATACTGGTGGGAGATCTAAATCTGACTCGGTCGGGAAGGGGGCTTGGAACGCCAAACTTCATGGCACCTGAACAATTCCGGGATGCAAAGAATGCAGATATCCGATGCGATATTTACAGCTTGGGTGCCACCCTTTACACGATGTTGACAGGGGAACTGCCTTATAAATCGGTCAATCCGCTAGAAACTTGGATGAAAAAGGTACAAAACGACCTACCCACCCCCCGAGAGCTAAACCCCCGCATTTCAGAACGAACCGACTGGGCAATTCGTAGAGCCATGGATAGTGACCCTGATATCCGCCCTTCAAGCTGCAGGGAATTTGTCGAAGATCTAGTTGGGAAGAGCACCCGAAAATCAGCAGTTACTACCCCAGCATTAGAAAAAACAAATGTTAAACAACCTTCAGAGCCAATTTGGTTCATGGCTTATAACGATGACCAAGGCAAACAGCATGTAGTAAAGGGAACGGCCAAGGCTATTCGAAGAAGCTTTAAGGATGGAATTTTAGAAGACCCATTCAAGTACACATTGGCTAAAAGTCTAGAAGGCCCGTTTGAAGAGATGAAGATTTTCCCAGAATTTAGAGATTTAGCAGTCCAACTGACCAAGCCGAACTCAACGCCGAACTCTAAAACCCAGCCGGCCGACCCAGTATCTATTCCCACATCAGAACCTACCAGAATTTTAAAAGGGCTTAATCGCCCAAAATCTGGCACCCCACCCTGGGTTTATTATGTGGTAGGTGCTAGTACCATAATTGCCATTTCTCTTATTATCATTGTTGTTATTTATTTAAAAAAATAATGAAAATGATTGCTAATATGTCTTATATTTCCTCAGATTCCCTTGGTTCTATACGCTTCATTTATGATTCCTTAGCCTCCTTGGCGCTAGGAATGCTTTATGCTTTTACCGCAAGGATGCAGCCAATTTGTTTTATAAGGTGTCCTAGGCGGTAAAAAAGCTTTTAGGAAGCAACTTTTCAGACATGACTCAATGTTTGATTAAAGAAACATCTTGATTTTTTTCGATACAACATTACAATGATTGATGAAGTGTTTGATTGTTCTCTGGAGTTTCCTTTGTCTACCAAACCTGTTTGCTCGCATTTGGATCATGCTAAACGGCCAATATCTTTGCCTTTACAGCAAAATATTGAACGTGCTGCCACTCTATTTCGAGCCATGGGCGAACCTTCAAGGCTTAAACTTCTTGCCTTGTTGGATCAAGGAGAAAGCTGTGTAGGCGACATCGCTGAAACCCTCTCAGATAAACTTTCTAGCATTTCCCAGCGTCTTAAAGTCCTCAGGGCTGAGGGCCTGTTGGTCAGGCGAAGAGAAGGTAAACACCTTTTCTACTCCCTTGCCGATAATCATGTTTCTTCCTTGTTACGAAATGCTTTGGCTCATGCAACCGAATTGGAAACATCCGATTCCCATGAACCAATCTAACTTTTAGGAGCTTTATCATGGCCAATTGCAACGAAAATCATTCTTCCCACACCCATGGCGCAAATTGCGGGCACCAAGGCATCGTCCACCAAGGCCATGTTGATTATCTTCACGATGGCCACATGCACCATATGGATGGATCAAAAGTTGAAGAACATACTTTACCCGTAGATGCCAACAACCCTGCAAACTGCACCACCGGTCATTCATGTAATGCTCACGATGCAGCACACAAACACGGCCCCGATTGCGGACACCAAGCTGTGCCCCATGGCGACCATGTCGATTACCTTGTCGATGGTCACCTTCACCATCCCCACAATGGTCATTGCGATAACCATGGTAAAGTTCAACTTGCGTAGTGAATGTAAAAACCATTGATCAAGGCTCTGGGAAATTTCTCAGGGCCTTTGTTATTTGAATTCGGTCTTGTAAGAGGATTCAAGCATTTCTTGGAGTGTTTTTTCAATGCTTTCTGCGATTTCATCTAAAGGAAGATGATTCAAACTAGATTTATAAAAAGGGTTTTGCAACTCTATCCCGATTTGATCCAAGGAAACCAGAGGATAACTCACCAACATAATTACCAGAGGTATAAGCCAGTCTGTTTCCATCTGGTGAAGCAAGGCAAAAGGCAGAGTGACAAGAAATATTGCAACGAACCTGCGGATTTTAACAGAATATACCAAAGGCAGCGGGGTCTTTAAAATTCGCTCACAAGCCCCAACATGATCCATCAGCAGCGATCTTTCTCTTTCCATCTGGGCAAATGTAAATGGATTAAGAATACCTTTATCTAACGCTGAACGAAGTAATCCCGCTATTTTTAATAAAACATAAAAAGGCATGTGACTTGAATTAACAACCTTTTCCGCCTCACTTTTTCCCAACAACTGTTCGAACTTTCCCAATTCTTTTTCCGATCGCAATGATGATTTTGCTGCATACGGAAAAGCCTTAACCCAGGTTACCAACTCCGTGCACCATACTTCATCTTTAGGGCCATAAGCCAACGATTCTAAAGCTAGATTTCGACTTTGATTTACAATCCCTCCCCATAAGGTTCTTCCCTCCCACCAGCGATCGTAGCCTGCATTGGTGCGCAAAATTAACAACAAGCCAAGGGCAGCACCCGCTATTTCATGCGGACCCACCTCCAGCCCTAGGTTCACTTGGAAAACATCTTCAATGTAATGATCAACAGCACATATGATCGCCGCTATTAATCCAAAAACAAAAACATTGAATATGACAATTGGGGTTACAGAACCCTTAATTAAAACTGCTTCCCGCCAGAATGTGTAAAATTCATTAGACTTCATTCAATAAAACTCTTAATTAACAACACTAGCTTATCTTCTAAAGTGAATAATAAATTAAATGAACTTTAATTGCAATCAGAGTAAGTCTCTGGCAATCAAAATTAATCAAATCAACACTAACTTTATTGATATCTGTTTGATCTAGTTCCCTTTATAATGCTTTTTGATTTGATAACTTTCCATGTACAGGATCAGGACATGCTAATTACAAGAAGCTTGGGTCTTTCAATTTTCTTTTCCATCTTTGCTCTCGCATTCACCAATGCACAAGATACAGGAAAATCCATTTCCATTCCCAAAGGCGAAGTGCTAAATTTCTCCTTCGACAATAGTAAAATCTTCCCCGGTACTTCCCGTAATTACTCCGTCTATATCCCCAAACAATACGATTCCTCTAAACCCGCTTGCGTTTACATCAATCAGGATGGCGTGCAATACAACGCACCCGCAGTTTTCGACAAACTCATTCATGAAAAACAAATGCCCGTAACTATTGGTGTCTTCGTAACCCCAGGAAAAGTAAAAGCCACCAACCCAAATTCCCTCGACCGTTTCAACCGCAGTTTTGAATACGATGGACTAGGTGATAATTATGCCCGCTTCCTTCTTGAAGAACTTTTGCCTAATGTCGAAAAACAAAAAGCTACCGATGGCAGAGCCATTATCCTTTCTAAGGATGGTAACGATCGTTGCATCGCAGGCTCTTCTTCAGGCGCAATCTGTGCCTTCACCGCTGCTTGGGAACGACCCGATGCTTTTTCCAGAGTCTTCAGCGCAATCGGCACCTATGTCGGATTGCGAGGTGGCGATATCTACCCCACGCTCATCCGCAAGATGGAACCCAAAGCACTGCGCGTTTTTCTAGAAGATGGCTCAAACGATAACAACAGTTTTGGGGGCGACTGGTGGATGGCTAACCAAACCATGCAGCGCGCCCTAACTTTTGCAGGCTACGAAGTAAATCACGCCTGGGGGGATGGTGGCCACAACGGCAAACATGCAACCGAACTCTTCCCCGATGCCATGAAATGGCTCTGGAAAGATTACCCTGCCAAGATCAAATCAGGCTTGGGATCTTCCCAACTTAAAGAAATCCTGATCCCAGGAGAAGAATGGAAACTCGTCAAAGATGGCTTCAAATCCACCGAAGGGCCCGCAGCAAACAAAAAGGGGGAAGTATTCTTTAACGATGTTCCTAATGGAAAAACTTACAAAATCAGCCTAGATGGGAAAGTGACGCTCTTTATTGAAGATTCGAAGAGAGGCGATGGTCAAAACTTCGGACCTGATGGAAAGTTATATGCAGTTGCAGGCGGCACCGAACAAATCCTAGCTTACAATGAAACAGGCAAGTCCACTGTTTTTGCAGATGGTTTCCGGGGCAACGATCTTGTCGTTCGACATGATGGTGGTGTATATGTAACCAACCCAGGTTGGGATGGCAAGGAGCCCAGCAAAATCTGGTTCATCAACCCCAAGGGCGAAAAGAAAGTTGTTGATACCGGATTGAAGTTTTCCAACGGCATCACTCTTTCTCCTGATCAAACACTTCTTTATGTTGCGGATAGCAGGTCTCATTGGGTTTACAGTTACCAAGTGCAAACTGATGGATCCCTTGCCTACAAACAGAAATATTATCACATCCATGTTCCCGATACCGCAGATGACAGTGGGGCGGATGGCTTGAAGGTGGATCGCGATGGCAGGCTTTATGTTGCCACCAAAATGGGTATCCAAATTTGCGATCAAGCAGGAAGAGTAATTTGCATCATCCCCTCACCTAATGGCAAAGTTTCAAACCTCTGCCTTGGTGGGGAAAACTTTGACACCCTTTTTGCAACATGTGGCAACAGCGTTTTCCAACGAAAGCTAAAAGTAAAGGGAGCGTATAACTACCTTCCACCTGTAAAACCAACAGCACCTAGGTTATAAGCACCTAGATTTTATTTCTCATGGAATTGGTTACCGCCATCCCATGAAGCATCAGGGGGATTCTTCTGATACTCCCTGCACCGATCCATATAAATACGAGACAATTTATCATCAGGATTTTCACTGGCTAACTTTTGGAATAAACTCAACCCAACAGACCAGTCTTTTTTGACATAAGAAGCAAAAGCAGTTTTAAATTCTAGGCAAAAATTAATCGTGCTTTCTGATGTTTCTCCTGCTATACCTAAAAGTTCATGTACCATGATTTTCTTATCTTTACCCTTCACGCCTACCAGATCAATTGGGCGAGTAACCAATCTGTCACCACAACCTTTTAAAGTAACATCTGACATCATGATCGTTGTATCATAAACCTTGTTCAATCCTTCCAGACGACTTGCAAGATTTACGTTATCTCCAATAACCGTGTAGCTTAGATGTTGTTCTGTACCAATATTCCCAAGCACCACATTTCCCGTATTAATACCAACTCTTGCTTTGAATATAGGCTTATTAAGTCGAGACCATTTCTGTTGTAAAAAAGCTAGCTTTTGTAGGCCCTGAATTGCAGCTTTGCAAGCTTTAAATGCATAGTCATCACAATCGCGCGGGGCATTCCAATACGCCATCACTGCATCACCAATGTATTTATCAACCGTGCCTTCGTTTCTAATGATCACCGAAGAAAAACAACCGAGGTATTCGTTTAGTTGAAGTACCAAATCATTAGGGGAAAGGTTTTCAGAGTAATGGGTAAAGTTT
>DBCB01000183.1:0-1200 GCA_002303765.1 Planctomycetaceae bacterium UBA969
ATAGTTACGGCCGCCGTTTATCGGAGCTTCGGTTGCGAGCTTCACCTTACGGCTAACCCTCTTCCTTAACTTGCCGACACCGGGCAGGCGTCAGTCTCTATACATCATCTTACGATTTCGCAGAGACCTGTGTTTTTAGTAAACAGTCGCTAGACCCCTTTCACTGCGGCCCTCCCGGAGGAGGGCACCCCTTATCCCGAAGTTACGGGGTTATGTTGCCGAGTTCCTTCACGAGCGTTCTCTCGAGCGCCTTAGAATATTCATCTCACCTACCTGTGTCGGTTTTAGTACGGGCGTTTTGTTTCGTCCGCGCTGAGGTTTTTCTTGTCTGTCAATTCGAAGACTTCGGGATCGTAAACGCCCTCGCCCTTTCGGGACGGCCTAATCTAACAGGCCGATCTTTTCCTTGCCAGCGTCACTCAGTTTGTCTACAAAATCGGTGCAGGAATATTAACCTGCCGTCCATCGACTACGCCTTTCGGCCTCATCTTAGGTTCCGACTAACCCTGGGCGGATTTACCTTCCCCAGGAAACCTTAGGTTTTCGGCGAACAGGATTCTCACCTGTTTTATCGTTACTCGTTCCGGCATGATCACTAGCACTTCGTCCAGGGCTCGTTGTCCGTACCCCTTCAATCTAGTGTGCTACGCTCTCCTACCGTATATTACTATACCCGCCGCTTCGGTATCATGCTTAGTCCCGTTCATTATCGGCGCAGGACTCCTCGACCAGTAAGCTATTACGCACTTTTTAAATGATGGCTGCTTCTAAGCCAACATCCTGGCTGTCTCAGGAATCCAACTTCCTTTCGCACTGAGCATGATTTAGGGACCTTAGCGGGCGGTCTGGGTTGTTCCCCTCTCGACGACGAAGCTTATCCCCCGCCGTCTAGCTGCCGTGATAAGGTACATTGGTATTCGGAGTTTGGTTGCGAGGGGTAGCCTGGTAGGCCCCCCAGCGCATTCAGTCGCTCTACCCCCAATGTCATCTGTCACGACGTTAACCCTAAAGTTATTTCGGAGAGAACGAGCTATCTCCACGTTTGATGATACTTTCAATCCTCCGCACAGGTCATCCCCTAGTTTTTCAACACTAGTGAGTTCGGACCTCCATGAGGTGTTACCCTCACTTCATCCTGCCCATGCGTAGATCACGTGGTTTCGCGTCTACCGCCACCAACTCATTCGCCCTATTCAGACT
>DBCB01000183.1:1382-8588 GCA_002303765.1 Planctomycetaceae bacterium UBA969
TTTTCAAAGTTCTTTTCATCTTTCGCTCGCGCTACTTGTTCGCTATCGGTCACCAAAGAGTATTTAGCCTTGCGGGATGGTCCCCGCAGATTCAGACCGGATTCCACGTGGCCGGCCCTACTCAGGTGTCAAACAAACTGTCTCTACCTTTTACCTACGGGACTTTCACCGTCTATGGTGCGACATTCCAGACGCTTTGGTTAGGTATACTCAGTCTTAAGTCTGATCCTACAACCCCAACTAGAAATTCCAGTTGGTTTAGGCTGTTCCGCTTTCGCTCGCCGCTACTTACGGAATCGATTTTTCTTTCTTTTCCTTCGGGTACTGAGATGTTTCAGTTCTCCGAGTTTGCCGCATACACCTATGTATTCAGTGTAAGCTCATTCAGGTACCCCGGTCTCAACGCTTGTTTAACAGCTCCACCGGGATTATCGCAGTTTTCCGCGCCCTTCATCGTCTTTTGGTGCCAAGACATCCCCCACATGCCCTTAGTAATTTGGACGCATCGATCCCATCTTCTCCTCTTCATGTTTCCACAAATTGAAAAAAAACAAAAATCGACTTCCAGATTACGATTAATACTTCCCGCTAAGAAAATATTAATCAAATGTAACGATCCTTAAGTTCTCTCTATTCTAAAGGCTCTCGCAAAGTTCACTTTCAACAACTCGACTTAGATTACTCTAATTTGTTGTTTGATCTTGCGATGCAACTTCTTACCGCTGCCTAATTGTCAAAGACCGAAAAAGCTCCCATTGGAAGCTCTGTGTCGTTTACTGTTTGACTGTCGTAACATTCATCCAGTACACATAATGATTTTTAGGGGTGTGGAGCTCTAAGACAAGGGGAGCTCAAGAAAATTTTTGCTAAGGTTCAAAAAACCCCTTAAAATCAGCTATTTCTCGCTCGATTTATTTTTCCCAGGATCTTCATTAAATACGGAATACCGTCTAATTCCGCATCCCTGAACCTCGATTTATGCATCCAGTTGGGTTTCTCCTTCCAAGTTCCGGGTACATTCTGCGGTTCCCTGCAAAACCAAGCGTCTTCTAAATTCACAAGTACTGTCCCTGCATTGCTTTGTGTTAATTCATCGAAGATGCTACCTAATACCGTTTCCATCTGTTTTTCCTGCTCTAACGCAGTAATTTCCTCGTGGTTTTCTGCACCAATCCCCTTTAATACGGTTTCACGCATAATTTTTCGTGCAGTTTGTTCCTGTTGTGCCTCTTCTTCTGTTAAAAGTCCCATTTCCACCCTTTCTTCAATATCTTTACCTAACCAATAAGAGGCGAAAGTGGGTAAATCGTGAGTATTTATACTGGCAACCGCCCCTTCGGGAGTTTCATTAAGCACCCTGCCCTCTTTTGGGTTTATCTCGAACTGCCCTACACAAAGCCGATGCCAACCATGATTTTTCATCATCGGGCGAACCGCAGGGGGTACTGTTCCCAGATCCTCCCCAATGATTAGTGCCTTGTGTTTATGGGATTCCAAATTAAATACAGCATACATGGCTTCTGAATTGTAACGAACATAGGCACCATTCTTAGCTCCCAGCCCTTTAGGCACCCAATAAAGCCTGTGTAGCCCCATCACGTGGTCCACCCTAAGCATAGAACAATGCTTCATATGGTGGGTAAGGCAACTTCGCAGGTAAGTTAATTTGTTGTCTAAAAGTTTATCTGGCCTAAGGGGTGGGAAACCCCAGTCTTGCCCCAAGGTAAAGAAGCTATCTGGGGGTGCCCCGCCTGAAGCGCCCATTGCGAAAAGTTCCCGGTGCCGAAACACATCGTAACTATCAGCATTCACTCCTAAGGGTAAATCCAAGTAAAGCCCCTTGGCGCCGAATTGCAAAGCCTTCTCAGAAACATTATTAATCTGCTCTTCGGCCCACCACTGAGAAAGGATGTGATAATACCGAACCAAAGGGTCGACATCGTTATCGTTTAAGGCGCCTGCATTTAAATCCGAGGGCCAAGAATGCCAAGATGTTTTGAATTTTTCGACATTGGCACGAAAAAGCGCAAAGTCCAAGACTTCGGGTCTTTTGGCGATATACGCATCCAACGCTGCTTTTCGTACAGGATTGGCAGTTTGCAGAAAATCTAGAACAAGTAATTCCAAAATTCGTCTTTTAAGCTTCATGACCCTTGGATAATCGACCAGATCCAGATCCCGTAAACTTTTTGCTTCGCGCTGATACTCTGGGGATTGGAACAGCTTCCTAGCATCAGGCGAATATTCGAATTCTGCAATTCTTTCGACATCCAGATAAAATTCATTCCAAAACAACCTACTTGCAGGCGAATAAGGGCTAATTTCACAAGGTTCATCAAGAAAAGCAGAAAGCAAAGGAAGAGTGCCAACGACTTTTCCCCCCTGCTTAGCCGTCCACTCGATGAGGTTTTCAAGGTCAGTAAAGTCGCCTGCACCTAAGTTCCGATCAGATTTTGCAGCATATAAGGGAAGAAAAATGCCCCAATTTCTTTGTTGGCGCTCGAAAGTTGCGCCATGGGCCTTCTTAGGGGCAGCCAAAAGAGCGGATTGAAAGTTGCCAAAGGGGCCTTCAAGATTAAAAAGATGGCATCCCAAAGGTATTTTTTGTGGGACTTCAATTTGGAAAGTAACAAACTCGTTACCAAAAACGGACTTCGTTGAAGATACAATCAATTCAAATGTCGAGAATTCCCAAGTTATCTGTGTGCCATTTTCAAGATTTAAACGAGCTTTGCAAACGCCTTGAAATGTATCTTTGGGAAGCAGCAAAGGGATTTCTGCATACCCCTGCTCTGCTGAAAACCAGGAAACACTTACGGGTTCAAGTGGTTTGGAGGATTCTGCGAGCGACTTTGAATGCAAAAAATGTGGAGATTCATCCGGATGATTTATAGGTATATCCAACTGGTTTAATATAGCGATAAATGCTTCATTAGAAGACTGAACCCACTTCCCACCTGCATCATAATAACCTTTTTCAATTCCACAATATTCCGCGAGCTTGCATAATCCTTCATGCTGATAAGCCATAAAAAAGATCCTTTAAATTATAAAATTAAACCCATTCCAACCATTTTGCAACCTTTCAAGCGCAAACCTTCGAGGTTGCTAAATGAATACTATTGCCTTGAAATGATTGAGGTTCAAGGCAATAGTATTTAAAACCGAGTACTGCTTTCCATGGAAGGCCAAGATGCAAATATCGTTAAATATTATAACCCCACCTGATACCTGCCATTACTTAGCAGACAAAGAAAGCATAACCGAATGCGATCTAATAATAGAAATGTCGAGTGCGGAATACGAACAACGATTGTTGGCAGGATGGAGGCACTTTGGCAGGCAAGTATTCAGGCCCAGATGCGAAAATTGCAATGAGTGTAAATCGTTAAGAATTCCAGTAAAAGATTTTAAGCCAAACCGAAGTCAGTCCCGGAATTTCAAAGCAAATCAAGGTCGCATCACCTTAGAAATCAAAGATCCCTTCCTCTCCGATGAGATCATGGATCTTTATGACAGATTTCATACGGAAAGATCATTTTCAAGAGATTGGCCCATCAAAGAAGATCGGGACGAGTTTTCTTTCGATAGTTCGTTTCTCGACAACCCCTTTCCGGTAGAGCAATGGATGTATCGTGAAAACGGGAAACTTTGCGGTGTGGGGTATGTGGATGCATTAAAATGTGGTTTATCTGCGATTTATTTTTTTCACGACCCAAACCTTTATTCGCATGGGTTGGGAATATGGAATGTAATGACCTTGATAAATGAGGCACAGAGAAGAGGGGTGCCTCATGTTTACATGGGATATTATGTTAAGGGGTGCCAGTCGCTCGAGTACAAGGCTGGGTTCAAGCCAAACGAAATACTGAGCATTAAAGGAAAATGGATCCCTTACAGCTAATTACACACGTTAAATTCAAGCTTAAAAACCAGAGGTTTTGCATGTAATTATCAAAATGCAATACTCTCCAAATCTTCACACCGTTTGTGCATTTACAAGTAAAATATCATTTCTTTAGAAGATACTTTCCTTATTACTTGATCTCGGTCGTTGGTAACATTAGGATAATTTACAAGTTGACAAGGATGAAGGATTTATAGACTTCAAAATAATGTAGGCACTCAATCAATCTGTGTTTGGGTATATTGAGAAATTTTGACAGATCTATTTGCTTGAAAGTCGTATCTGTTTAAAATTTTTCAGGAAACAAGTGCAATAGAGGTGTTCATGTCTGGTGAAGTAATCGTAGAAACCCGCAAGCTTACAAAAGTGTACCGCGATTTTTGGGGCCGCCAAAAGCATACTGCTCTGCGTGCTTTAAACCTCGAAATCAAAAAAGGTGAAATATTCGGTTTGCTGGGGCCAAACGGCTCTGGAAAAACCACCACAATCAAGCTACTTTTGGGTTTGCTCTTTCCAACCGATGGCGAAGCGTTTGTGTTTGGCAACCCCGCAGCCGATGTTACAAAAAACGAACGCATTGGTTATCTGCCCGAAGAATCCTACCTGTACCGCTTCCTTAATGCCGAAGAGACATTAGATTTTTATGGCAGATTATTCAACATGGATGCCAAGACCAGAAACGATCGTTCAAAAGAATGGATCGAACGGGTTGGTTTGACATCGAACCGCAAACGCATCCTCAAAGAATATTCAAAAGGGATGAGGCAACGAATTGGCCTAGCTCAGGCAATGATCAACGACCCAGATCTTGTGATCTTGGATGAACCGACCTCCGGTTTGGACCCCCTAGGCGCCCGCTGGATGAAAAACCTGATCGTCGAACTTCGCGATCAAGGCAAAACAGTCATCATGTGTAGCCATCGATTGGAAGATGTACAAGATATTTGCGATCGAATTGCCATTCTAAATTTAGGCGAATTGCAAGCTTATGGTAATGTAAAAGAGCTCTTGCAAGATGTTAACAGGCTTGAGCTTAGAGCGAGCGGCTTGCAAATTAATGACACATTACGCAATGAACTTACCGAAGTTCTGACTCGTCATGGTGGAAAGCTGGATTCCCTTGGGCATCCGACCACCACCCTGGAAGATTATTTCCTTCATATTGTGGAAGAGAGCAAAGCTCATCCTGGCAGAAGGTTTTTACCTTCTGATGTCAAAACAAAATAACCTCAACATTTCGCTTGGGTATAGCAAAAGGAAAAGCCGGAGCTTTTGAAACATGGATTCCTTTATATTTGCAACATTGTTCGTTGAGCGAGACCCTTTATCCTGGGTAGATGTTCCCTCAGGTATCTTGCAATGGGTACAAAGTGTGGGTGGATTTGCCTGCCTAGGCCTGGTGTTATGGCTGATATTTGGCTGGCTACGAACCTCTGCGGTCGATAAAAATAGGGTACCAGCTTGGAAGAAGATATTATTTAGTGCGCTGGCAGGCTCTGGCTTGATTCTGTTTGTAATTACCATCGGATTACGATTTACTAATGCAAACAAATATGAGGCGATGCAAAACGCAAAGTTCCTCGAAAACTTTCAGCTCCTTGCTAGCTCTCTTTGTCTTGCTGCAATCTTGCTGCCTTTTATTTGCAACCTACCTAGATTTAGCCTAAGGCGCATATTCGGCTTGGCCAAATTAAGCTTCCAAGAGGCACTACGCAGAAAAGTTGTTTACGCCTTTGCTGCACTGTTGCTTATTTTTCTTTTTGCAAGCTGGTTCATCCCCTACAAACCAGAGGATCAGGTTCGAAGTTATGTACAGGTTGTTTACTGGGCGATGTCTCCTTTGTTTTTATTAACCTCTTCATTACTTGCAGCCTTCAGTATACCCGCAGATATTAAAAGCCAAACCATCCACACGATTGTCACCAAGCCTGTTGAAAGGTTTGAAATCGTTGTTGGCAGGTTCTTAGGTTTCACCGCATTAATGACCGTGATTTTATTTGTAATGACTGCAACAAGTCTGCTTTATGTGATTAGAGGGATCGACCCTGCTGCTGCTTCAGAAAGTTTAAAAGCTCGAGTACCGCTATATGGTGATCTAAGTTTTTTAAACACAGAAAACGACAAAAAAGGCGACAATGTAGGGCGTGAGTGGGAATATCGCAGTTATATCGCTGGGCCTGGCATGGGCGGAAAAGGCACCGCAACTGCAGTTTGGACTTTCCCTTTTCCCCCAACAAATCTTTCAGACCGAGAAAAGGTTCGTGCAGAATTCACCTTCGACATTTATCGTACAACCAAGGGCCGTGAAAACCGGGGCGTTGCCTGCTCTTTCACCTTCCAAACTTGGCGCTATCGAGAAGGTGATGACAAAATTTATGAACGAGAAAAAAGGCAGGCACTGCTAAACCGTAACGGCAAATCCGATGCCCAGATCGAAAATGAACTCGCTGAAAAGTATGGCTATTTTGTTTACCCCAGTAAGCCAATTTTCGATTACCAAACTCTTTCCTTAGATATCCCTTCCGGGTTATTTAAAAACGCAAACACTGACGATAGTAATAGGGCCACCGAACTTCGTAGTTCGAACAGAGCAATTGAGCCCATCAAAGTAAAAGTGATCTGCCTAGACCCGACTCAATACATAGGCATGGCAAAATACGACTTATACTTCCGTGCAGATGACCCAGACTCCACCAATGAAAAACTTTGGTTCTCGCTGAACTTCTTCAAGGGTTCGATGGGTCTTTGGTTGCGCATGTGCTTGGTTACTGGAATTTCAGTTTGCCTTAGCACTTATTTAACTGGAGTTATCAGTTTGCTTTTCACCTTGATTTTATACATGGGTGGATTAGTGCAAGAGTTTATTCAGCAAGTTGCAATGGGGGTAAACCCTGGTGGTGGCCCTGTTGAAGCGCTCTTCAGGTTGGTAAGAAGAGAGAACATGGCTGCGCCATTAGAACAAACGACTGCAAACCAAATAGCCACGACCAGTGATGTTTTCTTCCGCTGGATAATTCGCAGGTTGCTGGATATAATTCCAGATGTTGAGAGACTGGATTTCACGGTATTTGTTGCAGAAGGTTTCGATATCTCAGGAACTCAAATAATATTAAACGCTCTTATTTTGGTTGGTTATTTAGCTCCGTGGGCAATACTGGCTTATTTCCTGCTGAGATGGCGTGAAATCGCTTCTTCTTGATTTTAATTGATACCCTGTTTCTTCTTTCAGGTTAGAGGTGTAGCATGGCAAGTCCTTTTCAAAAACAGGCAAGAGATCGTAAGTTCATTTACATCGGTCT
>DBCB01000183.1:8595-12936 GCA_002303765.1 Planctomycetaceae bacterium UBA969
CATTGTATTGTTTACTTTCGCCTGGTTTTGGCGCCATTACAACATTGATGCCCAAGCTAGCAAACTTGCAATCCGGGAAATCAATCGAGGCGATGTAGAACTATCTGGTTCTGTAATTCGCCTGACGCTCACCGGTTCCAGGGGCCTTGCAACCTGTGCGCTTTGGATTTCTGCAATTGATAAACAAAAGAAGAATCAATGGAATGAACTCGAATTATTGGTTCGTTCGTTAACCAAATTGCAACCTTACTTCATAACACCATGGTTATTTCAAAGCTGGAATCTTGCTTATAACGTCTCGGTGGAATCGGACCGAATCAAAGACAAGTACTTTTATATTACTCGGGGTATCGAACTGCTTGCAGAAGGTGAAAAGCAAAACAGGCATCACCCCGATCTGCGGTTCAACATTGGTTTTTACAATCAGCACAAGATTTGTCAAAGCGATGAAACCAACACTTTAAGATCAATATTTCAGCTAAGCTGCATCCCACCCAGCGAGCGCGACCCTTCCCGATTCAGAGTATTCACCGATGAGGGCAAGGAATTGCGATGGGCAGAATTCGCATCCTATCTTGCAGAAAACCCCACCAATCAGACGATGAAGGGCCGTATCGAAAAGGCAATGCGCGAATTCGATAATTTCTGTAAGGATCACCCGCAGTTGGTTCGCAGGTTGCGTGATGGTATCCGCAAAGAAACAAAGTTTGAACAAGCAAGGCAATTTTCATGCGAATCAGTCGATGCGGTAATCGGGTTTCTATCTGATAACCAAGTAGTACCATCTTTATTTGAAGATACCCCGCCTGCACCGCCTAATGCTTGGGAAGCCAAGAAAGACAAGTTAAAACCAGTGGAACAAAGGTTCCCAGTGCTGCCAGCCCCAAGGCGTGTTGAGAAACCCCAAGTAGAATTTTTGCCTGGCGAATTAACCCATGAATCGCGCCTAGGTGATGATTTCGATGCTTATGCAGATGCGCGTGCTTGGTATTCTTATTCTCAAGAGCCAATACCTCCAGCAGATGTGTTGCCCGGCTCCACCCAACCTGTGGTGGATAGAAACCTGCAACGCAAGCCAAAGAACATTGCGACGCTTATTTTCAGAAATTACCCTGCTAGGGCGCAAAGCTATATAGGCGAAAGATTGCAGCAGGAAGGCTGGTTTGATGATTCAGGCTGGAGAATCTATGGCTGGTTCGAAGGCGATAATTTTAGTGATGGGGCCCCTGCCCTTGTTGGGAATGGCCGTGATAAATGGTCTCTTAAAGCGTGGGAAGATGCAGCCCGTATGTGGCAAGATCATGCAGAACAGAACCATATGATGTTCAAGTCTGCGGAAGATGAAGCTGTAAAGCGAAAGCTTGCTGCTGAATTCAGAAAAGTTGCGAACATAGGCGAAAATGACCAACCACCCACTTTGCGCGAAGACAAAATGTCGCCTGAGGAAAAAGAGCGATATCAAGCTGCGTGGTTCATTAAAGAACTCGAAGTCTACAGGAATATGAGCAATTTCATGCATCATTATGTTCGTGCGCGAGCAGAAGCACAGCCTGCGACCATGAACTGTAGAAAACAATTCTTCGAGGCAGAAACCGAAAGGCTTCATGATAACCCAAGGGCGGCTCTAGAAATCTATCGCAAAAAAGAATCCATCTCTGATTGGAAAGAGAAAGTGCTTCTCACGACCAAAAGGGTTGGGAACAAAGATCTTCGCGTTTTGACTGAATTTGGTCTGGATACCTCCACTCAAGAAAGCTCCTACGAAGTACAGTTCCGCTACTTAAACCTCTTCGATCGCGAAGAGGGGCAATTGATCAAGCAGCAAATTCTGCAAAGGTTGCAGCAGCTTGAATTTGCAGGCATTGCTCTATCTCATACGGGTTTATACCCTGGTGTGATTCCAACTTGGTTGCCAATTGTTTCCCTTATTTCCCCCAGACCTTTTCAAGATGTGGATTTGATCCCTGGGCCATTTGATCAAAAAGATGACCAAGGCAAACCCTTGATTGAAGACCATGTAATCAGCACCTTCATGTCTCGAAAAAACCTGACACCGAAGAAGCCTCAGGCCACAAACAGTACGGAACCCCCGTTAAACATCGAACAAAAAAAAGACTTACCTCCCAGCAAGCCCTAATTAAGGCTAGGTAAACAAGCCATGAATAAAACAATACTTTGTGTGCTTGCGCACCCTGATGATGCTGAGTTCTTGTGTGCAGGAACCTTAGCAAGGTTAGTAACGGAAAAAGGGTTTAAGGTACACATTGCAACCATGACCGCAGGGGATTGCGGATCTGCAACGCTCGGCCCCGAAGAGATATCAGGTATTCGAAAAAAAGAAGGAGCAATAGCTGCTTCAATAATCCAAGGCCAGTATCATTGCATCGAAGAAAAAGACCTGCTTGTTTTTTACTCTTCTGCGCCTCTCATAAAAGTTACCCGTCTTATTCGTGAAGTGAATCCCTCGATTATTATTACCCATAGCCCATCCGACTACATGATGGATCACGAGCAAACAAGCGCCATTGTACGGGCCGCTGCTTTTTGTGCCCCTATCCCAAACTTTGATGCCTCGCCTACAATCAAGCCCATCCCTCACATACCGCACCTTTATTATTGCGACCCGATCGAAGGGGTAGACCCCATGGGAAATAAAGTCGTGCCTCAATTCCTGATAGATATCACCTCAACCATTGAAACAAAAGCCCAAATGCTTGCTGCCCATGCGAGCCAGCGCGATTGGCTTTTAAAACATCATGGCATGGATCAATACCTGATTTCCATGCGCAACTTCGCTGCCCATCAAGGGAAAGAAATAGGCGTGCAGGCTGCAGAAGGTTTTAGGCAGCATCTAGGCCATAGCTATCCTCAGGATAATATCCTTGGAAATCTGCTTGGGGCTAAATAATGATTGCTAACATAGCAACCTAGCTTTGGTAATTATTGCAAAATGGTGCAACCCGAGTGCGGACCTTTTCTAAAGCTTCATCATCCAACAGATAACCCAACCTAGTGCGCTGGTAAAGAAAATCATCAGGCAGACGGGCCATTTCAAAATCCCTGTGAAACGCGAACTCGCACATTAGATCCGGTAATTGAGGATCGATTCTTTCCGCTAACATCTTGTTTTCCAAACAATATTGCGCAACAAGGCCAGCTCTTTTGCCATAACGATTCAGCAAATGCATTGCATCAATCGTATTTAAGCCATACTTCCAGCCTAACTCTTTGGTGCCATTGGCCTCAAATCCTTTTCGTTTGATCGCAAAGCCACCTGGAAGAAGGGCATTCATGGTAGTGCAACGGTTGTGATTACCTAATTTTTTACATAGAGCGTTCGTGATTTCTTCCGCCATGGCTCGGTAGGTTGTGTATTTTCCTCCGACTGCGGAAAACAAGCCATTTGAGCCAAGATGCAACTTAAACTCTCTAGATCTGGAGGAAGGCGAGGCTTCGGCATTGAACAAGGGTCGCAACCCTGCAAAAGACTGTATAACTTCTGGTTTTACAGCAGGTTTCAAGAAATGAGCGAATCCTTCCACAAGGTAATTGATATCCTCAGCAGTTGCAGAGACTTTGCCTAATTGGCCATCCCATTCTGTATCTGTTGTGCCAACGAGAGTTCGGTTAAGCCAAGGGATGATAAAGAAAACTCTGCCATCTTTGGGGTGCAAAAGCAGCATCGCAGCATTCAAGCCAACATCACTCATGATGATGTGAACGCCCTTGGTAGGTTTGACAAGATCTGGGCCTGTCTCGCCCGCAAGTTTTCTGATTTGATCTGACCAAGGCCCGGTGGCATTCAGTACCACTTTGGATTCGCATTCAATTTGCTCGCCAGTCAGGCAATCACGCATTTGAATTCTGGAAAGCCTGCCTGGAAAAAGATCCAACGCAGTTACTTCAAGATGATTGGCAACTGCTGCCCCATTTTGACTGGCTTCTTCAATAACTTCAATGCAAAGTCTGGAATCATCCATTTGGGCATCAAAGTATTGCAGGCAAAGCGGTGGGAATTTAGCCCACGGGAGATTTTGCTTTCGAAGGTCAAAGGGGGCGATGGTTTTGCTGGGGGCGATGTTGGCGAACCCCGCCAGCAAGTCGTATAGTTTCAATCCTGCACGCCATTTCCAGGCAGGAACCCGTGAATCTGCATAAACAGGCAACAAAAAGGGCAATGGTTTAACCAGATGCGGTGCGTTTCGCAATAATCTGCCACGCTCTTGCAGGGATTCATACACCAACGATATTTGACCATGCTCGAGGTAGCGTAAGCCACCATGAACCAGCTTGGAAGAGATTCCCGAAGTTCCAGAAGCAAAGTCTTTTTTTTCGACCAAT
>DBCB01000183.1:12995-14658 GCA_002303765.1 Planctomycetaceae bacterium UBA969
CCCCCGCCAATCACCAAAAGGTCAAACTGCCTGTTGGCTATTAAATTCAATTCGTTTCGCATGAAGGTTATTTTGCCCAAGATTATAAATTTAACAATACCAACTCTTGGTAGATTCATACCTAGGGATGGGTTATGCTGTAAATAGATTAGTCTGCTTAAATTTCATGACATTGGTAAAAGTCATCCCTTAAGTAAACAAAACCTAGGCTATTTAATGCAGCAATACTGGCTTAGTGAACCCGGACAACAAACCAAAGGCCCCTTCTCTTTATCCCATTTGGAAGAGTTGGCAAAGAATAACAGCGTATCGCCACGGGCCAAAGTTTGCCTAGTGGGAAATTCAGATTGGGTAGATTTAAAAAGAATAACGAACACAGCCTCAAAGCCCGGTTTAATTCAGCCACCTTCTGGCCAAGGATCTGGAACTAATGCTTCTTATATTGCGCCGCCTGCACTGCCTCAATCCGCATCAACTAACAAAATTCCAACTTCGATTACCCCGCCACAAATTCCAACTTCAACTTTAACCAGAACAAATGCGCCATCTCGCACGGTTCCGATCATTGCGGTTTTTGGCCTTATGTTTGGGTTGTTTTTACTGATGCTGTCTGGATCGATGATATTTTTATTCGGGTTGAAAAATGAAACACCCTCACCCAATGAAAAAAAAGAAGTCCTAGCTAAAGTTGTAAAAGGTGCAGAGGCAAAAAAAGCAACGCCAGCGAACAAAGAAAAAGCCTCGGCTGCATCTTTAGTCCACAGACAAAAAGTATGGGAGTTAAAAGGCGAAGTCCTCAAGAAAACAATTGCCTTGCTAAGTAGCAATGAAGCGAACACAGCCTTGGCAGATTTGGGAACCTTTGCGAAAGAACCCGCAGAGGAAAAAGTCAGGCTGTTTTTATATGAAAGGCGTGGGCAAGGATTACTGAAAAAAGCTGCAGAACTATTAAAAGAATTGCCCCCTGATGCGTTAGAAGAATTCAAAAAGATCATCCCTGAAGACCAGCCCCCTGAAAATATAGTACTCGACTGGCTTACTCATGAATCGTTAAGCGATTTTGGCTATTTGTTAAAGATATGGCAGGAACAAGGAAAAGCCCCTTTAAAGGGTAATCCAGAAGTCGTTGCTTTGTTAAAAGCATTAAAGGAAAAGCCCTTGTCTACTCAAGGAATCGAAGCTGAAAAAATCTCCAATCAAACAATAAAGCTCAAGCTTTATGGGGCATCATTTGACGAAAAAATTGGTTACGATGAAGATGATAAAGCCCGCTTTTCATCTTCGTTCCAATCCTTGTGTAAATTAGTAGGAAGAAAAGATGCTAACTCGGGTGATTCAATTTATTCCTTCCGCACCGATGGCAAACTTGAGGCCAATTTCTGGCCTGCCTTAAAAACCTTTGCTACGAACGCCAACAGAACCATATGGTTCACGCCCATCTTTAATGATTCCCCCAATACTGCTGCAGCATTAATCGTCAAAAGCCCTTCTGAACCAAATAAAACTATGATGGGCACTGCTGTTCCAGGTGACCAAAAACTTCCTCTTCAAGAACTCTTTTCTAAACTTGCTCCTTCCGTTCCTCTCATCATCAACCCAGGCGTGGGATCGGGATCAGGCTTTCTAGTTAATTTTAAAGGAAGATATTATGTAATCACCAACA
>DBCB01000088.1 GCA_002303765.1 Planctomycetaceae bacterium UBA969
ATGTTTTTAAAGGCAAACACCTCGGACATTATGAATTGATTGGCGCCATTGGAAAAGGCGGGATGGCCACCGTCTTAAAAGCAAGGGATATCTTGTTGGACAGAACTGTGGCGGTGAAAGTATTGCCCCCGGATATGGCAAAAGAAAACGAGAATGTTTTACGATTTCATCAAGAGGCAAGAAGCGCTGCAAGGCTCGATCACGAAAACATCGCCAGGGTATTTTATTGCGGTGAGGATCAAAATCTAAGTTTTATCGCATTCGAATTCATTGAAGGGAAAAACCTCCGTGAAATCTTAACTGCCCGCACGACAATACCTTGCGAAGAAGCATTACTTTACATGATTCAAGTTGCTCGGGGGCTTATTCATGCTGCGAGCCGTAATGTTGTGCACCGCGATATCAAGCCTTCAAACATTATCATAACACCAACAGGTTTGGTAAAATTGGTGGACATGGGGCTAGCAAGATCGCTTGGACCCAATGAAGGCGGGTTGACACAATCCGGAATGACATTAGGCACCTTTGATTATATTTCACCCGAACAGGCATTAGAGCCACGCGATGCTGATCATCGTAGTGACATTTATTCGCTGGGCTGCACTTTTTATCATTTGATTACAGGCCATGCAGTGGTTCCAGAAGGTACTGCAGCGAGAAAGCTTTATCATCACCAGCATGTTAAACCCACTGATCCAAGAGTGTTAATTCCAGATTTGCCTGATGGCATCGCAATGCTTCTAGACAAAATGATGGCAAAGCTACCGATCGACAGGTACCAGACTCCCCAAGAAATGCTTGCAGATATGGAGAATGTTGCGATAAGCCTTGGGATTGCCCCCCGCGATTCACAAATCCGGGCCTTGGGCAACCACATTATCAGCCCGACTGGAAGACAACAAAGCCTGACTTACCCCATGGCATTAGCTGGAATATTTATAATCGTTGTGCTTATATTTATGGATTCTCTGCCAAGCAAAACCCCAAATACAGAGGGTACTTGGCCCTTCAAAAACCAGCGCTCAGCTTCCAACGATTCCCCTTTGTTTCCCGATTCCGGAAATAATAAACCCAGAGAAAACACACCGATCAATAACCCTGCGATGGAAACAAAGGCTGGATTGATTCCCAAATATGAATCGGAAGAACCAACTTTAAAAGAACTCAGAGAATGGCTCCAAAAAAACAAGGACGCCAGGCAAATCGAAATCGTGCTAGCCAAAGATCTTGACCTTACGCCTGAAAACGACAAACAAGAACCGGGCTTGATCCTCAACCATGCGCAAGTAAAAATCCGAGGTAAGGATTCTGTTAAAAGGCCCACCCTTAAATTGGGATACGATGCCCGCTCTGTTACCACCCCCGTTGCATGGTCTGCTCTCACTATTGATTCAGATGATGCAATCATTCAGGATGTCAACATTACGATCGATGCGCGATCTACTGATACCGAAATGCATGGGGTAACCTTCCGGGGCAAAAAAGCTCTGGTTTTAAGACGCTGCGAATTCATCCAGGCACAAGCGGTTCAAAGCGAAAATAGGCAACTGGCATCCGTCCTGCTTGATTCTCCCGAAAACACAAAACCCACGATTAATATCGAAGACTGCTGCTTCCTGGGTTTCGAGCAAATTGTCTCGCCCCTTAATGACACCGGGAAACCCGAACCTGTCTCTTACCGGCAACCGGATGGAGGTGGGTGTGATGCGATAATTAAAAAAGGAAATTCGCGCATCAGGTTAACCGATTGCGTCTTTGGGCCTCATTACTCCATCATTCATTTTCTTGGAAAAACCGACACCGATAATCCCGTGGTGATTCAGCACTGCTCCATCATGCAAGGCTCAAAATCGAGTCTGATTTATGCAGGTTCGCAATCCAATCCACAGATTGAAATGAACCATTCCTTAATTGCAAAATCCCCTGACCTTCTGTTTCAAACCGATTCCGATAATGCAGTTCTTATTCGAAACACCATGGGGCCTAGCCAAACAAAGTACAAAGGTGAAGAAAATCGTTATTACAAAGTAGATAGCTTTTTGATCCAGAATTCTCCCCCGTTTTCATTCAACGAATTCCTCTCGTTTCAAAACCAGTTACGCGATAACAAACTAGGCACTGATGAAACCTCAAAGTTGTTGGAAACCAGTCCCTGGAAAAATGATCAGCCTCTCAAATTACTTGAAGAGTTTCATCTAGGGCAGGCTTTCATGCTTAAAGACACGGCGTTGGAACTTCGCAGCCCTGACAACATTTCTGACAGGCTTATAGGTGCAGAAAAATTCCTCGACTTCTCTTATATCTCGAAGCCTCTTCCATCCATTACCAGCACCAAGCCTGAAGCATCGAACAAACCTAGAATAGTTGACTCTGCTGAAACCGATGATCCTTCAAAATTTGTTTTCAAAACTCTTGAAACTGCGCTCGCATCTTGCAAGGGAGGCGAAACAATTCTCATCAGACATGATGGTGATCTTATTATAAAGCCCTTGCGGCTCGATAAGACTGCGGGCGAAATCACCATCAAGCCTTTTCCGGGTAGCAAGCCCATTCTTGTTTCTGGAGATACGCGCGAGGGAATAACTGTTGCAATGTTTCTTATCAATGAAAGCTCTTTAAAGCTTGAAGATTTAGAAATTGTATCCAGACCAATATTGGCGGGGTTGCGCACACCATCTTTGGCAACTCTCGGGAAGGCCGGCTCCATCAACCTGAAAAATTGCAGTGCTACTTTCGAAAAAAGTGACGCACTGCAACTACCAACCATCATTGGGTTAGGGGTGGATACCAACCTGATGATGGATTCCATGCCAGGAAAACCCCCTGCACCGGCTAATTCCATCCTGATTGATCAATGCAGGTTGCGTGGTGAATGCAACATATTCAGAAATCGAACCACAAGAAATTGCGAATTACAAATCTCCCAAAGTTTCATTGCAATCGCAGGGGCGATCATCAAAGTAGAATCCCCCGGTACCGGCGCTGTGGCGATTGCAGGATTACAAGCAAGAATTTACAAAGTATCTGCTTTTTGCGAGGGAATCCCATTCCAGATAACACAGGGAAAACCCTCCACAAGTCCAATCATGGTAAAGCTTAGCGAAAGCCTGCTAGTTCAAATTGGGGCAAAGGAATTAGTTCAGTTAGAAGACCCAGAAATATCACAGGAACGGCTTAAAGAATCGGTGCAGATTGAAGGAGGGAGGAATATTTTTGGGAGCGGAGACAAATTGCTTTTGGCAAAATCGCCAATCGATATTAGTAAAGATTTTTCATTAAACCTTGAGGGTTGGAATGCACTTTTCCCAGACTCGCAGAGCATTAAGTTAGCAACATCCATACCAGCTCTGGGAACAAAGTCTGGGGTATTTTGGAAAGCCCCCCTGGCTCAATTTCGAACTGACGAAACAATAGGGGTTGGATATATCGCCCCATAAATAAATAAGGCTTGCCCGAAACCTCAGGCAAGCTTTATTTACAGTGTGCTTAAAGGGCAAGTCGCTTTACTTTTTACCGCTTTTTTTCTTTACTGTTACCTTGGCCTTCGCCTTTGCTACGGGGGCCTTGGCTTTCGCCTTTGCTACAGGGGCTTTAGATTTCACAGCAGGTGTGGCTTTCTTTTGCCCAAATATAGCATCATAACCTTGTGAAAAATTCTTCGTTTCTGCGAGTCCAATCCTAATAATGCTCACTTCTTATTTCTCCTTGGTGAAAAAAAATCGTACGACTTTCTTTATAACACAATTCAAACCCATTGGCATTAACATTGTAATCTTTGATAATTTTCACAATGACTAATTCTATACGGACTGGGAAATAACAAAATCACAAAGGATCTCTTCCGCAATCTTTAGTTGTTCGATTTCTATCCATTCATCTTTAGTATGGGCCTGGGCAATGCTTCCCGGACCAAAAACAACTGCAGGAATAAATGCTTCGCACAAACTTGCGGCATCCGTTCCATAAGGTTCTGCATCGATTTCCAATGTCCCAATTCTTGATTTAATACTCTTACCCAAAGCCTGAACCAGTTTCGGGGAATATTCATCGCCCAAAGCAGGCGCTGCAAGCCATGGTTCCGTTACTTCAAATGGAATGTCCTTGCATTTTTGCCCCAGCCATTCGCGGAATTGATTTACCGCTCCCTCAGGTGTTTCTCCTGGAAGCAATCTTCGATCAACCTGCACCGCACAAAAATCCGGTACCGTATTCACGCTAGCGCCACCGCGAATTGTTCCGCAACTTAGGGTTGCACTTCCAAGCCTTGGATGCCCAGGCAACGCCGCAAGATGTTTTGCATATTCTTCGACATAAGGCAGAATCTTGGCCATGCCGTATATGGCATTTTTCCCTTTTTCAGGAGTGGAACTATGGCAGGATACCCCTTTGCATTGCAAATCCCATCGAACCGCACCCTTATGAGCGTTTACAATATGTAGGCGGGTCGGCTCTGCTACGACTGCCCAAATAGATTTTGGATCTTTTGCTTTTAACCAAGGCTGATTAACTATACTTTGAATTCCTTGAAACCCATGCTCTTCATCAATGGTACAAGCCATGACCAATTGGGGCATACCTGCCTTTTTTTTCTTGAAAAGTCGGGCAAAAGCTGTCGCCATGGATGCCATCCCTCCTTTAACATCACACGCCCCCCTACCATAAAGCTTGCCTGCTTCTATTTTGGCACCAAAGGGATCGATGATCATTCCATCAACGGGAACTGTATCTTGATGCGCTTCAAAGAGTATAGTTTGAGAGGGGTTACCTGGGGGATCCATGAAGGCGACTAAATTATCTCGGCCCGGCTGAATTTTGGTTCGCTCGGTTCGAGCCCCCATATTTTTGAAAAAAGTTTCCATGTAAGCAGTTACACGGCTTTCAAATATAAGTTCTTCTGGCAGCGCCCTGCCCATCGGATTTATACTTGGTAAACGAACTAAATCAGCGAGAAGGCTGGTTACATCCATTGTCAGAATCCTCAAAAAAAAAGGAAATCTCTAGGAATGATCACAGAAAAAGTTGGTATCCCAACCTATTCATCCTATAAATACTAGACAGCTTATGCTGTAAAGTTATAAACATTCATCATACCTTATTCCTTGAAGAGTAGATGGGTTGGTCCATGAAAATTCACGAATACCAAGCTAAAGACTTACTTGCTGCTGAAGGGGCCAAAATCCCTGCAGGCATTATTGCAAATACCCCTGAAGAAGCTGTCAAAGCTTTTGATCATCTGGGTGGCAATCCCGTTGTTCTTAAGGCACAGGTTCATGCGGGTGGCCGAGGCAAAGGTCGCTTCAAAGATAGCGGCAAAGATTTCGGTGGGGTTAAATTCATTACCAAACGCGAAGACATCATTCCTATTTCTGAAGTGATGTTTAAATTTCCTCTGGTTACCATGCAAACTGGGCCAGAAGGCCAAAAGGTTTCTAAGATTTTGGTTCAAAGCGCAGCTGATATCTCGCGCGAAATCTATCTTGGCATGGTTTTAGATCGCTCCGAAGGCATGCCAATCATGATGGCATGCGCTGATGGTGGCGTTGATATCGAAGAAGTTGCCCATAAGCACCCTGAAAAACTTTTGAAGATGGCAGTTTCTCCTGAAACCGGACTTCTTCCCTATCAAGCTCGCAAACTAGCTTTTGCTCTTGGCTTTACGCCTGAACAGGTTCCACAAGCCGAAGCCATCATGATGGCATTATCCAAGGTTTTCCTTGCGCAAGATGCCAGCCTTGCTGAAATTAATCCATTAGTCGTTACTCCCACGGGTGAGGTTTTGGCATTGGATGCCAAAATCACCTTCGATGACAACGCACTTTTCCGACATCCTCACATTGAACACTTACGCGATCTTTCCGAAGAAAACCCTTCTGAAGTACGTGCTGCTAAATCCGGTTTGAGTTTTGTGCAAATGAGTGGCAACATAGGATGCCTTGTTAATGGTGCTGGCCTTGCAATGAGCACTATGGACATCATCAAGTATCATGGTGGCGAGCCTGCAAACTTCTTGGATGTTGGGGGTGGTGCAAATAAGGATCAGGTAACCGAAGCTTTTCGAATTTTGCTATCCGATCCTAATGTAAAAGCGGTACTGGTCAATATTTTTGGTGGCATCATGAAGTGCGACACCATTGCGAATGCCATTCTTGCTGCCTACAAGGAAGTCGGTTTCCATGTGCCATTGGTGGTAAGGTTGGAAGGTACAAATGTAGCTGAAGGCAAGAAAATCCTTCAGGAAAGCGGACTTAAGATCATCGCTGCTGAGGGATTAACCGATGCTGCTAAAAAAGTTGTAGCTGCTGCCAAATAAATCATAAACCAAGTTCAAAAGAATCTGCGGAGTTGTTTTCATGAGCATTCTTATTGATAAAAACACCAAGGTATTGTGCCAAGGTTTAGGTAAAGCCGGAACATTTCATGCAATTCAATGCAGGGAATATGGAACCCAGGTAGTAGGTGGTGTGGTTCCCGGAAAAGGTGGCACAACCAAAGAAGGTTTTCCTATTTTCAATACGGTTGCAGAAGCCGTTGCTAAAACTGGCGCCAACGCCACCATGATATTTGTTCCGCCTCCCGGCGCTGCTGATGCCATAATGGAAGCAGCAGATGCAGGCATTCAAGTTATTGTTGCGATTACCGAAGGTATTCCAGTTTTGGATATGTCCAGAGCTAAAAGATTCCTCGCCACGAAGCCGAATATTCGTCTTATCGGGCCCAACTGCCCCGGCGTGATGACAGCGGGCGAATGCAAGATCGGCATCATGCCGGGCAATATCTTCTCCAAGGGCAGCGTCGGCGTCGTCAGCCGCTCGGGCACGCTGACTTATGAAGCCGTGCACCAGACCACGGCGGTTGGCCTTGGCCAGACCACGGCAGTCGGCNNCTTATCGGGCCCAACTGCCCCGGCCTTATCACTCCCGGGCAATGCAAAATTGGCATCATGCCAGGTTACATTCACAAGCCAGGAACTATTGGCGTCATCTCGCGTAGTGGAACCCTCACCTATGAAGCTGTTTGGCAGCTTACTAATTTAGGGCTCGGTCAATCGACTTGCGTTGGCATTGGGGGCGACCCAATCATTGGCACCAATCAAATTGATGTACTCAAAATGTTTCAGGATGATGCTGGCACAGAAGCAATTCTAATGATGGGTGAAATCGGTGGCACTGCTGAAGAAGAAGCTGCTGCTTACATTCAAAAGCATGTCACAAAGCCAGTCGCAGCCTTTATTGCGGGCCAAACAGCACCCCCAGGAAAACGCATGGGTCATGCAGGCGCAAT
>DBCB01000080.1 GCA_002303765.1 Planctomycetaceae bacterium UBA969
GGCTGGTGCCCGCAAGTCTTACTGTTCCCAATGCAATCGCACCTTCAGAAAGTCTGGGGATAAACTCTGCTCCTAGATTTGGTGCAACCATGCCGAATGAAAATGCTATCACCACAAATGCAAAAGCCAGCACTGCGGTTTTATGCCTCATCGTTGCTTTTAAAACCGGTACATAAATCAATTTGATTAATCGTAGAATAAAAGGTTCATGATCTGGCAATCTGCGAGGCAACATCAGGCTGGCCAACGCAGGCATCAGGGTAAGCGATAATACCATCGATCCTAGTAGTGCAAAAATTACGGTGAGGGCCATGGGGCGAAACAATTTCCCCTCGATGCCTTCAAGAGTCAAAATTGGAAGGTAGACAATTAGTATGATCAGTTCGCCAAACAGCGTTGGCCTGCGCACTTCAAGTGCGGCCTTTCTAATGATTTCTTCCTTGCTTTCTTTCGTGTTGTTTTCGGAAAGATGCCTGACGCAGTTCTCGATCATCACCACCGAAGAATCAACCACCATCCCAAAGTCGATAGCACCAAGGGAAAGTAAACTAGCAGCAATGCCAAAGTGCAGCATGCCTGAGAAAGCAAACAGCATGGAAAGAGGAATGGCCAACGCAACAATAAAGGCAGCCCGCAGGTTTCCAAGAAACATAAACAAGATTGCGATTACGAGCAAACCGCCTTCAAACAGGTTGGAGCGAACCGTGTCGATTACAAAATCCACCAACTCGGTGCGATCATAAACGGTTTCAACTTTAACATTGCCGGGCAGGCGCTCTTTGATTTTCTCTAGTTGGTTTTTCATTCCCCAGGTAACTTCATGCGAGTTTTCCCCCATGGTCATGAACCCCAACCCCAACACCACTTCGCCCATGCCATCTGCGGTAACAGCGCCCCGCCTTACTTCATGGCCGATGGTAACATCTGCAATATCTTTAAGCAGAATTGGAATACCATCGTTGACAGCGAGTTGAATATTGCTGATTTGTTGAAGCGAGGTAGTGCGGCCCAACCCCTGAACTAATAACATGGAACTGCCCTGATCGATGACGCCCCCGCCTACATTCTGGTTGTTTTCGCGAATGGAAAGGGAGACTTGGTCAAAGGTGAGACCGAACTTAGCAAGCCTTTGTGGATCAACCCGAACTTGGAATTGTTTTTCGAATCCGCCCCAAGAGTTAACTTCTGCAACGCCTTTTAAAGTGCGCATCTGGGGCCTGATCACCCAATCATGGATGGTGCGAAGCTGGGTGATGTCATCGCCTTTACCTGTCACGATATAATGAAAGACTTCGCCCAAGCCGGTAGATACTGGCCCCATTTTTGGTTTTTCCAGCCCTGGTGGAAGCTGGACCGTTCCTAATCTTTCATTGATGATCTGCCTTGCGAAATAAATATCTGTGCCATCTTCAAAGATCACAACCACCTGGGAAAGCCCGAATTTTGAGATCGAGCGCAATTGGCTGATGCGAGGCAAACCGCCTAATTTTTGTTCGATAGGGAAGGTGATTTGTTGTTCGATTTCCTCGGGGCCAAGGGCAGGGGCTACCGTATTGATTTGAACCTGAACCGGTGTGGTATCGGGAAACGCATCAATATCCAAATGATTGAGGGCGATTATCCCAGATGCGATAAGCACAAAGGTGGATGCGATTACCATCCAGCGATACTTTAACGAAGTTTCAATAATCCAATTCAGCATGCGAACCCCAGTTATTTCTTGCTATGGCAGGCACAACCTTCGCCTAAACTACCTTTGAGAAGTTCAGATAATAAAAGCCCACTGCCTTGCTTCACGACAAGTTCGCCTGGTAGAAGGCCCGCTAGGATCTCTACTTGGTTGTCATCTCGGATGCCGATGCGAACTTTGCGAACAGAAAAGAATTTGGGTGCATCAGGATTAAGAAAGTTTGCATCCCGCACGAAAACAACATTGCAACAACCTTCCCAATGCACTGCTTCTTTGGGTACGCAGAGTGCCTGTGGTTCTTCGCGCAGAATGATTTTCCCAGTGCCAAAAGTGTTGGCCCGCATTTTTCCACCTTCATCATTTAAATTAGCCCGTGCCTTTACTGTCCGGGTTTTAATATCTGCTTGCGTACTTACCCACGAAAGAATGCACACAATATCTTTGATGCTTTGATTTTCTTGAAATAGAACTTTCTGCTCAAGATGCAGGAAGCGGGCATCCTCACTTTTTACATCCAGCGTCATCCATTTGTGTTCGTTATCAACCACCTCGAATAATATCTTGCTTGCGTCCACAACTTCTCCTGCAACCACTTCTCTCGAAACGATGATGCCATCAATCGGGGAAACCAAGGGTAGAAGATTTCGAGTGGTTTGCAGGGGATCGAGCTTGCCTGAAATTTCTGCGGGAATCCCAAGAAAATGCAGTTTGTTTTCGAGCATTTCCGTGGTGATTCCTTGCATGTTAATGTTATCCATGGGCAGCCCTAGGTTAACCAAGGATTGCCTGGCTGCATTTAATTTAATCGTGGACTCTCTTAAAGAGGACTCCGCTTCTTCCAAGGTGGCGAATGGAGTTGCCTGCCCAGCAGCACGAAGTCTTCCGAGGGAAAGAGTACGCAATTGACTAAGCGCAACCATTTGCAGCAGATCGGATTTTGCCTTACCTACCTCAATCGAATCAACCAGTGCCAGCATTTCACCGGCTTTTACTTTTTCGCCTAAATGTCGCATGACCCGCCATACTGTTCCCGAAGATCGCGCAGCAAGATGTGCGACTTTGGTTTGATCAAAAATAATTTCCGCGGGGGCAGATAGGAATTCTATCATTGGGGCTGTCCAAGCTGCTTCAACAGTAATTCCTGCTTTTTCAACTTCTTCCAAACTAGCGAATTGAATGCGCCTTTGATGCGATTTGCATATCGGGTTGTTTGTGTTTCGCTCTTGAGATTTCAGCCCAAGTTCTGCCCTTTGTGTGATTTTTTCTAAATCTTTAGCTGGGACTGAAGCGGTTTCTGGGTGGCATAGCGGGCATTCTGGGACCCCATGCTTAGTGCACCAACCAAATTCTTTCGCCTTGGGAACAAGCTTTGGGTCGCATTCAATACATACAGATTCCTTAACATGGTGCAGATCACACCAATCCTCTTTTTCAGAGGTATGACCCCATAATTCTGAAAACTTTGAAACTTTCCAGCCGACCCGGTGCCCACCATAAGCAAGGGTGCCCAGCGAAAGCAGCACCAGAACAAGAACTGCTTTTTCTACGAAAGGGTGCCTTGGTGCAGTTGATTCGGTTTTATTGTGATCCAATGGTTCAGACATGGGTGGTTCCTTGGATAAGGTTTAATTGTAATAGGTTGTAGTTTAGAAAAAACCACCTTGCCCACTAAAGGCAATGGCAGTCATTTTAAATATATTAAAGATGGGTTAAATCAGAATAGAATGGAGACGCAGGTATAAAGGGATCGGTGGTAGGCTGTGGTTCGAAATAAGACAGGATTCTTTTTGTGCTGATAGAATCTGAGGAATGGGATTGAATTCATGAAATTTATGTTCGTTGGATGTTTCGCAATTTACGAGCTTTTTAGGTCCAGCATAATCTGAAACCACACTAGTTTGATCGAATGGGCAGGAATGTGAAGATTGGTTTTTCTCAGATCGGCAAGGGGAAACATCGTTTTCTTCATGGCATGGGCATGATTCTTCTTCTGCACAAAACAATTCGCCCTCATGTGATGAATCGTTGCTAACACTTGATGATGCCTTGCTAATGCAGGGCAATAAGTTGCAAAGGCATAAGTTGGCAGGCGCCAACTGTGCTAAGCTTACAAATAACAGGAATATTGGAATCCATCGATTCAAAACCATCTCCTTGGTTCAATCTTATACATTGATTGTAAATGATTGAATGGTTTTAGTCAATTAGACTAAGGTAATACCGTCGTTTTCTACCAGATTTTTTACTTATCAGGGTATTATTAAAATAGCAGGATAGTGTGGCAACCTTTTAGAATGGCATGATTTGATGGGAAATGTCTCACAAACTGAAGAATACAAGCCCCATTTAACAAATAAACGCAGCATGCTTGGCTTGCTGGCGATGATTGTTTTGGTTGGTATGGGCGAACACATGGCGGAGCGGTTTCTTCCGCTTTACCTTCAAGAGCTTACCCAGGCTTCTACTGCAATTCTGGCAATCGGGTTACTTGCAGCGATGGATGATCTTCTTTCTGCATTGTATTCTTTCCCCGGTGGTTATTTAAGCGACCGCCTTGGTACCAAGCGTGCGCTGTTATTTTTTAACATGCTTTCAATACTCGGGTATCTCTGTGTTATTTTTATTCCAACATGGTGGGCGGTATTGGTAGGAGCTATGTTTTTTATTTCTTGGTCTGCCATTTCTCTTCCTGCAACTATGGAGTTACTTTCGAAAATCGTTCCGAAGAACAGGCGAACGCTAGGCGTTTCAGTTTTGGCATTGGTTAGGCGGGTGCCCAAGATCCTTGGCCCAATTGTAGGCGGCGCTTGCATCGCAGCTTGGGGTGTGGAAGCTGGGGTGAAGGCTGCATTTGTAGTTGCTTTAGTTCTTGCATTGCTTGCATCCATCTTGCAGCAAGTGATGATTGCTGATGATTCCAAGCATCAAAAAGTTGCAGAAGCCAACCCAATCAAACTTTGGCATGAAATGCCTTTCACTCTCAGAAATCTTCTTCTTTCAGATATCCTCATCCGTTTCTGCGAACGAATTCCAGATGCCTTTGTTGTAATCTGGGCCACGCGGTTCATTGCCCAACCAGTTTCAGAATTAACCTTTGGTTTCCTTTCTGCAATTGAATCCATCACTGCAGTGATCATTTATTTTCCCGTGGCTTATTTTGCAGATCGCTTTGGCAAGAAGCGCTTTGTTTTGATCACCTTTCTATTTTTTACCAGTTTCCCTCTCGTGCTTTTATATTCGCATTCGTTTGATCTTTTATTAGTTGCCTTCGTAGTTCGTGGTTTGAAAGAGTTTGGTGAACCCACGCGCAAAGCCTTGATCATGGATCTAGCACCTGAAGGCCGTAAAGCCGCCATGTTTGGGTTGTATTATCTCATTCGCGATGTGTTAGTTGCATTTGCTGCGTTTGGTGGCGCACTCTTATGGCAACATTCCCCCGAACTAAACCTTAAGGTTGCATTTGTGTTCGGTATACTAGGTAGTATTTGGTTTGCCTGCTATGGTAGCAATGAAGCAATTGAAGTTGAAAAGGTTGCTTAAGAATTGCTTTTAATTAAAGTAATTCTTCTACTGCACGCATGGGTTTACTCAGCACGGGCATGGGCCTGTTTGAGAGATCGTGAAAAATGGCATCAGTGGAAACCCCTAGCTGCTGATAAATAGTTGCTAGTATTTCGTACATATGAACAGGGCGGGTTCGAACCTCTGCACCATTCTGCGTACTAGAGCCCAGCACGATTCCCGGCTTAATTCCGCCTCCTGCCATTAATACTGAAAAAACATTGGGCCAGTGATCGCGACCTGCATTGGGATTAATCTTTGGAGTACGGCCAAACTCGCCCGATACCACTACCAAGGTGCTATCCAAAAGCCCTCGTTCTGAAAGATCATCTAGCAATACGCTTACTGCGCGATCCATTGGCGGCAACAAATCGTTCTTCATCAGCTTGAAATTTTGTTCGTGTGTATCCCAATCCTGGCCTTTCACTTGGTTCAGTGAAAAGTTTACCAAGGTGAAGGGTACGCCCGCTTCGACAAGTCTGCGCGATAGCAAAGCTTGTTGGCCCATTCCGTTGGCGCCATATCTCTGGCGGATCGCAAGAGGTTCACGATTCAAATCAAATGCTTGGGCTGCAGAATCTAAATTCAGCATTTCGTATGCTTGCTTTAAGTATTCATCTTCACTCGCACTTATTTGGTTTCGCAGTGCGATTCTATCTCGCAAACGGCCCCGTGGTATCGCAGGGTTGGGCCCTAAATCGGAGGGCAGTTTATATAGCGCTGTTGCACTTTCAGGCACCATCCCAGAATCAAGTGGCTCGTACCGTGAACCTAAATAAGATGCGGAAGCATAATGAACACGGCTACCCAGTTGGCCACTATGTGGAATACAGACATAGGCGGGTAAGCCAGGCTTATTAGGCGCACGAAGCTTTGCAATGACCGACCCTATTCCGGGGTTTTCATTGCGGTTTTTCTTTTCCACCGAGGCATCAGGGCAGGGCCATCCTGTTAGCACCATGTGTAGTGCTTCATTGTGGCTGGGGGAAGGGTGATAAGCGCTGCGAACGATGCTGAATCGGTTTTTTAATCTTTGTGAAAGTAGAGGGATGTGTTCGCTGAAGATAACGCCCGGTACGCTGGTGCTGGCATGCTTAAACTCCCCTCGATATTCTGCAGGGGCATCTGGTTTTGGATCGAATGATTCGTACGGAGATAAACCACCTTGCAAAAGGATGTAGATACAAGAACGAGCCTTGGAGGTTTCAACAGCTCTGGCAATCCTTGGCATTATGTAAGTGCCAAAAGCCCCTGAACCAATGGCTATTTGTTTTAAAAAGTCTCGCCTAAGCAAGCTTGGGGTGGGGGTCAATGCATAACTCCTTGTACATACCTACTCATTCAAACCATTAAAGGTGAGAATTATAAGTCTACCCTATTCATTGAAATGTACAAACAGTAAATCGGCCATGGATTAATGAGAGGAAGTTCTAGCATCAGCGTAAGATCCGCAGCTAATTATAAGAATGTTTTGTGCTTTTATAGAATAAATGACAACGATCTTGGAAATCTATTGAACCTAGGGGTTAGGGTCGTTCATTTTGCCAAGTTGGCGAAGCAGTTCAAGTTTAGCTGCGGTGTAAACTGCATTCGCATCTCCCTCAACTTTTACATCCGGAGAAAGGCCGCGTTCAAAGGTTTGGCCTGTAGGAAGTCGAAGTTTTGCAACGGTTAACTGGACACCTCCCGGAAGTTTGTCCCAGGGGGCTTTATCAATCGGAATCAGGCACTGAACGCTGCCCTTCCCGCGAGTGCGATTACCAACGATCCTAGCTTTTCCATTAAGTTGCAAAGCGCCTGCAAGAATCTCGGCACTGCTTGCGGTATCTTCATCCACCATGATAACTGTTGGAAGGAGGAATGGGTTTTGCCCAGTCGAAGTGAAAGATTTGTTGAATTCTTTAACCTGACCTTCTGCATGAACAATGGTGCCACCTTCAAGAAAAAGATCTGCAGAGCTAAGGGCGGATTTAAAAGCGCCGCCTGGGTTTCCCCGAAGATCTAGAAGAAGCCCACGGATTCCAAGAGTTTGCAAGCGAGCTAAAGCTTCGCGGAATTCATTGGTGGTAGTGCTTCGAAAAGAAGAAATGCGAACAATTCCAATCGGGTCAGCATTCATTGGATTTAGCACTTCCCAATCAACGCTGGGAATAAGAAGCATTCGGCTACGAAGTTTTAGATCGGTGATAGTACTCATGCCTTGGGGTTGGACTTGCAATTCGATTTCTTGGCCTGCTTGAATGGTAAGCAGGGCATGAACTTGTGCGGGAGAAATCATTGCAGCGGGAATTCCCTGAAGGGAAATGACCAAATCGCCTTTAAGAAGGCCAGCTTCTTCAGCGGTGCTGCCAGGGATGATTCGAGAAACTTCATAGTAAGAGCCGGAAGGTACCAAGGTTAAACCAATTCCGGATTGTCTACCTGCAGAAGCAGAGTCAATTGCAACTTTTTGGGATGGGGTGAATAAAAGAGTGAATTGATCAAGGCCATGGCAGGCCCCATGAGCACATTCAAGAATAATTAGGTTGCATGCCCGAGTGGTGTTTTCAGACCAGCCGGAGTTACGCACTTCGCCTGCTAATTCGATAAGGGTTTCTCGTAATTCAGCTAGGTTTTGAATAGGCTGCTTGCGGAGTTGTAGAATTCGTTGCTCGATAGTTTTTGCAGCTTCAGAATTTAAAGTCCCAAGGATTGGAGTTAAGAGTTTGGGTGTTCTAAGTAGGAGGAGAACTTCTTCGGTTGCATGATGAAAAAGTATTTCGGGGCGGGCACGATCGGCTTCAACATAGTTTGCCCCCAGTACCTCTGCGATATAAATGCAAAGATCAATCACTTGGCTAGGGCGAAGAGCGACCACAATTTTTCGGTACTGTTCATCTTTAAGCCGCACCTGCTGTTGCTGGATTCTGCCTATGCGATTAAAGGCATCTCTGACTTCCAGATCATCTCTATTTTTACGAAGGTATTCCGCATAGAAATTAGCGGCACGGGAATAGGCACCAGATGCTTCGCTTTTTCGAGCTTTTTCCAATAGAAGCAAATCTTCTTCTGAATCAAAGGCAAAAAGTGACGTTGAGGCAAAAAGACTACCCACCAATGCAAGCATCATTGGGATCAGCGGTAAACGGAGGCTCATGCAAAATCTCCGTCAAGTAGGAAAAAAGCACTTCCGGTTTATCAAAACCCAGACTCTCCAAACCAAGGCGATATTCAAGTATAAGCGTTCCAAGGGCAAAGGTCAAACCTGACGCTCGCTTTTGAACTTATATATTAGACGAAGGCAGTGGTTGTTTAGTTTCATAAATACTGAAAATACTTTGAAAGCCGGGCTTTCCCGAATCACTTAACATGGACGCCGAACGAAAAGAAATTCTGAAAAACGCAGAAACCATCGTAATTAAAGTTGGAACCAATGTTTTAACCCAGGCCGATGGCACCCTCGAACCCAACCAGGTTCACAGCCTTGCAGACCAGATTTTCAGACTGAAACAAGCAGGGAAAAAAGTCGCCCTTGTTAGTTCGGGTGCTATCGGTGCGGGCATGGGTCGCCTTGGCCTTAAACAACGTCCAACCGACCTCAGGCATCTTCAGGCCTGCGCTGCAGTTGGCCAATCCTTTCTAATGCGCGCTTATGAAGATTCCCTTGCAAGGTATGGCATACCGACCGCACAGATACTTCTTACTGCGGGCGATTTTGATAACCGCACCCGGTATCTCAATGTGCGTAATACCATCCTTACTTTGTTTGAATCTAACTGCCTCCCCATCATCAACGAAAACGATACCATCAGCGTTGCAGAAATCCGCTTTGGTGATAACGACACCCTTGCGGCATTGGTCACCAATTTGATTCAGGCGCCCTTACTTATTCTCCTTACCGTGGTTGATGGCTTATATTCTGCAGATCCCAACACCGACCCCACCGCCTCTTTGGTTCACACGGTCAAACAAATCAACAAAGATGTTCTTGAAAAGGCAGGGGTTACGAAAAGCAGCCTTGGATCTGGTGGCATGAAAAGCAAACTCAAAGCTGCAAGGCTTGCAACCATGGCGGGCGAATCGGTAATCATGGCGAATGGATCCATCCCTAAAGTGCTTGACAGCATCTTTGCGGGGGAACTGATAGGCACGCTATTTCTTGCAGCAGAACAAAACATGACTGCTTGGAAGCGCTGGCTGGGGTGGGCCGCCCGCCCACAAGGAAAGATTATTCTCGATGCTGGGGCACTTGTCGCACTTTGTTCCAAGGGCAAAAGCCTGTTGCCCATAGGCGTTGCAAGCGTCAGCGGTACCTTCCATAAGGGGGCGGTTGTCTCGCTTTGCAATCTTGAAGGCGAAGAGTATGGCAGGGGGCTTTCAAATTACTCCGCCACCGATATCGCTAAAATCGCAGGGAAAAAGTCCGACAAAATAATCGAACTTCTTGGCATCCTTCCCTACGAAGAGGTCATACACCGCGATAATCTGGTAATCGTCGACCACCCTTAATACTTGCCATCCGAAACTTCAAACTTGGTGGGCTTACCCAAACTTCTGCCATTATTCTTAAGCCAGTGCGCAGTCCACCTAATCACCGTTGAAATAGGCGTTGCTGGCTCTCCAAGTAACCGATTCAACTTGCCGCTGTTGGTAAGCAAAGATCCGCTATTTTCAACACCCGAAAACCGGGGCGTTATTTTAAGATGATCCCCAAACTCTAGCGCGATCTTTTTTACAGATAGCAACGGCCCGCTAAGATTATAAATACTCGCAGGGCTTTGCACATGCGGTAGCAGCCTTAACACCGCTTCGTTCGCATCACCTTGCCAGATGCAGTTTAAATACCCCATCTGAAGATCAATTGGCTCGCCCTCTAAAACTTTTCGACCAATATCAACCAACACACCATACACCATATCAACAGCATAATTAAGCCGGACGATTGCAATCTTTACACCCTGATGCGTTGCAAAATATTGCAGCACTCTTTCCCTACCTATGGCAGCAGCAGAGTATTCCCCCGTTGCAATCAACGGATCATCTTCGTTGGAACCACCAGAGTTCAAGGGCACAACAGGGTATACATTGCCGGTAGATAGGGCGACTATGCTTGATCCCCGGTATCGTTTGCAAACTGAGGCACTGGCAAGACAATTAACCGCCCAGGTTTCCGAAGGGTCAACCGAGGTGCCAAACTTTTTGCCTGCAAGAGAAACCACAAAATCAGCTTCGGGCAATTCATTGACTTGCGCATCATCCAAAAGATCAGCAGAGATGGTTGAGATATTGCGAGCTTGGAGCCATTCTTTTTGGGCGGGATCTGAAAAGCGACTGACTGCAATGATCTTCAACTTGGAGCCTGAAACTGCAACAGCACGGGCAGCCAAAACCGCAAGAGTTGGGCCCATCTTCCCCCCCGCCCCGACTATCATCAGCGTGCCTGCCATCCCTTTCATCTGACTTATCAGGGCCTCGGATGGGGTGGTTAAAGCGCTTTCCCGTTCTACTTCTGTTAAAATGACATTAGGGGTCATACTATTTCCCAATCTAAATAAGATGTAATCTTTAAGAGCCTAGTGTAAAATATAACTTTACAAGCTGCTAGTCTTTGGTGCTGAATGACGAAATACCCGAAGAAAACGAATTGCCCTGCTTGCGGGGTGCGCATCCGGCTTAAGTACCCGCAACAATCGCACTATCATGAATGTACGTGTGGCGAATGGTTTTTTTACGAACCGATTAAAGAAGACACCGACCCGCAAGCCACCCGGCTTGGATCTACCCCAAAAAATATTTCACCCCGTGTTACGCTTATTGCAGGCCAGCCACCCTTAAACACCACTGCTCCTAAAGTCACCATTTTCAGAGACCATGAACCACCTGTACAACCAAAAACCTCTCTCAACCTCACGGAGCCTGAAACCGAGAATGGCGAAACAAACATCCTGCCTTCCGAAGAACCAGCAGCTACAATCGTGCCAATCCCACAGGCACCCAAAAATTCATCCATTGCCCCACTCTTGATCGTTTCCGGTTTATTTGTTCTGGCAATGCTGGCGCTAACCGCTGCTTGGCTTTTCATTGATGTCGCAAAGCTAGAAACCGAAGAGAAGAAACGCAACTATGCCCAAGAGCAACTCAGCGAGAAAAACTATCTGCTTGCTTCGGTGAAATTCGAGGAATTAGCCTCGCTTCATCCACAAAGCGCTTGGCATCAAGAATATTTGTTTCTAGAGAAAATCGCCTCTCTACGAAATGGGTTGGAATCGGAATCGCACAATCCTTCTGAAACTTTTGAAAAGCTTCGTACTAAGCCACTCACGACTTCAGAGCATTCCCCTTTTGCCTGGCTTCAATACCTGGGGTTGATGCAATCGCTTTTAGAGAAATCAATTTCAGAGCCCGTCCTATTAGACTGGGTAGAGGTAGAGGTAAACAACGTAAAAAAGAAAACCTCAGGAGACGAGGCAGGATTGGTATTAGCATTGATAGCAGAAAAAAGAAGTATCATCGCCAAGCAGAAACTTGAAGAACAAGAAAAAGCAAGTTTCCTTGCCCAACTAAAACAGTTAGAGGCTCTGCCAGCCCACTCCGCCTTTCAATCCATCCAATATTTCATGGAACAGGAATTATTGCGCAATCCAAAGTCCAACAATATATCTGATTGTAAGGTCGCACTTGAAACCGCTAAAACCAGACACTTAAACTCGATCGTTTACGAAAAAAACAACCTTCAAGAAAAACAATCCCCATCATCTCAAAGATTACTCCAAGGCTGGAAATACTTCCAACACCCTGAACAAGCTCTAAGAATCGCCAACTGGACCCCAGAACTTCAATCGCCCATTTTGGCCCTAAACCAAGGCATTCTTTACGCCCTTGATCGAACTCGGGGAAATGTACTATGGATCAAAAGGCTTGGCGTTGATGTCGAATCCCCACCCCTCGAATTCTCTACCAATCAATCGACAGACTCCAGCCTGATCACCCTTGAAGATAACGGAACAAGCCTATCTGCTCTCGACAAATCAGGCAGCACCATTTGGAAAACGAGCTTGGGCGGAACCTGCCTTGCGGGCATCACCCTATGGCATAACACAGCTTTGATACCATGCCTCGAAGGCTTTCTGGTTGAAGTGGAATTGGCAGGTGGGAATATCCTTGGCCGTTGGAATCTGGGTCAAGCCCTCCTTCATTCCATTTGTATTCCACATGATTCTAACGCAGGCTTTATTCCCGCAGACCCAGGGCACATCCTTTGTCTAGATCTCGTCACAAAAAAATGCACTGGCATCATTGCTTCAAACCACGCATTGGGCACACTGATATTTCCCCCTCTTCCTGTCTTCTTAACTAATCAAAAGGAACCAAGCCATATTCTTCTCAGCATCGAAGAACCAGGGCTCATGTCCACAGTTAGCATTTTCCCACTCCCCACAAGCCAAAGTAACTACATAAAAAATCCTATTTATAGCACTTTTATTTCTGGCAGAATGTCTTGCCCCCCTGTGCCCTACCAAAACAGGCTTGCGATTCTTGATGAATCACAACAGCTTTCTTTTTTCGCATGGAACCAAGAAGCCACAAAAGCACCTCTCGTGCCATTCTTCGACGACAAAAACCAAAACAAACCTTTGGCCAATCTGTTTGAATCACTCAAACAAAAAAAAGGTTCATCCCAGGTACTTGCCTTCGACGAAACTGAAGCCGATATCCTTTATAATGGCCACTTTTGTAAACTATTTTTCGCATGGAACTTGCGCGATGGGCTTAAACTTACAAGCTCTAAACCTCCCTTTCACCAAACAGGAATCCTATCTTCAAAACCCACGCTTGTAGAAGATCCTGCTCTTTCCAGAAACGCTTGGGCCCTCACAGGCAAACTGCCCAACGGTTCCACCATCGCCCAATTGGTCGATTCCCAAAAGAACAAACTCTTGTGGAAAACACTGCTTTCGCCGCGCTTTGAAAGCGCTCCACTTTCCATCACTCCAACACCAGAAAAAAACTTCCTCCTTCTTGCAGACAGTGCAAGCAACCTTTTCCTTGCAAAAAACAACCCATTGCCCCCTATCACAACGCAATCAAATTGGGCCGAGGGCGCCTTATGTATAGCCAGAAACTCTAACTCTGATTCGCAAGCCTTATCGCATCTATTGCAATTGGAAGATAAAAAAACAGCACTACAAATCCTTCAAGATACCATCTCAAAAAAAGTGACACTAAAACTTATTAGCTTCGATAACGAATCTCCAAATATTAAATTACTCGATATTCCTGAAATAACTTATTCTTTTGCAGGGATTCCAAAAACGTTGGGAAACCAGATTCTCATCCCATTATCTAATGGAAGCATTGCACGCATCTGGGTTAAAGATAACAAGCCAATAATATCCACCGGACCCACTTGGAAATCTCCTGAAGCTGCCAAAAACACCCAATGCAAAATCGCAATCTTGGATAACAACACTTTCTGCTTTTCGGATGGCACCAATGGCGCATCGTTTTTCCGCTGGAACAATATTCCTGATGCCACCTTCGAAAAAACCAAGGCACCGCAAAACTTCGCCCCGCCACAATGCTTTTCTCTCGATTCCATACCCACAGAAAAAGGTTCCCTTGGAATCTTCCTAGACCCTCAGGGACAACTCATTCCATTTGAATCCAAGCCTGATGGCTCTATCCAAAAATTGAGCACCATTGATTTAAAGGTGACACCGAAAGCAAGTTGGATTGTTCAAGGCGCCAGCCATCCTCTCCGTTATGCAATTGCTTCGAATACTGGAAGATTTGTCTGGATTGATCTAACTGGAGAAAAAACACTTTGGAATATACCGCTCGCCTCTGCTCCACTTGTAAAACCCTTTGTAATTGAACAAAAAATCTTGCTCTTTCTCGAATCGGGCGACACGCTTCTTCTCGATGAAGCCACGGGCAAGGTTTTAAAAACGGGATTCAATCTTCCCGAAGGATTGTTCCCCTCTACCACCCCTTATCAAGGCGCAGACAACTCTATTTTTATCCCATTCACGGATGGTACCGTTCTGCAAACCACTTTGAAAGACCTCACTAACGATTCTTGAAATCGTTCCGATTCAGCTAGTAGATAATGCCAAGTGGGTAAATATCTTTCAGAGCCGGATGCGTCAGCGACGGTTGCTTTCAGAGTCCCTTCGGCAAGCTCAGGCCCCCTTTTTTTATCGAGCGGCGGATGTGGAAACCGACTCTTAACGGTATCTCTTGTCTGATAAGCCTGAAGCGCAAGCGAAGGAATAATAGGTGAGTGTAAAACGGTCATTTTAAAAACCTTCGCTTGCGCTTCAGGCTTGTAAAGATATGCAAAAAAAAGTTGTATGCGCCTGGGCAAGAAAGAACCGTCGCTGACGCATCCGGCTCTGAAACCTCCCGCTTCTTTTGCCTCTTCTTGACTGCCTGTATATCTGGTTTCCCGCCTACGCGGGAATGACGGAAACGGGGAGGTTCGTCGCCCCCGCGCCTTGGTCACCTTCGCGTATGCGGAGGTCTAGCCTTTTTGCTGTCTGTATTTCTCGATTTCCCGTTTTTCTTCTTTTTTCATTATAATTCCGTGTTAATGCGTGGCTAAAATGCCTTTTGCTTTACAGTGTTCTTTTGTAGAGAAATGGCACTCACCAGCGGATTAACATCCGCCGCTCATTAGAAGAGAGTCTAATTCCGTCGCTCACACTTCTGGCTTATTCTGATGGGTTTTGTTTTTAAAGTAGTCGTACTTAAAACCAAATCAGTCGTTATCTTTTTTCAGGTCGAGGGCACGGGCGCCCATGCGTGCAATGAACTTCAACTTCTGTCTGCCGGAAAGCTCTTTGGTGTAGCGATCCTTGACAGCATCAATCCAGCGCACAGGTCTTTGACCATAATCCGTAATAACCCGAGTCAACACCGGCCCCTTTTTATCCAAAGCAATCTGAATCGAAGCTTCGAGATCATCGCCCGGTTTTATCTCGTGGTAATCCACGCCAAACCCTTTTGCTAAAGCCTCATAATTCATGCGTGCAAGAATAGTTGCTGTAGTGCGCAAGTAAGCCTGCTTTTGCAGTTTTTGCATGTAATGGTAAGTCTGATCATCGAGCACGAAAAACTTCACGGGCAAACATTCTCGTGCCGTTGTCGAGATTTCCATCGCACTCATCAAGAAACATCCATCGCCGGTGATAGTTACCACTTGTCTGTTTGGAAAAGCTTTCTGGCCACCAATAGATGCAGGAATTGACCAACCCATCGCTTGATTATCGGTTGGATTGAAATAGTGTCTGGGCCTGCGGGTGGTAAACGCCTCTGCTGCCCAATGCTCACTTAAGGTAACATCAACATAAGTAAGGGCATCAGGTTTTGTCGACTTCCTTAATGCCAGAATGAATTGCATCGGATCAATGCCACACTTGGAATTTGGCTTAGCGTTAGCCCGGGCATCCTCGGCCTTCCATGAAGCAATGCAAGAGGTTAGCTTTTCGCTTTTATTTCTTCGGATAGAGGATTCGTTTTCTAATAGCTTCCTTATAAAGAAGCCAGCATCGGTATGCACCGCAACGGTTGCTTTTTTAATTTTGTTCATGTTATCTGCATTGGCATCAACATGAATAAGGTAGGGCTTAGCTGGAAGAGAATAAAAAGCGGTGGAAACTTCACTGAACTTGACGCCGATGGCAAGCACCAAATCCACAGCCATAAAGGCTTTTTCAGCAGTGGGCGTTCCCTGTGGGCCGTAGCCCCAACCTACTGCCAACGGATGACATTCATCGATTGCGCCCTTGCCTGAAACACTGGTTGCAACAGGGGCCTGCAGCACCTCTGCAAGGGTGGTAAGTTCATTGGAGAAATCCTGACACCCGATTCCAGCGTATATTCCAACTCTTAAATTTGTGTTTTTAAGCAAGTTTAAAGCTTCTGCAAAACAATCTTCATTGAAAGGAATGCCTGGGCTTGATAGTGGATGGCTGTTGAACCTTGTAGCTTCGATAAAGAGATTGTAAGGAACCAAAACCCCAACAGGGCCAGGCTCTCCTTCTTTTGATTTGATGAAAGCAGTACGGATTGCACAAGGGATTTCATCCACCGTGCTTACTGAAATCACTTCTTTAGTGACAGCTTTAAGAAGTTGTTCCATGGGAAGTTCATGGACCTGAAAGGGTCGGTATTTTTCACCCCGGGCGACATCACCCACAATGCATACCATGGGAATGCTATCTAAAAGAGCTTCGCCCATTCCTGTAAGTGAATTGGTAAGTCCTGGCCCAGGCACCACGCTGATCACCCCGGGCTTGCCAGTTGCTCGGGCATAACCATCTGCCATGGTTGAGGCGGAAAATTCATGCGTGACAAACAAATAAGGAAGATCACGGGATTTCATAGCATCCCAAAGCTCGTTTTCCTGAGCACCGGGAATCCCAAACACGCATTCGCAACCTTCTGCAAGCAAGGTTTCTACCAAGGCTCGGGCGCCCGACATAAGCCCGACCACCTTGCCGTCATGTTTGATGCGAGCTTCAGCATTTGCAGGCAAAAGTGCTGGAACCGCCCCCATAGCAAGGCCTTGCAAGATAGTTCGCCGGGTAAAATTGGTAGCCATCGAAAAAGCCCTCTTTGCAAGCGCAGTCGTAAGATAAAATCAAGCTTGATGTAATAACATCGACTTAAAAGAGCGCGGGCTTCTAGAAGTTTTAAAATTTAACCTTGTTATGATTTTAACGATTATTCCGGTTGGTTAAATGGGTAAGAATGGGTGATTTTCTCTTGTGGTTGCCCTATAAACCAACTATGTTGAAAGTTCCAGTTTTTAAAATAATTGATGCTTCTTTTAAATCGAGTTGGAGAATTGTAATGTTTTATAGATCACTTGGTTTAGCTTCCCTTCTTGCAATTATCACAATCCCGCTTATGTATTCTGAAAATGCAAAGGGGCAGGGTGATGCGCAGGAAAAGAAGTTTGAGGATTTTGATAAAGTCGTAAAGGGAGCAAAAGAATACGAAGGATTGTTTCGACTTCATCAAAAGGAAGAAAAGCTCTACGCAGAAATCCGCCCAGATCAGATGGAACGAAATTTCTTACTGCCCATCGCAATCGCCCGGGGTGCTGGTATGGGTGGTCATACTCTTAATTTCGACAACCAATGGGTTATAGCATTTAAAAGAGTAGGCGATAAAGTTCATTTGGTGAGAAAAAATGTTCGCTTCACTGCCAAGGCAGGATCCCCCACCGCCAAAGCTGTGGAAACCACCTACACCGATTCCACACTGCTTGCACTGCGAATTATTTCCATCAACCCAGGCAGGCAGAGTGTTCTCATCAACCTCAACGATATCTTTATGTCGGATTTTGCCCAACTTGGAATGGGAATGTTTGATCCCACCCGAAGCACTTGGAGCAAGGTCAAGGCTTTCCCCAAGAACATCGAGATTGAAGTTTCCGCAACTTACACGGGCGGTCGTAACCGCGGATTTCATGGAGGAAGTGGCGATAACGTAATCGACTCGCGTGGTGAAAACGTTGTCATCCATTATGGCATCTGTGCGCTTTCAGAAATTGGCTATCAGCCCCGAATTGCAGATGACCGTGTGGGCCATTTCATTAGTGCGATCAAGGATTTCAGCTCGGAAAACACGGATACCACATTCATTCGATATGTAAATCGTTGGAGATTAGAACGAGCCGAGCCTGCAGACCCAAAGAACCCTGGTAAGCTTTCTCCGCCACGCAAGAAGATCATATTCTGGATTGAAAAGTCAGTTCCCGATGAATATCGTGCTGCGGTGAGGGAAGGGATTCTGGAGTGGAACAAGGCTTTTGAAAAAATCGGATTCCGCGATGCGATTGAAGTACGCCAACAGGAGAACGAAGATTTCGATCCCGAAGATATCAATTACAATACTTTCAGGTGGATAGCGACCGATCAGGGATTTGCGATGGGGCCATCACGGGCCAATCCTTTGACAGGTGAAATTTTAGATGCAGACATCATCTTTGATGCCAGCATGGTTCGATTCTGGAGGCAGGAAGCAAAAGTGTATTCAGGAAATAACGAACCTGCGAGCTCTATCATGGAAGCACGCAAAGGTTTGAACTTCCTGCAGACGCCCACCCTACCAGGCTTTTTCCGCGATGGCCTTAACTGGAATAATGCAAACACCACAGATGACCATCGCAAAAGTGCAATTGAACTTGCAGGCCAGCATGGCCTATGCCAATGCAGTTCGCATATGAAACACGAATTAAGCCTTGCAGCACTGGCTTCGATGGATCGCAGTTTGCTAAAACCTGGGGAAAAAATTCCTGAAGAGCTTCTAACCCAAGCCATTAAAGAAGTGACCATGCATGAAGTAGGCCACACGCTTGGCCTAAGGCACAATTTTAAAGCCAGCACCTTTTTAAAGAACGATCAGCTTCATGATACTACCATTACCCGAAAGCAAGGATTGGTAGGATCGGTTATGGATTACGCGCCAACAAACATTGCGCCCAAGGGCAAAAAGCAAGGTGACTACTACACCAACACCCTAGGCGTCTATGATTACTGGGCCATTGAATATGCTTACAAACCCCTTTCAGGTGGCACCGATGGGGAAGTCGAAAAGCTTCGTGAAATTGCCAAGCTTGCTCCAAATGCGGGCAAAGATTACGCAACTGATGAAGATATGATGGCAAGTTCCGATCCACTGGTAAATGTTTGGGATCTGGGTGCAGATCCTCTTTTATTCGCTAAAGAGCGAGTTCAGATTGCCAAGGAACTCGTACAAGGCCTTGCAGAAAAAACCATCGAACCGGGTGAAGGCTATCAACGCGTTCGCACTGCTTTCTCTGTAATATTAAACCAGTATGGCAACGCAGGTGCGCTGGCTTCTAACTTTGTTGGGGGCGAATACATGCATCGAGATCATCGGGGCGACCCAGGTGCCCGTGATCCTTTTATTCCAGTGAGTGGTGCTAAGCAACGCGATGCACTGAAGTTCGTTCAGGAAAACATACTTTCAGACACAGCATTTTCGTTCCCACCCGAGTTGCTGCGCAAACTGGCAGCAGACCGCTGGATGCATTGGGGCAACGACCGTGTAATGTCAAGCGTGGATTTCCCCTTGTACCAAAAAGTGCTTTCGATCCAAAGTGTTGCAATCAATCAGTTCCTGAATAATGCAACGCTTTCAAGGATTCAAAATAACATTCCAAAAGCTGCAGCAAACGACAAACCCCTTGCCATGAGTGAAGTATTCCGCTCGTTGACCGATGGCATTTGGATAGATGTTGCCAACGCTCCTAAGCAAGCTAAAAAGGATGTCAATCTTTCAATCATCCGAAGGAATTTGCAGAGGAAGTATGTGCAATCGCTTTCTGATCTGGTGCTGAATGCAGGCGGGATTTCAGATGGCAAAAGCCTTGCGAGAATGCATTTGAAGGAAATCCAAAAGAACATTGTCGTTGTTCTTGCAGACAAAACCTTGATTATTGAAGATGCAAGCAGGGCGCATTTGGATGAATGTCAGGAACGAATCCAAAAAGTGCTTACCGCATCGATACAATCGCGCGAGTAACTTTTGTGCAGATTAAACCAAACGCCCGCAGCTTTTCTATAAGCCTGCGGGCGTTTCGCATTAATAAATTACTTAGTAATCGCTACGAGGGTATGTACAGTGCCTTTATCAACCGGTACGATGCATCAGGATCAGAATTACTGATAATCAACAGAAACACTCCTTACTGGGGAAGAAACAAAGCATGTCTCCAACTGTGTTTCGAAAAGGACCTTGGCGCTTTTATTTTTTTTCGCGAGAGGAACCAAGAATTCATGTTCATGTCGGGCACCCAGATGGCGAAGCAAAATTCTGGCTTGTGCCCTCAATAGAACTGGCAGTGAACTTTGGCATTACAAACCAACAAATTTCAGAAGCAAAAAAAATAATCGAGGAACATTATGACGACATACTCAAATCATGGCATCGACACTTCGGCACCGGAAATTCTTAACATTTCAATCAATGGTTTCTGGCTGTTAATTGCAACAGAAGAATTATTTGTTCCTTTTCAGAAATTCCCATGGTTTTTAAATGCTACAGTTAAACAAATTTGCAATTTACAATGGCCGACACAAGACCATTTGTACTGGCCGGATTTAGATATCGATCTTTCTTTAGAATCGATCCGAAACCCAGATGCCTTTCCATTGGTTTCTAACCCAAAAAAATAGCACTAGCTTGATTGTTTTTCCTTTAGTGCTTAATCCTTGCCAAATACAATATCGGCATAGGTGCTGTTCACTATCGCTTTCAGTTCATCTTGCTCTTGCGCGGGAACCCTAAACTTATCCAAGGTCTGCTGAAAATCATCCATAAATGCAGCCCATTCCTTGGGGGTGATGTTTAGATGGCGGTGAGAATCCATCATCGAACGGCCCGAGTATTTTTGCGGCCCACCCGTTACCATACAAACCTGCTCCGTCACCAAATACTTAAAGCCAGCAGGGGGAACCCGATGATGTGCTTCCTGTACCGCAGCATTAGCATTCAACCGAGCATCATGCATGATGCGATCGATGAAATCATCCACCACCGTTGCGATTGCGAAAACACCTCCGAGCCTTTCGTAAAGACTTGGGTTTTGAATTTGAGTTGACATGTTTTTTACTCTTTTACTTTTTGGTGGGATACTTCGTTAGTCAAGATTGTGCGTTCTTAGATAAATGCAAGCAAGTAAAAAAAGATATTAAGCCCTCTTTGATAAACTTCCTTCAATCAAGGATGCTAATAGGTTTATGAGTGTGATTTGATTACAAAGCACAGAAGAGAAAATTAAGAAGGGTTTAAAAAAATAATTCTTTCAAATGACCAAAAATCGTCTAAAAGAATTACATGAGAACTTATGTAGAAGATTCTGTAGTCAGGAATATCCATGTTTAATTGATTTCTAGGATACCTAAATCAGGCTGATTTTTTGATACTTTTACTTTTAAGGGGCTAGTAGCGAGATTTTGATATTTGGATGGAAATAGTGCCGGTTTTTCTTTTCGAAATTGTCTTTCAGTTGCAGCATCTTCCCGACTGGAATCAGACTCATTGCTCGGGACAACAAGTGTGATAGTATAATCGCCTTCGGGGGCACCATCCGCAGTTTTAAAAGTAGTTGCTACAAATTTTCCATCATTATCCGTTGTTGCTTGGGATTTAATTTTCTGATTAACATCTGTGGAATGAAAAATCAGGATAACTCCGGCCAGAGGTTTGCCTAGTTGAATGATTTTACCAGATGCAGGAAAAACTGGCACGGTAGATTTGAACGATGATTCTTCCCCACATCCTAAAATCATCGTGCAAAAAAACAGATGAAGAAAATGGGGTTTAGTACTAATCCACATTTGCTATTTCCCCATTGCTTTTAGTTGTAACTGCGGCAACTACACCAACACTAATTGTTTCCTTGAAAAACCGTGTTGATCCATCGCCAAAAACCACATTGGCACCACCGTTGTGGAAAGAATAAATTTCGTTATTATTACTACAGTTAGAGGCACAAGGCCCGCCAGAAGTAAGGCCGTCTGTGGAGTAACCATGCAGGGTAAAGGTTCCGCCTTCATCAGTCCAAACTGCGCCAGAAATTGCGGTGCCCGCTGTAAGTTTTCCTTTGGCGTATGCATTTGGCCTACCAGCGTCCTCAACAATTAATATTGTGTTTGAAGTGCCATCAGTTATAGCAGCCATTGTAGTTTGGAAGCTAAAATCTAGAATGCCTCGCCTTGAAGAATCATCGAGGGTATAAGGTATAAGCCCCAAAGAATAAGCATTAGGGACACTAGCGAGTTCCACGCCATTCATAACATTGTAATCCGAGGTGTAAGCATTTGTGTAAGCATAGGCGGGGCCATTACCAGAGATGGGTTGGGTTCCCGGGGTGGATGGGCAGTTTAAAATTTTCATCTTAGTCTGGTAGATGCTGGTCATGTCAGGGTGGTCCCAATTTCTGCGGTTGGCTCCGGTTGAAGTTGGGAATGGCGAATGTATTGCCTCATATTTTTTATATAGCGCTTCCTGCTCGATATAAGGCAGAATCAATACAAAAAGGGAGCGATTTGAATTACCATAGATAGCCCTGCCTTGCGCATTGGAAACCCGACATAAGGGAAATCGATTGAAAGTGTTTTCGGAATTTAAAACGCCAAGACCAATATTTCGAAGGTTATTAGCACATTGCATTCTAGCAGCAGCTTCACGGACTTTTTGAACAGCGGGCAAAAGCAAGCCAATTAATATTGCAATTATTGCAATCACTACCAAAAGTTCAATCAAGGTGAATCCCTTATGTTGTTTGCGGTAGAACATAAAATGGCCCATTATTATTTATTAATTGAATTATTAGCAACTTATTCAGTTTAGTGAACCTAATTTTCTTACTAATGAAGTTATGATGAAAAAAGTGTTAATGTTAAAAGAAGTACAAATGTAAAAAAATCACTTTCATGAATGGAGGCAATCCTAGAACTTATCAAATTTCGTAAAGACTTGGGTTTTGAA
>DBCB01000082.1 GCA_002303765.1 Planctomycetaceae bacterium UBA969
ACTTCTACCGGTTCCATGGGAAACAGGAACACCAATCAAAGCGCTTCCCCTACCTTGACAAACCTAATGAATTCTATTGGATCAGCCAAATCAAACTTAGCGTCTGCTGGAACTTTTTATGGTGGTCACAAAGGCAAAGCTACAGAAGAGTTGGACAAAGCCATAAAAATGATCAACATTTATGCACCACAAACAAAAAATATCAAAGCGATGGGGACTGTAAAAGAATCCACTTCACAATCACAAAGTATAGAAACCAATGCTTCAAATAAGAAGTTAAGGCAGGCAAAGCAAGCGATCGATACTTCCATAAGTATCATGTATGCAACTAATAACCCTAGTTTTGAAAATCAACTGCTGGTCTCGTATTTCAAGAAAGCAAGCAAAGAAATCGACTTGGCTCTCAAATATTAACTACTTGAAGGCATAGCTAAAAAAAGAAGCCGGTTCACTTCAGTGAGCCGGCTTCTTTTGTATTAATCAGAAACAATTGAAGAGGTTGTTACTTCAGATCAATTTTAAGCGAGTTCTTTTCGCCTACTTTGATCTCGACTGATATATCCGTGGTGTTTACCGATTCATATTTGGTTGGGATATCGGATTTGAAACCACCAGGAGGGGGTGGCGCAAGCACGCCGGGCGAGATTTCCTTCGTCATATCTTTTGCAGCGGTCACTTTGTATTTCCCTGCGGGTGCGCCATCATCTTTGCCATAGGTTGCGATGGAAAACTTGCCATCCTTATCAGATATACCCCGAGGTGCGACCTTGCCCTCAGAATGATGCAGGGAAATAGATACTTCAGCAGCGGGTTTACCATTGAGGGTGACAATGCCATCCACGGGCGTGGTAGTAAGTTTTTCAGGGCCTTTGGGTGCATCAGAACCACAACCTAATGCTGCAGTCATGCCAAGGATGAATGCAAAAGGAAGATAAAGTTTCATGGTCATTCTTTCTAAGAAAATAAGGATTATTGAGAAAAAGCTTCTTCGCCTGCGCGAGTACCCATTGCACCAAAGATTCCGAAGGGGCTTGGTCCGGTAAGGCCTGTGCCAGTGGCATTCTGATCTCCAGAATCAATGTTATTGGTAATGAACCGAACGGAGGCATCGCCAAAAACTGCAACGATTCCACCAGTGTGCGCACTGCTAGGCGGGTACATTCCAGAACCTGCATCCCAGCGCACCCAACAACAAGCGGGGCTACTATTAGGGGCAGCATTGGTGGAGATACCTGAAAATCCAGAACCACCATCATGCCAGCGTGAACCTGACCAAGGCTGTAGATCAACTTGAGCAACTGCAGCAGGAAAAGATCGGTTTGCGAAATCAAAAGAGGCCCTGCATTGATTAGGGGTGGTGAACCAATTGCCCGCTTGAATATAAGTCATGGTCATATCTCGGGCACTGCCACTTGAGGCCCTTCTGCGTTCAGCCATTGCTAGGGTGTTGCTGGTACCATCCTTAATATCTTTAAATTTAAGGCCAGTCCGCACCCCAGATAAGGCAGGGGTCTGATAGGAAGTAAACATCCCGCGCTCACGGGCAGATTGAATCTGGTCTATGGAATCACCTAGGCAAAACATGTAGTTGGTATGTTGGGTGGTGTTGGAAGCGGGCAATGGAGCTGGATCGGAGGGGCATAACAACCCTGGAATTTTTTGGTTTTGATTGAGGAAAGTCGCCCACCAAGGATCCTTATCGCCATCCGTTGCTTCAATCTTGGCAAACAAAGCTGCCTGTTCTAAATAAGGCAATAAAAGTAGAACCCCACTTTGTCTGTAATTGACACCTCCGGTAACAACGCTTAACTGCCCCTGATGCCAAGGAAGTGCCCCCGTGGTGCTTTCAAAATTATGCAGTGCCAAACCAAGTTGTTTAAAGTTATTGGTGCATTGGGTACGGGCCGCCGCTTCACGCACTTTCTGCACTGCAGGCAATAGTAAACCAATCAAAATGGCAATAATTGCTATCACCACCAAAAGCTCGATAAGCGTAAATGCAGACCTGATTATTTTCATTACATCATTTCCAAAACAGTGTATGGGCAGTTGTAAGTTGTACTTTATTTTACGGCGCTCGACAAACCTAATTTGGTCAAAACAATTTAATTTGAGAGTGTCTTTTTTCCTAAAGATGGAATACTCTTATTATTATGATATTGCTAAGATATCGCTAAATTGTGCTAATCTGTGCCCTTATAGGCCCCACGTTGATGTATATCCTGCCAATTGAACTTAGACCCTAAGACCCTACCTAGTTAAGACCCTTACGAAAGAACTATCATGAATCATTCCATTAAAACTCTACTCTTGATTCCAATTCTCCTGTTGGCGACATTCAGCAGCCTTAGTGCTCAAGAAAAAGCCACGCCACGATGTTACTTAATTGGAAACTCACTAACCTGGGATACTTCACCCAAGTTGCTGAGTGGGGATGTTCAATGGCATGTAGATTGTGGAGTCCCTTTACCCTTCATTTATGCCCACCCCGAAAAGCCATGTGTGAAAGAATCCACCCTTTGGCCAACTGCCCTTCGTGATAAGCAATACGACTTCATCTCGGTACAGCCCCATTATGGTTCGACCCTTGCACAGGATGTTGAAACAATATCTGCATGGATGAAATTGCAACCCAAGGCAGTATTTGTCATTCATTCAGGTTGGGCATGGCATACTAAGCGTGCGGATGAATTTGCAAGTTATGCATCACCCGAGCAAATGACACATAGCCCCGTTTATATCCGTGCATTGATTGCAGAGTTACAAAAACTTCATCCCGGGCGTGAATTACGACAGACCCTTGCCCAAAACCTGCTTGCTTCTATCGCAGAGGATATTTCAGCAAACAACGCCCCAATAAAAAATGTTGCAGAATTGTATCGCGATGATATTCACTTAACCCATAGCCATGGAAAATACCTTGCCCATAACGCAATGCGATTCGCAATGGGCCAATCCTTTTCCCAAGCGGGATTTGAAAAGCTGGACCCCGAGGTGAAGAAATATCTTGATGGCGTGCTGGCAAAACTTGGTGCCTCCGCTAGCGACAAAACCCTGCTCACCCAGATTCTTTCCATCGAGGAAAAGGTCAACCGCTCATCCTTGATCTCAAAGATTTCAGACCCAAATTTAAAAGTCAAACTTCAGATCCTACTTCCTGAAATAGAACAAGCAGCAAAGTTGCGACGCAGCACTCTTTTGCTAAATGCAGAAATCAAGGAACTCGGAGGCAAACTCATTTGCACCCCTACCGCACCCCAATGGCTTTATTTTGCTACCTCTGATACTGCCACCGATATCTTTGACGTTCCCGCAGCGATCGATCTCTACAACGGCAACAACCCACTCAAAGGCAAAGGAGGGAAAAATGAGCGCGTTACCGATGATTGGCTCAAACGACTTTCAAACATTTCCACCCTGCGCAAAATCGATCTCGCAAATTGTGCCATCCAAGGTGATGGCTTAAAACATATCTCCTCACTCAAGGGCCTTCGAGAACTCAACCTGACATTAACCCCCGTAAATGATGATGCGCTTAAACATCTATCCGGCCTGACCGAACTACGAAATCTAGGCCTAGCCTCCACCCAGTGCACAGGTACCGGTTTCACTCATCTAAAGCCCCTTACCAAGCTTGAAAATGTTAACTTCCATTTCACACCTCTTAACGATGCTGGCTTGCAAGCAATCTCTCAACTCCCGCTTTCAGGCAGGCTTTGGTTCGCTCATACCAAGTTCACCGATCAAGGGGCCACACATCTTAAAAACCTGACCCAACTAAAACGATGTGGCATTGGCAGTGCCGATAAGGCTAGCTCAGGCGAAGCCGTTGCTGCTCTATCAAATCTACCCTTGGAAGATCTGACCTTGCTGGATAACCAAGCAAATGCAGTGGGAATTGCTCATGCAACGAAGATCGCAACATTAATTCGATTTGATGTTTCCCATGCCCCCACCGTTAAAGATGATTCGTTGCTTCTAGTTGCTCTAATGCCCAAGTTGGAAGAATTTAAACTTGGTAGTGCGCTGGTTACAGATGCAGGCCTTCAAGCACTTGCAACTTCCAAGTCTTTGAAAAAAGTATCGCTGAGCGGTTGCAAAAGCATCACACCCGCTGGAGTTGAACAACTCCGCAAAGCCCGACCCAAGCTTGAAGTAGAATCGAAATAATGGCATTAACTTTCATGCGTAACCCAAATTAATTGGTTTTGCTACGCCCTATTACTTAAACTATTATTCATTGGAAGACTGAAAATTTTACCCCCACCGGAACTTGATCCATGACTCAAACAAAATTCATTTGGCTTGCTACTATTCTGCTCATCACCATTACGCCAAGCTTATACGCACAAAAAGCGCCCTACGATGTTTTCCCACCCGCAGAAGCCCCCTACTACCGTGTACGCTACGAAGCTTCCACCAATCCGGGCGAGCTTACCTTCCCCGTCAATTACACGATTTGGATTCCCAAAGACGTAAAGAATCTTCGTGGCGTGATTGTTCATCAACATGGTTGTGGCGAAGGGTCTTGCAAATCTGGCCTTACAGGCGCTTACGATCTTCATTGGCAGGCACTTGCAAAAAAACATGATTGTGCTCTGCTTGCTCCCTCCTACGAACAACCAGAAAAAGGCGATTGCCAAATGTGGTGCGATCCGCGCAATGGCTCTAGCGCAGCGTTTCAAAAATGCCTAGTCGATCTGGGCGCAAAATCTGGGCATCCCGAATTGTCGAAATTGCCTTGGGCGCTTTGGGGCCATAGCGGTGGTGGTCATTGGGCCGGTGGCATGGTGCTCATGCATCCCGAACGCGTTGCAGCAGCTTGGCTTCGTTCAGGCGTTCCACTTCTTAAAGCTAATCCAGAACGCTCTACCATCAAGGCCCATACACTTCCCGATGCAGCTTTAAAAGTCCCCGTCATGTGCAACCCAGGAACCAAAGAAGGCGTTACTGTTAAAGATTCCCGTTTCGGTGGGGTATGGGCTGCCAACGAAACCTTCTTTAATGAAGTTCGCTCTAAGGGTGGCCTAATAAGTGTTGCAGTTGATCCACTATCCAGCCACGAGTGTGGCAACCAGCGTTACCTCGCAATCATATGGCTCGATGCTTGCTTAAGCGCCCGCCTGCCCAAGATAGCAACGAACCCACTTAATGCAATGCCCACCGATCAAGCATGGCTTGCCCCTATCACTGGCAGCGAGGCACAACCCATGGCAAAGTTTTCAGGCGAACCCCTAAAAGCTGCATGGTTACCAAACGAAGCAATTGCAAAGTCTTGGATGCAGTATGTGAAAGATACTTTGGTAAGCGATTCCACACCGCCCTCTGCGCCAACGAATTTACAAGTAAAAGGCAATGAATTGAATTGGGAAGCAGAAGCTGATCTTGAAAGTGGACTTGCAAGTTTCATTATCGAGAGGGATGGGAAGTTTCTTGCAAACCTTCCAGAGACTGGGAAGAACCCCTTTGGCCGACCAATTTTCCAGAACCTGCAATACAGCGACACACCCTCCCAACCGCTTGTCCCAATGAAATACACCGATATGAAAGCGGAGGCAGGCAAGAAACATACCTACCGCGTAATCACAGTAAACACCGCAGGCTTAAAATCAAAGCCCTCTGCTGATTCTAAATAAACCCATGTTTAAAAGACAGAAGTAGCAAAAGCATAGCCACGGAAGGAAGAATAAGCAGAAGCATTTGCCACGGATTAACACGGAAAAACACGGAAAAGACAGAAGCAGAGACACGGAAGGAAGAACACATAAATAAGAGCCTGAAGTAATACCCATCCCTTAGGTACAAGGCCCAAAGGTTCAAATGGAGGAGTTGCA
>DBCB01000081.1:0-349 GCA_002303765.1 Planctomycetaceae bacterium UBA969
TTCTGTAGAGCCCTTATCCTTGGGCAATATTTTAATCGCCAAGGTTTTAAGTGCTTCGTTTTTACCCCGCCAAACTTGCCCAAACCCACCTTGCCCGATTAGTTTTTCTAGAATTACGCCCGGTATTGGCTGATCCCCGCTTGCAAATTGAAAAAGCGGCAGAGGATTAGTAATGGCCATTTCTGAATTAGCCTCTGAAGAATTAGCCATCTGGGAAAGCCAAGCCATTTTTTTTAATGCACCCAAACGATTACGAACCGCTTCTTCAAGATGGGGCTTATCCTTGCAAATTTCTTCAACACTGGTGGTAATGTTGTCCAAACCCTTGCTTTCGAAGGACTGAATTAGA
>DBCB01000081.1:380-5356 GCA_002303765.1 Planctomycetaceae bacterium UBA969
CTTCCAATTCTTTGGGTGACATGGGCGGTAGGGCCTCAACTCAGTTGTTTGAGAATCAAATCTTCCCCTGTTTTGCCCATTTTTGCAAGCAAACCTTCCATATTATCCTCTTGTGAATTGATAGTAGCCTAGGGTTTTGTAAGATAATAATAATGAAGAACCTGCACTTTAATACAGTGGTTAGGTTCTTTATTATTTGGGGAATAGNNAACACCTTCATACGGTGCCCAGTGAAAGTTCGACTCTTTCCATTACCACCATACAGTTGGGGAATAGTGTAAAGGCAGCACCGCACACTTTGACTGTGTTAGTCTAGGTTCGAATCCTAGTTCCCCAGTTTTGTCTGTCGCAAATCTCTTCCTCTAATATGTGCTTTAAAATCCTTTGTTATAAGTCATTATCGATTTGATTAAGGAATTAGAGCTAAATTATTAGAGTTCCTGTTAATAGGCAAAGGGCAAAGAAGGCCCTAGTATAATCCCCATTCTTTCTGGGGCTTTGGTCTTTTCTATAGTTTTAAGTTTGAACACCACGCTTATTGCGTCTAAAATCATAGTTGATTTGTTACTTCACCTGTCAAGGTTTAAGTCATGTTTAGGCGAAAAGCTTTCACACTCATCGAATTGCTTGTGGTTATCGCAATTATTGCGATATTGATTGGCTTGCTATTGCCTGCGGTTCAAAAAGTTCGTGATGCAGCTAGCAGAATTCAGTGTACTAATAACATTAAGCAAATATCTCTTGCCTTGATGAATTATGAAAATACTAATCAGATGTTCCCTCTGGCCTACACTAATAAGTCGGCCCCGGTTATTCGCTGGCATAATTGGGTTGTATTTCTTCTGCCTTATCTTGAAGAGGGTAACCGCTTAGCTTCTTACAACTACAACTATGATTGGTGGGTTCCGCCTAATCAAGACATTGTAAAGGCTAACCTTAAGGTTTTTAATTGCCCTACAACTCCTGTGCAACCGCGTATGCAAAATAAACCCGAGACAGTTGCGGTTCCTACGCCTACTGGGATGCAAATTGTAGATAAACAAGGCGCATGTGGTGATTACTTTGCTCCTACGGGTGTCTTTTGGGAAATCAACAACGAGCTTCCTGTTGCTGATCGTATTCCTGCAGGCACTGATCTTCGGGGCGCTCTTTGTTGGCATGGCCAAGATACTACGACTTCCCCACCATGGGCTTTCAATTATTCCAACCGCATGAACGATATCATGGATGGTACCAGCAATACAATTTTACTGGCTGAATGTGCAGGGCGTGAAGATGTTTGGCGAGGTAAAACCATGATGCCAGTTGTTTACACTGGAACGGTTCGAGCCAGAGCCCGTGGCGGTGCCTGGGCCACGACCGATAATGCCCATGCTATCGGCCAGCGTACTCCTTGGCATGCCTCAACAGGTACAGTTCCGGGTACTATGAAGATAAATAATTCGAACGAGTGGGGCCATAATTTCTATAGCTTCCATAACGGCGGGTCTATGTTTGCCTTCACCGATGGCTCGGTTCGTTTTCTTAATGAAAACACTTCCCTTAAAAATCTTGCAAACTATGTCACTCGCGCGGGCGGCGAAGTAATCGCCCCAGATTAGATTCTTTCCTGCAACTAAAATCAGATGTTTAGCTTTTGTTTGCTTTTCTGGCAATTAGTGCAGCTACATACCCAGCCTTGAATCCTGCATCAATGTTTACCGTGGTTACATTTGCTGAGCAGGCATTTAACATTGTTAATAATGCCGATAGGCCACCAAAGCATGTTCCATAACCTATGCTGGTTGGCACGGCAATTACTGGGCAATCAACTAACCCGCCTACCACGCTGGGAAGGGCGCCATCCATTCCTGCAACTACCACGATGGCATCGGAATCCTTGAACGCGCTTAAATTGTTCAGCAGACGGTGAAGGCCTGCAACCCCCACATCTGGAATTAGTTTCACCCCGACTCCAAGGGCGCTTGCGGTATTCATTGCTTCGCGAGCCACGGGGATATCACCTGTGCCTGCGGTAAGAAAGGCAACCATTCCCTTGGGTGTTATTGCTGTATTTCCTTGTGCCCTTAGAAGGAAGGTGCGAGCGGTTTCATCCAACTCCGCATCAGGGTAAAGTTTTCGCAGGCGCAAGGATTGCTCTGGGTTTAGCCGGGTCGCAAAACAATCTTGTTTTGCCTGTATAAGCCTTGCAACTACACCTTCGAGCCATTCGGGGGTTTTTCCCTCTGCAAGTATCACTTCGGGAAAGCCACACCTTCGCGCACGGTCGAGATCAAGGTTGGCATAAACCGGCATGCCTACCTGAGTAGAAGATAGTTGTTCAACGCCCTCGGAAACGCTTAATTTCCCAGAGCGGATTTGTTCTAATAATTGTTCAAGTTTTTCTGAGACCATTGGTTCTCTCCTATTTTGAAGGTAAGGAAATTCTAGGAGTCTACAGCTTTTTACCAAGTCTTTTATGCTTGCTGCTTCACATACTGATGCTTTTCAATTAGGATTGGGAAAGTTATTAAACCCAACTTGGTTGGAGCGTGTAACATGATTCGACTTGGAATGCTTGATTTTGATACCTCCCATGTGGTTGCTTTTGCAGAGCGGTTGCTTCATAAAAATGTTCCTATGGATCAATGGGTGGATGGCGCACAAATCGTCGTAGGCTGTGCTGGCGATTCAAAAATAAGCCCCGAACGCATTCCTGGCTATGTTGAAGCAATCAAAAAACTTGGCATTCCCATTGTTGATAAACCAGAAGAAATGATCGGCAAAGTCGATGGCATGCTGATCGAATCGCAGGAGGGTGGCGTTCATTTGGAAAGGGCCAGACCATTTCTTGAAAAAGGCATTCCCTGTTATATCGATAAGCCATTTACCTGCTCTACCGCAGATGCTAAAAAAATCTTCGCTCTGGCTCAGGCCAATAAAACCACAGTCTTTAGCTCTTCTTCATTACGATATACTCCTGAGTTAGTGAAGTTTACTGCAGATGAATCCAAGGGCAAAATTCATGGCGTGGTCGCTTATGGCCCCTGCCCATTGTTTGATGCGAACCCCAAGCTTAATTCCGGGTTGTTTCATTATGGCATCCATGCTGTGGAAATTCTTTATACGCTTATGGGGCCGGGGTGCCAGCGCGTTACCAACACTCACGAAAAAGGTGTTGATGTGGTCACAGGAAATTGGGCTGATGGCAGGGTTGCTACTGTAAGGGGTATTCGTGCGGGGAAATCGGATTATGGCGCGCTTGTGTTTACCGATAAAGGTGTAGTCCCTTTAAGCTTGAGCACCAAATATATTTACACCGAGTTGTTAAAAAAGATTGTGACTATGTTCAAAGATAAAAAAGCACCTGTTGATAATGCAGTCACTTTAGAAATCGTTGCATTTATTGAAGCTGCCAATAAGAGTGGTAATAATCATGGTTCGGTGGAAATGCTTCAGGTGTAAGTTTTTCAGCCTTCAAAAATAAAGGTAAGTAAAATGAGTAACTTGGCTGCGTGTGATTATTCTGAAGCGATGCAGCGTGTGGGCGGTGATCTTACTCTGTTGAGTCAGGTGCTGGTGATATTTTTGGATGAAATGCCAAAGATGAAAGATGCGATCAGGAAGAATGCGGAAGAAGGGAATTCGAGGTTGTTGTGGAATGAATCTCACAAAATGAAAGGCGCTGCGGGTCACTTCGGTGGCGCTGAACTTGTTCATATATTAGAGCAAATTGAAGTCTGTGCTAAGAAGGATGATTTTCCTGCGGTAATTGGCTTGCTAAGCTCTTTGACACAAGCCGCTGAACGGTTTAAAGCCTGCGTTTCCCAGTGGCAAAACACTCCGGGCAATACCGTTATCGTGTAAGAGTTACAATTCTTTCTGTAATTTGTGCAAAACTCCCTTTGTGAAAAATTGGTCTTTTCATGATGGCCAACCGTTGCTATGCACCCACCCTTCAACTGTGGGAGCCGAGGCGGCCTTTGGTAAAACTAAAGGATTTGTCTTAGCTTTTTCATGGAAACATTATGGATGGAGATGTTTAGTATGCGCAAGGACGCGCTCAAAATTTTAATGGCTATTCTTCCTGCATTCCTATGGATTGCTGCTGCGCCCCCAAAGGCCGGCGCGGGGTGAACCCCCGTTGGTTGTACGCCAGGCAGTTTGCCTGTTGCTAATCAACCTTATTTCTTTCCGAATATTTTTGGTGGCCAGAATCGAAACATGGTTCCTCAGGCTCAGCCTCCAGTTTTCATGCCTTCGAATTTTCAGCCCCATATGCAATCGAATGTACAGGTACAAGCTCCTGCACCAGTAGCTACTAAACAAGTGATTAGAGGTCAGGCCCCTGATGAAGTCAAGGCCCCTAGCGTGATCAGTATGCCTGCGCCCGAACATTTTGGCATTCAAAATGGAACAGTTGCAAAATCCGTTGCGCCTTCTATTCAACAAGTTGATTGGGCCATGGTTCATTCCAGATTGCGAAGCGCAGGTTCTGTTACTTTTCAAAGTGATAAAACCAGCACAGGCCATAGAGTGCTTTGCATGATCCCAGGAAAGCTTCCAGGTTCTTTGCAACGATTCGAATCCCACGATGAATCCGAAGCTCAAGCTGTGCAAATGCTTCTCGAAAAATTAAACGAATGGCAATCAGGCAAGTAAGAGTTTTTCTTACATACCGATTTTCAATTTAAACTGGGTTAGGAGCTTTTGATAAGCTTCGACCCAGTTTTTGTTTGGTTGTACCACCCGCTTGAACCGGATCATTTTCGCCATCGCATCTGCTATGGTGAAAGGTTCCTTAATCCCAGCCTGCTTGCGCATATGAAGTTCTAACGAAGCAAATGCTGCAGTAGCTGCCCCCAACGCCGGCCCTTCAAATGATTCCAAAGTTGAAATGGGTTTATCAAGCATCGATGCGAGTATTTCGCACATCAATTCGCTGCGGGCGATGCCCCCCGAAACAGTAATACGGGTTACTTTCTGTCCTGCTTTTT
>DBCB01000081.1:5481-8612 GCA_002303765.1 Planctomycetaceae bacterium UBA969
TCGTGAATTCCTAAGCTAGGCTCGGGGTTGGGGAATGGAAGAACCATGGTTCCTTCGCATCCGGGCGAAACCATGCGCGCTTCTTTCTCAAGATTTACCCAGTCTGGTTTATCTCCTAATATCTTGTCAAGGAATTGTGCACCGTTATTGTAACAACGCATCCACAGATATGGGCCCCAGTTCAAACGCATAACATCAAGGTTGCCTTCGCTGGGAACCCCATCGGATGAAGAGTTTACTACTGCTGAATTGCCTAAGATGATTGCAATTTGCCCCGGATTTGCAGCCCCGCCTCCAGCGAGCCCTGCTTGTTGATCATCCGATGTGGGGAAGATCAAAGGGCGCTTTGCAGGGGCGATCCCGTTCTCAAGTGCAACATCGAGAGATAACAACCCCAAGGGTTCATCTGCATCAACAATGGTGGGAAGTTGCAGCCAGGCAAGTTGTTGGTAGAGTGGGTTTTCAAGTGCGAGTAGCATTTCTTTGCGCCATGCTTTTGTGCGTAGATCCATAATACCTGTGGAAGCAGCGCAGGAAACGCTGGTACGGTCGAAAACTCCAGTTAGGTAGCCTGCTGCAAGGCTGCCATGCGACAAAATGCGAGTGGTGCGTTTCCAATCTTCGGGTGAAAGCTGAGTTTCATCTTTTACTAGATGGCTTAAACTGTAGCGGATTGCCCATGGCCCTCCGGTGTACTCTTTAGCTTTTTGTTGTCCGCCCAAGCGCTTTAAACCAACTTCGTTAAAGTGTGCTAGAGAATGATCATTCCAGCAGATGGCTCTACGAACTTGAAGTAGATCGCGGTCGATTCTGCCGGAGGTATGGTGCGTTGCGGAAATTCCCCCTGCGATCCAATCTTGCAATCTTCCTAATTCTTTAAGTCGGTTAGCGATAGCACGGGTGATACTTCTTGCCTGGCCTTCGAGTTGCATAAGGTTAAGTTCTGCAACGCCGTTGGCTGTCCAGAGATCGGTTGGGATGCGGGCTTCAGCGAGGGTATTGCCTTCGAGATCGAATGCAAGGCATTTGACTGCGCCGGTGCTGAAGTCCCAGCCGGTAATGATTGCATTTTCCGGTACACATCGGATTGGTTCAGTCATTTCAATTTCCTTATCAAAATAGTTATTCAGACAATAAGAAATAGATTCTTACATGGAAAGCAAGTTGGCTCAAGTATTTGTATTGCTGAAAAGCGGAATAGGTGAAATTTACATGAGTTAGACTGAGCCATGGAAGGAAGCAGAGGCAGAATAAGCCATGGAAATAAGACCAAGAATACGCAGAAGCATTAGCCACGGATTAACACGGAATTACACGGAAAAGACAGAAGCAGAGACACTGAAAAGAAGAAGAAAAAATATTTTAGACATGAAATGACAATGAAAAACATGGAAGGAAAACACTGCTTTCAGAGCCGGATGCGTGAGCGACGGTTGCACTCATCTCTTAGGTGCAATTGACCAAAAGGGGTCAGGTCTCTTTTTCAGCACTTAACATATTCTGTTCTTGGTTCAGACTCACTGCCGAAAAAGAGACCTGACCCCTTTTGGTCTCTCATTAAAGGTTCAAATGGAGTAGTTGCAGTGGGGCTTCCCCATCGCAACTACTCTGTCTTTAAACAAACCCACATCAATTAATGGGAAGTAAAAGTAGTGAAGGTTAAAACCCGGGCTAGCGAAGCGAAGGGCCCTTTTCCCGGAGGGAAGAGGGTTGGGAGTTGGGGGAAGAAAAAGTAAAAGAAAAAACAAAAGCCCATGGACTGCGCTCCATGGGCTTTTGTTTTTGAATAATGAGAGTCAAAAGAAAACCCCACCCACTTCAAAGAGGTGGATGGGGTTAGGTTGTTCGAAAGGTACTTCAGCAATTAGCCCACGAATACACCGCCGGTGTTAGCTGGGTCGCCGCTGTAGAAGGAGAACAGCAGATCCAAAGCTGGGAAGTTAAAGACATTAACTTGAGGGCCACCGCCTGGGCCTGCGCCGGTGAGGATATCTGCAATGCCATCGGTGTTGCCATCATTGATGCCAACGCGAACGCCGCCTGTGAAGTCTTCTGCGTAGGCCATGAACTGGGCAAGTAATGCACCGGTATTAGGATCCCAGACTGCAACAACGGGTGAACCGCCAGCGCCAGCGCCGGTAACGACTTCGAAGGCGCCATCGTTACCGATATCGCCTACTGCGACGAATACGCCACCGGTGAAATCAGTAGCGTAGGCATACCATTGGCTGATGATTGCGTTGGTAGCACCATCAAAGACTTTAACATGGGGTGCGCCGCCGGGGCCTGCACCGGTAACTAGATCAAGGATACCATCGTTGTTGAAGTCGATGGATGCAACGCTAACGCCGCCTGTGAAATCTTCTGCATAGGCAAAGAAGGATCGCAGAACATTTAGGTTGTTGCCATCGAAGATACGAACTTCTGGGCCGCCGCCTGGGCCTGCGGATGCGATGATGTCTAAGATGCCATCGTTGTTCACATCTTGTACTGCGACAAATACACCACCGGTAAAGGCTGGGTCGAAAGCGAAGAAGCTTTCCATGACTTCGCCGGTTTGGGAATTTAGGATAGCGATAGCAGGGCCGCCGCCGAAGCCTGCGCCTGCGATGATATCTGCCACACCATCGTTGTTGAAGTCGCCAGAAACAACTTTAACAGGGCCGTTGAATCCGGGGAAAGGTACTGCGGTGCCTGTTTCTGCACCGGTGATAGGATCGTAAAGAGTAACGGTGCTAGAACCACCCGAGGAAGTTGGAGGTGGCGTTCCTACGACCAACGGCGCTGTAGGCGTTGGCGTAGGTGTAGGCGTTGGCGTAGGTGCTGGCGTAGGAGTAGGCGTTGGTGTAGGTGTAGGTGTAGGTGTAGGTGTTGGTGTAGGTGTGTTAGATCGTACGTTTGAATTACTTGTTGCTTGAAAGTTTTTTAACGCTACATTATAGGCTTCATAATCACTTTGTTTATTGGTACTACTGGCTTTTTTCCAAGCCTCATTCATTAATTTTCTAGCTGCTTGTGTTTCGTAACTTTCATTAAGGAGACCTGTTAAATTCCCTGGTTCCCCTGGAAGATATGTATTAGCCATTGTTTTTACCTTTTTGTTGTTTTGTTCTTTTGGTCTTTGTATTTCC
>DBCB01000298.1 GCA_002303765.1 Planctomycetaceae bacterium UBA969
AGTGTTGGATCATCAAAAGGAACCACGGCACTGGATGGCACAAAAGTGTGCCCATGTTTTTTAGCAAAGAAGTCGATAAATTGTTGACGAATTTCGTTACTGCTTGGCATTGGACTTTTCTTTCTTACTTACTGGAACTTTTAAACAGAAGCATTCCTAATGACTTCTGCGTAAACTTCTCGAAGAGGTATATTATGGGTTCGAGCAACTCGAGCACAATCTTCAAATTCAGGTGTAATAACATTCAATTTGTTTTCAATCCAACCTTTTTTTGCTGCCACCGGGCCATACTTTGTTTGAATAATAACCGATTCCCGCTGAAGTTTGGTTCGATTTACCTGATATTTTCTTATTCCCATCGTTGCTGTTTCACGAAATACAATCATTTGCAAGGCATCAATCATTTCAGCAATACAAATGACACTTAAAATCACACCGGCCCGGCCTTTTTTCATCGTTATCGGAACAGTATAAACATCTAATGCGCCTGCCTGCATCAATGATTCTGTGCAAAATGCAACATGCTCTGCACTAATATCATCCAGATTTGTTTCTAATACCCAGACGGCGTCTTCGCTATTTTTATCTACGACATTTCCCAAAAATAATCTCAACATGTTAGGTTGAGTTTGCAAATCCATCGTGCCCGCCCCGCATCCCACCTTTTGAATTGTCATGTGGGGCGATTCTATCCATTCCGTAACAACTGCAGTTAAGATTGCTGCGCCTGTGGGCGTTGTTAATTCTTTTCCAATGTTTACATTCGCAACCGGCGCACCTTCGAGCAATGCAGTGGTTCCAGGGGTTGGAATAGGCATAACTCCATGTTCGCATTTGACGGTGCCATGGCCTGTTGGAACAGATCTGGAGGTAAACTTATCAATTTTAAGCCAACAGAATCCAACAGCGGCTGCAACAATATCGGCAATACTATCCGCTGCGCCAACCTCATGAAAATGCACCTTATCCATGGGTATGCCATGGGCATGAGCTTCGGCCTTGGCGAGCCTGTGGAAGATCTTAAGAGATAGATTTTTTTGATCGTGTGTAAGCCCGCTTTCGCTGATGATTTTTTCAATTTGATGAAGGTAGCGATGTTTGTTTTCGGTTGGTGCATCGACCATGGCGTAAGTAGCTGCAAAACCGTTTTTGCGGATCTTTTCAAAGCTGACTTTTACATTAATGTTTAAAGAATCAATGGCTAAGCAAATAATTTCCTCGGGCACACCAAGATCAACAAGGGCGCCTAAAACCATATCTCCACTGATGCCACTGAAACAGTCAAAATGAAGCACCTGCATGCTAAATCCTCCCAGAGTAAATTGTAGGAATTCTTCGGTAACACCCTAGGGGAAGAGGAGAAGTGATTGTTGAATTAATGATTTCCGCGAAATTTAGCTTGGATATAGTACTCCGATGGGCTTGGAACTTCCCATGTATGCCTATAAAGATTTTCATGCAAATGGGTTTTTGAATAATCAAATTCAGGTTCCCGTTTATGATGCCATTGCATATCGCCCGGAATAAGATGCGGTTTAAAAGGCCAAGGTTTTATACGGTGCAAACCAAGGATTTTAATAAGCTTTTCACTAATCATCGTTACATTTCCCGCACGGGGAGGGATAGGGCCAGCTTCGTGCCTAGGGCATCCTTGTAAAAGATTTGGATCAAATCCGCCGGCTTTATTGATTATCTGCCCAATTTGATAGAGTGAGAGGTTTTTAGGCCCTCCAAAATGATAAATACCGCTATAACTTTCTGAAAGAAATAGCTCAAAAACTTCGTTCATATCTTCCACATAGGTCGGAGACCGAAATTCATCATAATAAAGAGTCGCAGGTTTATTCATTTTGAAACGGGAGGTTATCCAATCAATAGCTCCGGCATGGCCACTAAAACTAGGCCCCATAGGTAGGGAAATTCTAAGAATGGCCGCATTTGGATTTATGGAAGAGATCGCTTTTTCGCCTTCAACCATGGTTTTCCCGTACATGGTTACAGGATCAACAGGTGAATCTTCGAGATAATTTCCTTCACCCGAGTCCCCTGAAAAAACAAGATCTGATGAAACATGAACAAGCCTTGAATTAAACTGTGTGGCAAGTTTGGCAATAACTTGGGCACTTAAAACATTAGTTTTATAGGCTAAGTCTTGATTTAATTCACAAGCCTTGAGGGCACAACTACCTGTAGCATTTAATATCGTTTTAAATTTATATTTATTGAAAAGTTCGTGCATCCCTGAAGAATCATCAGGATTAACGCCAATAATCCCATCGCTTTTCATGCGCCAAGTATCTTTTGGGCGAATTCCAACCACAGAATCCCCATATTTTTGTCGCATATGCACAAAAAAATTAAATCCAGGAACGCCAGAAACTCCGGTGATTAAAACAGGCATAGCTGGATGCAAATTCAAAGAAAGATTGGTCATAAAAGTTTTAAAATTGCCTGTAAACCCTTGAATCGGGAGATGCTCTACAAGGTATCTCAGGGGTAATTAGGGATGACTCGACGCCCAAAATTCAGTGCTTAATCTAAATAAATGGGGGATCTTAATTTCAAATTCGTCCCAAAGGCGCAATTGCTCTTCGGTTAAGGGGATGCCTTTTTCTTTTTGTTCAACAAGAAAATCATAGGATTCTGCATCCGCATTAAACTGTTCATTCTGCGCCAATCCAGGGATTGTCGATAAAGGGAAACGGATTTTATCAAAATATTGATCAAGATTCATAGGATCACACAGCAACTATACAATTTAAAAAAAG
>DBCB01000231.1 GCA_002303765.1 Planctomycetaceae bacterium UBA969
AATTCCGTGTCCTTCCGTGGCTAATCTTCTGTCTTTTTACTCTTTTCCGTGTCTCTGCTTCTCAAGCTAATTTAAACGAACTTGTCTGAAAGGATTAATTTAGCTTTGGTCCACCGCCGAAAAACAGTTTTGATAGAAATCCCGAGGAGATTGGAAACTTCGTCGTGGCTGAAGCCTTGGTAAAAAATGAGTTGGAAAACAGATCTTTCTTCATCGGGAAGTTTACCGATTGATTCATGAAATTCGACCCACTCTGAAACGCCTGAAGGCCCTTCCCCTGGTTCCTTCGCATCAAGAAATTTGGGATCGGTCGATTGTTCAAAATTCTTCTTAGCACCATCTTTGCCAAATAGTTTTCTGCCCATATCGATGAGTTCATTACGCATTAATACAGATGCAAGCTGAAAGAAATCTAAACTATTTTTCGGCACAATTGAATCAATGGCTTTACTTAGGCGGATGATAAAGTTTTGAAGAAGATCATCGGTATCAGCTTTGGTGCGAAGAAGAGGGTAAGAAGCGATCATACGCTTGGCTAATTTTTTAAAGCGCTTGAAAGAAAACTCAATGATTTGAATCTTGGAGTTCTCATCACCTTTTTTGAGAAGTTGAAGCAATTTTTCCACATGCTGAGTGGTATCGAATTTATCGGACAAGAAAAATTCCATTAAGCAAAGGATTCTGGGGCATCCACATAGAAAAGTATATTGTTTAAGTAAGAAAAATGCTATTGAGAAAACACAAGAAATAAATATCGAAGATTCCTAAATTCTAATCATCAATTTAAGGCCCTTGTAGGCAACAAAACAGAATATTTATCATCACTTCGATTTTAATTCGATATCCAATTGCTTGACACCTCCTGAATACTCAATGCTAAAATCATTTTCATAAGTTTCATATTTCGCATAGATGACTTCAGGTTTTTTTTTCTTATCTTTGGTTTCTTTCTTTTGCATACCCGATGGGGAAGGTGAATAAAGTTGTGATGGTATTAACGGAATAAGTTTTATTTTAAAAACGCCTTTTGGTAAGTTTTCTATACGATACGTTCCATCCGGATTAACAAAACCATACACTTCCCTACCTTCACCTTTCGCCCCGATGGTTAAATTTTTCAACAATTCACCATCACAGGTTATTTTCCCATGAATGTAATCTTTGATAGTTAAATTCCCTGAACTGGGATAGAAGTTATAAACCATTACCATTAAAAAACAAAAAATGGTTCCATACTGCACCCAAGTTTTAATAGACGAATCTTTAAACGAGAATTTCTCAATACTTTCAATCCAAGCTTCTTCTTTTTTTGCATTCGATGCTATAACTGGTTTAGAAATTTTTATGGGTTCAGGTTTATTTTCCTGCAAAGGCTTGGGAACCAATATTTCTGGAAGAGGAACAAACCTTTGCACGGGTAATTCTTTTTCTTCATTTTTTTTAAATAAAATATCATCCATCAGATCATCTTCTTGTCCAAGATCTTGTTCTGGATCCGAAGAATCATCATTCAAGCCTGTTTCTAAGCGAGCAATGAGCGACCTTAATCCTTTTACATTCCTTGCTTTTTTCCAAACTTTTTGTTTATCACAATAAATGAGATCCTCACCTTTTATTTCAAGCTCTTTAACTAAAAACACGAGTTTTTCTCGTGAGACTACTAAGGGCCGTTGGTTTTCCCGGGCCACTATAAAATCTTTTAGTTCTTCTTTATTATCGCTCATGATTAAATTCGTTAGTTAATTATTCCAATCCGCTGGGATTACCAATCCATCAAACGGGATTACCGCAAGCCAAAAAGTCTTCATGTCAATTTGCTCAGTAACATTACGAACACTGCCATCCATCATGGTTAATTGGATAACAGAAGCATGACCAGCATTAGTACCGGCGGGACATGCACCTGAAACATCAGGCCAGTAAACCAAATGCCCAGGGCCTGGGTTGACTTGTAAAAAAAATTTATAAGTAAAATAATACATATCAAACAACAACGGATAGCTACTTTGATAAGTCCCAAAAGCCGGATAATTGAAATGTTCTTGATGTATACCAATAAAAGGGCCAGAAGTTACAAATCCGCCAGGAGTATACGCCATATCACGATTATTGGTGGTTAGGCCGAATTGATGATAGGTTGGATTGCTCACAATCACTCGTTCTGCGAAAGCCACAGTATTGGAATTACCATCTGGAATTGTACCTATCCGATAATTTGAAATCGTAGGATCATCCACTGTAAACCAACCAAGTTTAGAAAAAAGAAAAGCATTACCAATGTAGGAAGTACCCGCCCAACCGCTGGGCCCTGAACCTGTGGAGGCAGAATAATCCGAAGGGCAAACAAAAGGCGTCTTAATAACCGTAGCATTGTATTTTGTAGGAGGGCCAGAAGGTGCAGCGGGTAGAGTCATATTTGCTGGGATACTATAGGCCTTGTAAAGATTTTCCTGTTCCAAATAAGGCATTAAAGCAACCATCACACTGCCATTACTTCCGGGAGCTACTTGATGGGTTATCGTTGGTAATTTGCCATCATATGTTGTTGCAAAATTATGCATCGCCAAACCAAACTGCTTCATATTATTAGCACATTGAATCCTACTTGCAGCTTCGCGCACTTTTTGAACCGCGGGCAACAACAAACCAATCAAAATGCCTATGATGGAAATCACCACCAAAAGCTCTATCAAGGTAAATGCTTTTTTAATTTTCTTCATTGGCCTGCTTTATTTAAAATGTAAAATGTTACCTTCTACTTTTTAAGCGGAATAGATTGCAAGCATCGGCCAATAAAACTTAAATAAATTAAAAAATAGTCAAAATATTAGATTATCTTTTGTTTAATGGTGAACATTAGCCACGGTTCTTACTGCTCCGGTAAATATCAGAAGAAAGTGGGTAAGATTTTTAGAATAATTTGTCCAAATCTGGCATTTTAAACGACCGAAGAGCCTTATTAAATGCTTCCTACAACCTTTCTAGCCTTACAAGCCTAAAGCATAAGCGATGGAAACCTTCTTTGCTTTAGACCTCAAATTGCATGTATGCTATGTTTAAAATCGATTTCAACCAACATTCTTCCCATAACAAAACATCATTGTTTTTTAGCATTTATGCCATTTGTATAATTGCCTTCTTTTTTTCCCATCATGCTGATAGGTGGTGGAGGCGGAATACCAACAGTCGGGAGATTAGATTCATTTACAGGCGAAGGCTTTGAATCACACCCAATAAATAGGGGTGTTAATATAAATAACATAAAAAACCGCATACAATTTTCCTTTAAATATTAGTTAGTTTCCAAATCGGCTGGCAAGGTAGCGCCATCGTTATAAGTCCATAGTCTTCTAAGTTGGTTAGTATTTATACCATAACGTACCGATCGAATGGAGCCATCTGCAAAGGAGCAAGGCATTGAACCAGAATGGGGTGAAGAGAAATAATATTGCATATTAAGATCATCATAATCTTCAGGTACAAGGTAATCGGGGCTGCGTTTATGTTCCCAATGGTCCCCAGATGACCATGAAATATCAGTGCGGATTTGACCATAAGCTGGCGGACTGCCACCATTATAATACTTTCGTGCAACTCCTTTATGGGCCATTAAAAGCGTGTTCGAGGTGCCATCCATTATTTTGTTAAAATCAGGGGGAAAATGTTTTGGTAAATTAAAAAATACTGCAGGAATCCCTTCTGCATAAAGATAAGGCCCACCAAGGATAGTGTACCAACCTGGAATACCAGACCAATTAACATGGTGAGCCGATCCATAATCATTTTTTGGCCCCACATCCACACCTCTTCTTGCGGGGCATAAAAACAGCTTGATAGGCTTTGGCGACAACGGGGAATTATCTTTTTGCTCAATATAAGGCAAGAGACTAGTGTAAAAGGTTAATGGTTGAAATGTTGGTGGATTTAACACACATCCATCATCATCAATTGGAAATGCAAGCATGGCATCTACATGATTATGACAAGCAAGAGCTAAATTTTTAAGATTATTTACGCATTGAAGACGAACAGCAGCTTCGCGCACTTTTTGCACCGCAGGCAACAACAACCCAATCAATATGCCTATGATGGAAATTACCACCAAAAGCTCTATCAGGGTAAATCCTTTTTTAATTATCTTCATTGGGCAGCCTTCGTCAAAATGTAAAATTATTATCCTCTAGTGTTTATAAGCGGAACAGATTGCAAACATCGGCCAATAAAACTTAAATAAATTGAGAAATAGTTAAAATGCCGGGTTGTATCTTTGCCAAGAGATGAAAATTAGTCGATTAAAGGTCACGTAGGTGATGTACGGTACTTGATCGTGCCTATTTAGATTATAAAAGTGTTGACGGTCATAAAGTTAACTGGAGGGTTCAAGGCGCACTGGTACAATCCGAGTAGTTACAGTCAGGCCTTTCCGTCGCAATTGCTCTTCATTAACTTTTGATTGGATCAGATTTGCCGTTTATACGCATTATTGGTCTTTTGTGTGAATATATTACTTCGTAAGTCCGATTTGTCTTTTACAAAAATTACAACTCGAAATCAAACACGTTGTCTTCCCCAAGTTTTATATCAACAATTTGTTTACTGGAAGTGTTAAATTCAGATGGAATATACATTTGAATTTCGTCCATCAATTCACCACCTGAAGAAATACCAGGGGCTCCAAATGGGGGAATTATTTTTTTACCTGTTTTTTTAAATCCCCATATTCGGACAACCATAAAACCTTTTCCGAGAGCTTGATTGTTTTTTAGTTCATACTTCCCTTCAATAATTTCACCAGAAGAACCTTGGGCATTTCCATCAATACTATCGAAAGATATTTTCCCTGTTTCAATGGGAACTCCTTGAAAAAAAATCTTTCCAGAAACTTTTGCTTTTTCACTTTGGCAACCAGGTAGCAAAATAAACAATAAAAAAACTACTAAAAATTTACAGTAACCAATTTTTTGTTTGCCCATAGTATTAATTATCCCAATCTCTTCCTAGTAAATCACCAGCATTTGGGGTTACAGCCATCCACCATGTACTACTAGACATATTTGACGTCAAAGATCGTACACTACCATCCGCCAAGCTAACTTGCATTCCTTCAGTATGTGGGGTTTGAGCCAAAGCATAATCACAATTTGTTTCATATGGATAAGGTGCAACTTGGAATTTTGATGATGGCCCAACTTTACCGAGACAAGGCCCATGGAAACTACCAGGGCCATCACCTTGAGCACTGTATCCTTGGGTTCCTGCCCGATTGCCATAGGCAAAAAATGGTTTATAGTGGCATCGATCATTTCCATGTGCCCAAAGACTACCGTATGGTGTAAGGGGTGAAGAAAGCAAGGATTTGCCACATTTTCCAAAGCGTTCAGCAAAAAAAACCGTGTTAGAGGTACCATCAGAAATACTAGTTAATTTGGTTTTTCCATCTTGGTTATTTAAGATGTCACCAGCATCAGGATTCCCAAATACTTGATAGTTTGCTCCATAATTTCCAACTGCCCAATTCATATCAAAAATTCCATCAGGTGTCGTGGTTTCAGTGGGACACCTATAAACTTGTACAACGGTTGTTCTCGCAATAGGTGCTAAAACCCTATTATTTGAATTCGTAACTATAGCCCCCAATTCAAGGTATGGTAAGATAGCATAAAAAACATTTGTGCTAGGTATTGTCAAATCATTCATAATATTTGGCCCAATAAACATAGGCGGAAATTGCATAAATGTATCATGGAAGTTATGACAACCCATTCCGATTTGTTTTAGATTATTTTGACATTTAAGACGATTAGCCGCTGCGCGCACTTTTTGGACCGCAGGCAACAACAACCCAATCAATATGCCTATGATGGAAATCACAACCAAAAGCTCTATCAGGGTAAATCCTTTTTTAATTCTCTTCATTGGCCTGCTTTATTTAAAATGTAAAATATTACCTTCTATTTCTTAAGCGGAATAGATTGCAAGCATCGGTCAATAAAATGCTCATAAATTAAGAAATAGGCAAAATACCGGGTGTATTTTTTTCAAGAGGTGAAAATTAGTTGATTAAAAAGCGTCATCCGCCCCAGTGAATGCGATTGTGGGCATTAAATTAGAGTGGGTGATGGTGGAAGGCGGGCAAGCGTAGGAAGAATGGGTGAATGCAAAACAGGAAGTTAAAAACCTTCGCTTGCGCTTCAGGCTTGTATTGATATGCAATGCAAGTTCATTTGCGCCTGCGCAAGTAAACAACCTTCGCTTGCGCTTCAGGCTTAAATTGATAAACGAGAAGTAAAAGGAAGCATAAGAATGGAACTCCGCATGCGCAAAGTTGACAAAAGTGGGGCAGCTTAATTAACAAAGGTGGGACAGCGAAGTTTACAAAAACAAGGCTGGGGTTCCTTCGACGGGTTCGGCTGGCTCACCGCTAGCAAGCTCAGGAACCAGAGTTAAAGGTATCGTAAATTAATATTGCCCGGATTCAATTCGAGTGCGAATAAGTTCGGCTTGTTGTTCACTTTGCAAAAGATAATTATTAAAGGGCGTAGGATTTGCAAGGTAACAACCAATAACTGCATAAACATCAACCAATGTTAAAGATCGATAAGACCGGACAATTCCTTCAGGGCTTTCACCACGAAGGTATGCAGCCAACACCAACTCCAAAAGAACCCGACTTTTGCCGACTCGAAAAACACCTGCAGGTTCCTCCCACATAGGAACAGAAACCGTTAAGGGTTCAAAATCAACGGTTGTCATAAATACATTCCTTATTTTTGTGAATACAACTATTATACTCATCCAAATTTCATTCGCAATATCGACCTTTTCCATATTTCAGGACCCAAATCATTCTTTGCCGAAGGGGTAGAAATAGCCTGCCTGGGGGAAAGCATTAAAGGTGCGGGGTGGATCGAACCGAACTGGATTTCTTAAAGCCCATTCAAAATACTTTTCACCTTTTTTACAATCAACAATTTCTACAGTGCCTACTAAAACCCCACGAGGCAATTTCAAAGGATCCAGAGGATCTTCATGCCCAGGAAGTTGCACAGGCGTCTTCGCTGCATATATATAAATCTTGCCCCGATACGTCGTCGGCCAAGTTCGATACTCAATTTTCTTATCACCCCGCAGTATCCGTTCTGCATAAGGCTGCCTAATACTTAACGCTCTGATTTTTTCAGGCTCTACAGATTTCACTTCGTTCTTAGGACTTACTTTACCATCAAGAAGCTTGGCAAGATTGATTGCAGTATTAGATGAAAGTTCACGAACTCCTCTAAAGGTTTGGGGATCAGGTTTGAATTCGGAACCATCGCCTTTGAACTTTGGGAATGTACCATCTGCGAAGCGAAAAGAAGTAAGCACACTTACGGAGACATGTAAATCAAACTGCATTCGAGTGTTGAGTGATCGATCATGAAAGACATAATCTTTAGCCCATGTATGAGCGTCTTTAGGGAGCAGATTTTTAGCTTCAACTGCGTTCAAGGTTCCAATTTCAACCTTTAGGCAACCCATGAGATGCAATGTATCTGCAAAGCAAGCAACGATAAATAGCTGATCGCCTTTGGTTATACCTCTTTGTTTAAATTGATTACTTGCAGCATAAATAAGGGGGCTATTGGGTGCGGATTTCCAAACCTCGAACTCTGCACGAGTCCATAATTGGATAAAAGATCGGGTCATGGGCGAAATGACTCCAGCTCATTTTAAGTGAACTAAGGGATCGGAATAAACTGCACCGCATCGGCCACCACATGGCCATTGGTGTTGGTATTGGTGATAAGAACAGTTGCAGCAGCATCTTTTTTGAAATCAAATTTGCCAAGGGATACAAAACCGACCTTATTAACTTTACGCTGGTCTACCAAAATAGTTTTCGAACCAGCAGCATGTTCGATGGTAACTGGAACATTAGTTGCGCGATTTGCATTAGAGTTATAATAAAAGCGCACTTCATAAGTACCATCTGCGGGAAGCTTTGCTTGGAAGGAAACAGATTTAGAGCCATGGCCTTCATTACCATCATGGATGTAGCCATTGCCTACAAAACCAGCGATGGTGGCACTTTCGCCCCAAGAACCTTTTTTGGTAGCTTGGATATCATCGATGACAACACCTGCCATTTTTTTAGGATCTAAAGCAGGAAGGCTTGGAACAGCATCTTTAGATTCAAGCACCTGTTTATCTTCCAACAACTTGGTTTTAAGTTTTTCGTAGGGAAGATCCTGTACATCAATTTTTGCATCAATGGCTAAACAAGCAGCGGTTGCAGCAGACTGGCCTAGGATAAAGAAAACAGGTTCCATGCGAATGCTGCCATAGGCCATGTGAGAGCAGGATATGCAAACAGGTACGAGCAGATTAGTTGCGTGTTCCTTTTTTGGGGTGATGGATTTGTAACTAATTTTGTAAGGGCCACCTGGGCTGACTTGGATATCGCCTTCGTTTTGCACTTTGCCATCTGGGGTGACATAGCGCATGCAGTTATGGGAATCCATGTTATAGGAACCCATGCCAATGGATTCTGGGGTTGCGCGAAGTTTTCTGCAATCGAGTTCGGTCATGATATATTCGCCAATCATACGCCTGGCTTCGCGCACATAGATCTGATGAGGCCAGTTGTTTGTATCGATGAATTCATCTTTAGCGAGTCCCCATTTTTTCATTTCATCACGAACTTTTGCAGGAACGCGAGGGTGATTACAGATGCTCCACATCAGGCCCTTTTGATACTGTTCATGATCAGCGATGATTTTTTCGCGCTCTTTATAAGATGCTTCGGGGTATTTGTAATTGGCACCAATGTAGTCGGTGCTGACTGCGAAATTATTATTGGTATCGGTTTTGCCATTGGGCATCATGAGAATGCTAGTAGGAATTCGAAGATCTCCCGCTTCGAAGTTACGGAACAAAAGTTCAAAGTCTTTTTCGTTATAATTCTCGGGTTTAGGGAAGGGCACACGGTTTTCAGGAATCAGGCTCATACACATACGGAAACAATAAGCCTGCAGCCTATGATCTTCGGAACCATCTTCTGGGTGTGGGCCAGCTTCAATTCCTGGAAGCAAACCACTTTTGGGGTCGCCCGGGATTACATAAGGATCAACCTTGGCGGTAAAGCGATGGCCATGAGTGTTTTTTTGTTTCTGAATGCCATTGAGAGTTTCATTATATTTTGCATTAGCTTCCCGACCCACATGAAAAGGGATTCCTGCAGCAGCGAGAAGGTCGCCTTCATAGGTGGCATCGAGGAACATTTTGCCTGTAAAGGTTTTTCCTGATTCCATTTTGATGGATTGAATTGCTGTGCCTTTTTTTACAACAGCGGTAGGACTGGTGCGATCGAGTCTTTCATTTAGAACGAACTTGATTTTGTGTTCATCAAGCATTTCGTGAAGGACTTTATGAGCAACCTTCGGTTCGAAAGCCCAGATTGCATCTTCATCTTTGCGATAACCTTTGAAGGAGTCACGTTTTTCGAGGTTCCAGCTTTCTGGTTTGTCATAATGTTTGCGAAGTCGTTGATAAAATTCGCGGGAGATGCCGCCTATGACTGCTTTACTGCCTGTATCGGTAGCGCCCAATCCGCCCGTGGTTAAGCCTCCCAAATACTTGGAAGGTTCAATGATGAGTGAGGTTTTTCCCATGCGGGCAGCTTGGATAGCAGCACTGACCCCTGCGGAGGTGCCACCATAGATGACTACATCAATTGGTTCATCTGCAGCAAATACAGAATGACTTAACAAACAAGGTACAAGCAGATATAGCAATATATTTCGCATGGGAATGCCTCGATTAAACTATAAAGATATTAGGATACTTTGGCTTTCAACAAGTCGCGGATCTCGATGAGGAGTTCTTCCTGTTTGGTCAGCACAACCACGGGCTCTTCTTTTTTCACGTTCATCATCCATCCAAGAAACTTTACGATGAAGAAGAACATTGCAGCGGCGACGATGAGGAAGTTGATGACTTCTCCCAGAAATACACCGTATGGAATTTCAACGCCATTGAAAACAAACGTCCAACCTGCGTAACCTTTTTCTGCCGGGGTGAACAAACTGATAAAGGGCATAAGAATGCTTTTCACCAAAGCATCAACCACTTTGCTAAATGCGCCCCCGATGACCACGCCAATAGCGACATTGATAAAGTTACCTTTGAATGCAAAATCCCGAAACTCATCCATCAGAGATAAAACTTTAGTAGTAGGAACAATAGAAATAACTTTTTGTAATGGATCCATGACGCAATACCTTTCATAGGGTTAAAAAATGATTTTAAGCGAGAATGTTTTCGATCACATGCCCGTGAACATCGGTCAATCTGCGATCGATGCCATTATTCCTAACAGTAAGCCGGGAATGGTCGATACCAAGCAGATGCATAATAGTTGCATGGATATCATATACCTGAGTAGGATTTTTTCTATCCTGGGGTTTGTACCCAAAATCATCACTAGGGCCATAAGATATGCCGCCCTTGATACCGCCGCCCGCAAGCCAGTTGGTGAAGCAATAAGGATTATGATCGCGGCCTTTGCCTCCTTGAGAAGAAGGCATTCTACCAAACTCAGTTGTCCAAAGAATGATAGTATCATCAAGAAGGCCACGCTGTTTTAGATCTAGGATAAGTGCAGCAGAGCCCCTAGCCATGCCCATTGCAAGTGGGCCATGATCGCGTTGGACATCTTCATGGCTATCCCAATTACGCCTAGGGAAACCGTTATCGCAACCCGACCAGATTTGCACAAAGCGCACGCCCCGCTCCAACAATCTTCGAGCTACCAGACACTTGCGCGAGAAATGATCGATTTCTTCAATGGCATTGATTTCCTTATCGAAAGTTTGAACATTATGATCAAGGCCATAAAGCTTGCGGATGTAAGCGGGCTCTTTCGAAATATCCATGGCTTCGGGTGCAGCAAGCTGCATTCTCGCAGCGAGTTCGTAGCTTTGAATGCGGGCATTAAGCCTGCTATCGCCTTCCCTGGATTGCAAATGCTCGCGATTGAGTTTACCAAGGATATCAAAGGAAGCGTTGGCGCTAGCCTTGGAAATAAAGTTGCCTTGAGGGGCAGGGAAAAGATCTTCGATAGGGTTAGGGGCGCCCGGTTTAAGAATCGTTCCTTGATGTTGCGAAGGGAGAAAAGCACTATCCCAATTTTTAGGGCCGTTGCTTGCAAAGCCACGATGATCTGGAAGCACCACAAAGGTGGGAAGGTTTTGATTCATACTACCTAGACCATAACTAACCCAGCAGCCCATACCAGGAAAGCCTGGGTTCTGAAAACCCGTAGCTTGCAAATAAGTAGACTGGCTATGAATGCCAGTCTTGCCAACCATGTTGTGAACAAAGGCGATATCATCAACCACATCGCCCAAAGGCGAGACAGTATCGCTAAGCATCTTCCCGGATTTGCCATAGGGTTTAAAATCCCAAACAGGTTTAAGCCAGGGACCGAGCCCGTTTTGAAACGCTTCGACTTTCTCACCGAAGTCGGAACTCTTACCATGCTGTTTGACGAGTTCTGGTTTGAAATCGAAAAGATCAACATGGCTAGCAGCGCCCGCCATGAAAAGCTGGATGACCCGCTTGGCCTTGGGTGGGTGATGAGGAAGCCCCTGAAGCCCGCCAACGCCTCCTTCATTAAGCGAATCACCAAATGCGGATTGATTTCCAAGCAAGCTTGCAAGAGCAATGCCGCCCAAGCCGCCACCTGTATTCCAAAGCATCTCGCGTCTGTTCATGCCGGGATTATAAAGGTTCGGGTTATTATTTTTGAAGTTCATAGGGCATCCGGTTTAATCAACGAAAGAAAACTCATTAAGATTGAAAAGCACACGGGCCAAATCTGCGAGCGAATACTGAGCTGCCAAGGCGGTCAAAGATTCAAGTTCAGATTGGGTTGGTCTGCGCCCTAGGGCAATCAGAAAAGCATTTTCAACTTGTTGCTGTTTGGGAAAATCACGCTCTAATCTTTTTGCAAACTCTTTGGATTGCACCAGCATGAAACCATTATTCAAGAGCACGAGTGCCTGCAATGCGGAAAGGCTTTCATTGCGTTTATCCACTAATAAGGAGGGATCTGCGCAATCAAGCGTAGTCATAAAGGGCTGTTGCTGAGATCGAACGAGAAAGCGATAAACGGCCCTGCGGAATGATTTTGCATCTTCAGGGTTATGCAGATGATATTGATAATGTGGCGAGTGCTCGGGTTTTTCGATGACAAAATCTTGGAAGCTAGGTCCAAACATCGCTTCATCAAGTTTGCCCGAAACCTTCAAGACAGAATCACGAATAGCTTCAGCCTCTAGCTTCTTGCGATTCATGCGCCAGTAATAAACATTATCGGAATCCTTGGCAGCGCTATAAGAGTTAGTAGCGGAAGATTGCTGATAGGTTGCGCTGGTTAAAATCAAACGATGAAGGCGTTTAAGGGATTGACCATTATCGCGGAAGTCGGTTGCAAGCCAATCAAGAAGTTCGGGGTGTGAAGGTTCTTTGCCCATCTTTCCGAAATCATTGGGGGTATCAACAATGCCTCTGCCAAAATGCCAGCGCCAAACCCTATTCACAATGGATCGCCAAACAAGCGGATTTGCATCATGTGTAATCCAGTTGGCAAGAGCAACCCTGCGCAAACCTTCGGGTTCATTTTCTGGAATGGAAAACATTCCCGGAGAATGGGGGAGGGCAGTAATCGCTCTGGGGGAAACAACATCGAGTGGTTTTTCGATATTGCCACGCTGCAGTAAATGAATGGTTCGAGGCTTGCCCCCCGTTGCACCCGTACCAGAAAAAGCGCCACTTCCTGTATGAACCGTTCCAGCGAAAACCATTTTAGGCTGGGGCATTTTTACAAGCTGTGCCTTCAATTCAGAAACTTGGGCTTTCATGTTTTGAAGTGCCAGCCTGTCGGCTTCAGGTACAAGAGTTGCAAGCAACTTATTCTTTTTCTCTTGCAGTGCTGCAGTTTCTTTATTGCCAGTATCAGCACCTTGGAACCAGATACCATCGGTCAGATTCTTTTTAGCCCAGCGAATGGGGGCTTCGGTAGAATCAAGACTGGTAACCGGAGCGTTTAAGGCAAGATTTTTACCCGCAGCATCAAGCACCTCTACTTCAGCAAGCGCAAGAATATAATCGTTTTGCCTAGGTGCAAGTTTAGTAGCAACTACTCTAATATACTTTGCTTTTTTCATCCCCACATTAATAGCGACAGGTATCAATCCAGGATTAAGTTGATCTTGCTCACTGGTTTTTAGGCTCAAGATCTCGGGGGATTTGAATGTTGCTTCATCACTAATTTGCACCTGATAGCGAACAGGAAAACCAAACCCCGCACCAATGTTGTTGAACTCATCATGACAGGCATGCAACACAACCTTATCAATGATCTGCGGTTGGGGAAGTTCAATCTGAATCCATTTTAATTCTGACTGCTTTGGGCTAATGCCACTGTGGTAGCCAAAAGCAGGGTTCTTTCCAACAGATGCTTTTTGCAATTGAGCAATGCGAGAATCAATTTCTGCGAGTTCTTTTCTACCAGGCATCTTTGCTTCGAATGCCTGCATCGCTGCTTCTTGAACTTTGATTTTCTGTTTTAATGATTCAAACTGCGATGCAATGTTTGCATCTGCATGGTAAGGCTTATCCGCACGATCAAGCGCTGCAAAAACCGCCTGCATGCCGTAATAATCGGTCTGCAGAATAGGATCAAACTTATGGTTATGGCACTGCGCACACTGAACCGTCATGCTCAAAAAAGTGTTAGCGGTATTGGCAACCATATCATCACGATCGAGATGGCGCGCAACCCTACCATCGATTTTACTCTCGGGCACTTCAGCATGACCGATGTAATCCCAAGGGCCCGACGCAATAAAACCCAAAGCTTCGATCCCCTCGGGAGTGCCAGGGAAAAGCATATCACCCGCAAGTTGCTCTGAAACAAATCGGCCATAAGGTTTATCCGCATTCAACGAACGAATCACGTAATCCCGGTAGGGCCATGCATTGAGCCTTAGCTTATCTTTGTCGTAGCCATGGGTTTCGCCGAAGTGAACAGCATCAAGCCAATGGCGAGCCCAGCGTTCCCCATACTGTGGAGAAGCGAGCAATCTATCTACTAGCTTTTCATAAGCATCAGGCGATTTGTCGTTGAGGAAATTTTCAATCTCAGCGGGTTCGGGGGGAAGACCAGTGACATCAAAATAAACCCTGCGCAAAAGTGTAATCTTGGAAGCTTCTTTAGATGGGCTTAATTCCTTCTGCTGTAACTTGTTCCAAATGAAGGAATCAATCGGGTTTTTGACCCATTGAGGGTTAGACTGCGGAGGAGCTATAACTTTCATCGGCTGAAGCGACCACCAAGAAAGTACATTCGACTTTTCGGAACCATCATCAGGCCATGAAGCCCCTTGATTGATCCAGTTCTTAATTAGATCTAATTGTTGCGATGACAGCCTTGGCCCCTTGGGAGGCATCATAATTGCTTTTTCGACCGAGCCAATATTGCGAAAGAGAATACTTGTATCTGCTTTTCCTGCGATGATCACTTTACCTGAATCGCCACCCTTAAGTGCATCAGCTTTACGATCAAGCCTTAGGCCATTTTTACTGCTGCTTTCGCCATGGCATTTATAACAATGCTCTTTGAAAATCGGCTGAATATCTCGATTGAAATCAACCTTGGCAGGTTCAGCACCCAGGGTTGCCACTAAGTAAAGGATTAAAACGGAAGGCATGCCATCCCCATGAAAAGAAAGAACTTACATCATAATAATGATACCCCCTGCAATTGGAATTATCCAGCAAATATAGGGAAATCGAAGGATTGGCTAGTGTATTCAAGATGAAGGAACTGATTTTAAGGCCTTCACAAGAGGGCCCTTGGGTAATCCCCAAAAATATGTTATTCTACATTATTGAATCTTTCGAGGAAGGAATAATTATGAGCCTTAATTTACCATTTCAACAAGTGCTAGAAGCCGCGGACCACTTATCCAAAGATGAACAAAAAAAATTAATATTAATCTTAAAGCAAAAGTTAGCACAAGAATCTGAAGAAGCTATGGCGCAGGACCAAGAACGCTCGCGGGAAGAATTTGCTGCAGGGTTATGCAAGCCAACCACACCAGAACAATTGACCCGCGAATTATTTGAATGAGAAGGACTCTTTTAAAGTCACCTTCGTTTGTGCGCACTGCTAAGAAGGTTCTTAAAAAATCCCGAGACTCGATCAAGTCGCTTCAACAAACCTTAGAATATCTTCAAGAAGATATATTTCTACCTTCTCTAAAAACCCATAAACTCCAAGGGAAACTTGAAGGCTCTTATGCTTGCAGCCTAGGATATGACATGCGCCTGATTTTTGAAATCGTTCCATATGAAGGGAAAGAAGCCATTTTACTTCAATCGCTGGGAACCCAT
>DBCB01000328.1:0-15591 GCA_002303765.1 Planctomycetaceae bacterium UBA969
TGTGGAAACTTTTGCCTATAGCCTTACTAATCATGGTAAGTCTGATACTTTTGGGCTGGTGGGTTTGGCGCATGTCAGAAGTCTCGACAGAAAATGCCTATGTCGTTGGTAATGTTACCCCAATTTCTTCGGAAGTAAGTGGCCCGGTGGTTGCCCTTTATGTTGATGACAACATGGTAGTAAAACCAGGCGACCCCTTGATTCAAATTGACCCGATTCCTTTCCAGTTAGAAGTTGACCAAGCTCTTGCTGATTTTAAACAAGCTAAATCTGAAGCTGATGCAGCCCGTTTTAATGTAACACTAGTTCGAGAGGATAGAATTGCATTACTCGATGGCGCACGCGCCAAAATGCAAGAAAAAGAAGAACTGGTTAAATCTAGCGAAATCGAAATCCAGACCCGCAATCAAATCTATGCCAAAGAGAAAGAACTTTTACAATCTTCAAAAGACCAACTCCCTGGGTTGGAGGCTTTGAAAGTTAATGCGGGCGACTACTATGTTCGTTTCCAACGATTGGCAGCCAGTGGCGATATTCCCGTTCAAGACAAAGATAATAAAGAAGCAGTATTTCGCGAAGCAACTGCCAAGGTAGAGTCTCTCAAAAGCCAGATATCTTCTTCCGAAAAACAAGTGCTCGCAAGTGGTTTACAACTGCAACAGGCAGGGGTTTTGTTCGAGCAATCAAAACGAAGTTTATTAGAATCGAAGGCAGAAGTTGCAAAGGCTCAAGCAGCACAAATCCAACCAGATATTGCAATGTCGATAAGCAGAAGCCTTGATAGCAAAATCGATCAGGCTCAGGCAAAACTAAGCCTTGCAAGATTGCGTTTATCAAACACCTTGATTCGCGCACCGCAATCGGGCATTATCAGCAAACGAACAGCCCAGTTAGGCTTAACGATCAATTCAAGATCGCCTTTTTTAAGCATTACCCCTCTCGATCTTGATAATGTTTGGGTGGTTGCAAACTTAAGAGAAGACCAATTGGATCACACCCGGGTTGGTCAAGCGGTTTATGTTCGGGTAGATGCCATTCCTGAAAAAGTATTCTTATGTTGGGTGGAAAGTATATCAGGCGGAACAGGATCTGCGTTTTCGCTATTCCCACCTGATAATGCAACAGGCAACTTCACCCGAATCGTACAAAGATTACCTGTAAGATTACGCTTCTTCGATAAAGAAAACATGGATACAAGAATTAGGCCTGGTATGTCGTGCAAGATACAAATCGACACGAATAAAAAGGTCAAGCAGTCGGAAACCCAGTGGTAGGATTGTAAATGATGCAAGGATTGAGCTTATTCTTGATATTATTTCTGCCCTGCCAGCAGGAACCGATAAACCCCAAGCAATTGCCTGCGCCCATGGGAGATATCCCATACACCACGCTTGCAACTGCGATTTCCAAAAGCTTGGAAAATGTAGCTACGGTTCAAGCCAACATTTCCGTTAGAACTGCAACGGTGGCCAAGTTTGAAGCACTCAAGCATTTTGTCCCTACCTCGAATCTGCCCCAATTGTTTACTGCATTTAGGACAGTGGATGGAAGACCTTCCAGCGCAATTATTTTTCCTGATGTAACGGGTGGCACGCCTTTCTCCGGCTACCCAGGGCTTGATCGTGCAGAGTTGAATCGTGTTAACATGTTCTTCCCTCTTGATCCTACTGGGCAGATCACCAGTCTTCCGATTGCAGAAGAAGGCATCCGAGCCAAGCAGATCATGGAGGATCTTGTTAGAAGATCACAAATAGAACTAGCTGCCCAAAATTACTTCGACACGAAAAAATTCGAATACGGTATAAGAACAGCCACCCTTGCGCTAGAATTCTCAAAACGGCTTGAAGCTCAAATCACTTCGAAGTTGGCCGAAAAACAGGTGCATGATGTAGAGCTTACAGAAGCTAAAGTCGGAGCAACCAAAGCTGCAGTATTATTATCAAACTTCGAGAAAAACCTCAGGATTTCTGAAAGAAAATTAGCATTGGTTATGCATACCAGCAGGCTTTTAGTCCCACAAGAAGGCACCCCGATACCTATTAAGCTAGACACTAATTTTCATTTTGATCTTGAAGAAACCGATCTGATCAATCTTTCACTCATTCCTGATTTTCCTCAAACACGAGGGGAAGCGATTGAGCGGGCAAAAAAACAAAGGTTGGAGGTCAGGCTTTTAGTGCTGGGATTGAAAATAGCCCAGTTGCAGGAAAGCAGAGATTTTCTACGCCTCTTTGGTCTCGGTACTTTACCTTTTTCGATGTCATTTAAACGAACATCGCCAGGCCCTGTGAATGCTGGCCCTGCAACTCTGGGTGTTATCTTTGGTACTTTATATGATCTGCCTGCGCTTGATATTGGCATTTGGTCCAACATCAGAAAATCGAAACTCGATGTAATCAAATCACAATTGGATCTGGAAAAAGTATTGCTCGATGTTGAAGAAGATGCAGGCAATGCCTGGGATCGTTGGGAGCAATCAATTAAAGAATACGATCAACGAACCCGCGAAGAAGCACTGGCATTAGAATTGATGGAAAGACAAGAACGATTGCTTGCACAAAAACAATCAATTGAATTAGATGTGCTTGCTGCCAAAGTTGGATTGTACCAAGCACAGGCAAATCGCTGGGGCGGTTGGTACAACTTACAATTAGCTAGACTGGACGTTTTACGATCTAACGAGTTGCTTCTCGATTTCATCGAAAAAGCAGGAATAGCTAATCTTGAAAAAAACAGGGTCATACCTACGCCCGGTTTGTGGACTCGTGTACTTCACAGAATATATGCAAGCAAGGAACCGCTGGAATGATAGCATCTTTTATGACGCTTTTTCTTGCTGCGTTATGTGCGCAGGAAAAGCCTGCACCCGCAAAACTTACTCCTGAAATACCATCCAAGGTGGAGGAGTCGGTTCTATTACCAAATACAACCATCAAATTAAAGGTTCGCGAAATTTTCTCCCCGGATGGACTTAGCCCAGGCGAAAGACTTCTTAATGGGTTGCCTGCGTTACAAAAGGGCGATCGCTTTATTGCAGAAATTGATGAAAAAAGAGAGATTGGAATGCCACCGGTTTTGGTAGGTGGAACCATCACCAACATCGAACTGCCTAGTTATTTCCGCAAACATGGAAAACTTACCATCGAGGTTTCCCAGTTAATAAGTGCTGAAAACAACGAGGTTTCGCCTTGGAGAGTGGACATGGAAGACAACCGATTCACGACCAAAATGAGGCGCAATCTTTTAAATTCCCTTTTCATTATCGAAGGTGCAACTATCGGAGCAAGTGTTGGCGCCCAATACACTCAAGGTGGCATTGGCGTCATCGGTATAGGCACAGGGGCAGGCCTTTTGCTTGGTCTAGCTTATGCAGGTATTCAAAAAGGAAGTGTTGCTAATCTTGAGCCCGGTGATATTTTTGAAGTCAAGGTTGGTACATTGCAATATAGACCCGTAACATTAGCTTCAGAAACAAGGGTGTTTCCTGCCACCACTCCCTACAGTTCGAAGAAAAAGAAACCATGAAACGAACCTTAGCTTTTTTAATTCTTGGCTTGATTGGGTGTGGGATGCCCCAGACGGAAAAAATTCCGCCCATGCCCGAGGGTAGTCTCGCTCCCGCTTATCCTAAATCAGACATCACAGACCCTGCTCTTGTTGATGTTTCCAAACAAATTCAAAGTTATATCAATGGACGAAAATCCGCTATGGGTGATTCTTTCTTCAGTAAAACGGAAATACTCGCTCCTGCTAAAATTGTTCTGCCCTATGGTGTTGGAGTTTTCCAGCAGGAATTACGACTTCCTGTAATTCTCACTACCAACAAAGGTTGGCGCACTCTGAAACAAGAAGAAAAAGAACTGGAAGTTAAATCTGCTTTTCAGCAAATGCTTACCATTCTGCAAAAAATGAAAACACCCTTGAAACCCTCTTTGACCATCCAGACTCCTCAGGGCTTGGAAATCTCTTGGATTAACGAATTAAACGGGAGCGGCAAACTTGTATTTGGCGATGAGGATTCTTAACCCTCTGCTCTGGGGCTGCGAAACCATTTTGCATGGCAGGGCACTTGCTGCACTAGCCATTGCTTGGGTTACCACGGCCGGCCATACCATGAATTTCAAGGAAATGGATGGCGCTATGGGCTGGATTTCAGCCCAAGGGTACAGCCTTCATAGCGCACTTCTCCTTTCAATTGCGTTTGGGTTTATACTTTCTAAAAAGGTTGGCCCGCTATTTTCCCCCCTCTTCTTAACGCGACTCGGATTGGTTGGATTGGCTGCGGGATCATACATCAATGGCGGACTGATTCATGCCCCTTACAGCATTTGCATTGCTGGAAGAATAATCGCAGGATTAGGAACGGGTTTAATTCTTTTTTCCACACCCTCCATGATTCCACCTTACTTAAAAAATCAAGGGGCCTGGGCTGGGATAGTGATACCTGCTTTTGCTCCGGGCATCGTTGGCACAGCTACTTTCATGTATGGTTGGTCCAATTGGGAAGGTGGATTTTTGTTTGAAGGCACACTTTCAGTGTTAGCGCTTCTTCTCTTTATTCCAGATTTGGAAGACGCACAATCGACTAATCCGTCAGCTTTCTCTTGGTACTCTTTGATTGACTTGCCTTTCTTTGCTTCGTTTCTTTGTGGCATCTGGTACCTGATGCATTGGGGACAACTGAATGGCTGGTGGGAAAGCAATCGTGTGTTTTTAGCAACTGTTTGCGCTACTTTTTCACTCGGACTTTTTTTGTTTTTCGCAAGCACTGGACAGATCGTACTTGCCTTTAAAAATCTTTGGCCCAGGCTTACGCTCGTCTTTTATGCTGGCCTTGTTCAATATTTCAATGTATCCGACATGGGTGTATATGGTGGCATTATCGTTAATTTCAATGTTTTGCAACGCCCATGGCTAGTTTGGTCCATCTCATTTGGCGGAGCAGCAGCACTCGCTACGGGCCAATTTCTTCACTCCTTCCGTTCGCTACCTATTTTCGGGCTTTTAATTTTATCTCTGGGAATGCATCTTGCCCACGAACGAACTATGGGATGGAACTATTGGGATCCACTTAACCAAGTTGAATTCAATTGGTTTGCTGCGCCACAGCACTGGCAACTTGCAATCCCAAGATTCCTTATGGGCTTTGGCGTGGGATGGATTCTACTAGGAATGCAAAACGCCACTTCGGGAAGTGATGAACTGGAAAAACAATCCAAGCAACAATTGGTGCTATTTCAGTTTTTAGGCGGCGCCATTTCCATTGGCATTCTTGTCAACTACCTGCTAATTGGGCATCAGTACCAGTATTCATTCACTGCGGACAGGGGATTTATCCAGCAACCAATTGTCGAAGAATATCGGGGAATTCTTGAAAGTGAATTAAAGACTCAAGGATTTATTGATCCTTCACGCGGTTCGCATTCCATGATGTATAAATCGGTCAACTACGAAGCAGACAATCTTATTTTTGCACACATCTATAAGATGTTTTCGTTAACTTCTCTGGCACTTGCTTTACTATTTATTTTCATCAACATGGTCAAAAAAATGTCTGCTATGCTCTACCCGACATCTTCAGATGGTAAAAAAAATCTTCCCTGAGTTAAACCTAATCAGCTACACCTTGCAGTTCTTCAACTTTGGTTTCCATAAGGTATCTTTCAAACAGCGATTCAGTCAAAGGCTTACCGTCATAGCCAATCCATTGGTGGGTGGAATAATCATAAAGCTTGCAAATACGAGTGGTTCGTAAAAAAGTAAACGGGGTCCAATATTCATTTAAGATCTCATCACCAAAAAATTGCTCAAGTGATTTTTGCGCCTCTGGAAGGCAATACAATGGAATTCCCGCCGGTTCTGCATGGTGAGCGGTGTGTTCCATAACATTCCGCATGAAAACACGAATAATATACGGAAAAACCAAATGGGGTGTGCTATGCAGTTGCGCTTGAAAAAAAGCAGGTGAAGGAGAATCTAATTCGGAATACCAAGCCACTTTCGGATGAGTATGTTGTTGCAAAGTGATAAATCCTATGAAATAGCTGGCAACAATTTGTGGAAAAATAAACCCACAGGCAACCATTAAGAACGGGTTCTCACCGCGGATAATAGCAGACCAGATCAGCAAGCTTATCCAAGCTACAAAAAGAGTGGTCAGTTGAAGGCGATCATAAAAGAATGCCTTGGAGTTTCTAGGAGCACGACTGGCAATTGGAAAGAACTCCCATTTAAACCATGTTTCTTTTAAATACAACCAACTACATCCGTACCAACTCCGGGTTATGCGATAACTGCATTTTCCCAACAAGGATAGCTTCCTATATTCTTCCAAGTTTAATGGGGGAGATGCTATGTCTTTACCTTTGATATTGGTGAAACCATGGTGCAAACCATTATGAGAATGAACCCAGGATGTTACCGGGTGAAAGGTGGGCGCCATTGAAATCCGACCGGCCAAACGATTCATCCACCTTTTGGGAAATAAAGTTCCATGCAAAGCATCGTGCCCGATTAAAATCATGGCACCAAGGGCATGACCATTGACAAAGCCAAGGATAATTTTCGCCCACCACGGTGCGAAGATGATTCCTCCGAGGGAGGTCATCCAGACAAGTAAAGGCAAAGAGAAGTGAAATAATCCGGGTAGAATTCTTTTTATTCGGTCTTTATCATTAACACTAGATCTTATCTCGTCAATTCCGGGCCATTCATAGTTTATTTTCATTCAAATGTTATTTCTAAAGTTGAGAGGCAAAAAAACAGAGCACTAATTTGATGCGTAGAAGCAATTTGAAATTTAACTTTCACAACATTAAACAAATTAGATTCAACCCTTCTAAACTTTTCCCTACAAATATATCACCATCAGGCTTAAATATGACATTAACAGAAAATCTATTCAAACAAAGGCGACTGTATGAGTTTAAATAAGTTTAGAGATGTATCGGCTTATAAAATCAAGGACGGGCAACAATCTCAACCCAGGCAGGCCCTTTTCCCACTTCAATCGAATCTGTTTGTGTAAGTTTCCCACTTTGATTATCAATCATGAATACTGCGATTTTTCCTGATTCCTGCCCTGCAACCACCAAAAACTTTCCAGTGGGATCAATATTAAATGCTCTTGGGATTTTTTCCGTTGCGGTCTGCTCGATAGCTTCAAGTTTCCCAGAACCTGCATCTACACGGTAACCAGCGATACTATTATGGCCCCTGTTGGATGCATAAACAAACTTCCCATTGGGAGTAACATGAATATCGGCACAAGTATTTGGCCCATTATAGTTTTGAGGCAAGGTGCGGATTGTTTGAAGATGTTTTAATTTACCTGTAATTTCATCTTTCTCAAACACACTTACGGTACTATCTATTTCATTGACAAAATAAACTTCAGGAAGGATGGGATGGAAGGCAAAATGCCTTGGACCACTGCCCTTTTTCGTATCCACATCATTGCTTGCATCCGTTGAAATCACACCTTTGGTGGCATCCCAATTGCGAACAAAAATCTTATCCGCACCCGTGTTGGGCACGTACACCATTTTATTCGATTTATCGATCTGAATACTGTGGGGATTCTTGATGGCATCAAGCATTTGTATGGGTGAACCTGTTGGGATTCCATTGGCATCAAGCTTATAGACGCAAGCTTTTCCTTCGGTGTAATGCGAAGTTAAAATCCATTTTTTAGAAGGGTCAAGAGTTAGGTAAACAGGGTTTCCAAATATGGGATTACCCCCTAAAAACTCAGGAGTGCCCTTATTGGAAACTTTGTAGGCCGAAATACTTTGCGCACCTCTTATCCCAAGGTAGAGGATTTTTTGTTTGTCGTTGATCGCTATGGGGCCCGGGCCCTTATCGGTCATAATCTCCCCGCCCTTTTGGAGCTTCCCTTTTTCATCGAGATTAAACCATGCAAGTTTATTATCCCCCCCCACACTGATATAAACCGTTCCCAATGATTTAACATCTTCAGCAAATAGAATTTGAGAGGAAATAGTCACGACTCCAATCAAGACAAAAGACAGAAAACGAAACATGGGATAACTCCTAAAAAAACAGCCGGGCTTTAAACCCGGCTGCACTTAAATGACACCTTTAAGCCGAGCCTACTATTCAGCAGCACCCTTCAGCTTGCGACGAAGTTTTGACAAAATCCCAGAGCGGGAATTGCTTGCTTCTGCAACTACAGCTTCATCAGAAACTTTGGGGGTGGAAATTGAAGTTTTCTTGGCGCCTGGTTCAGAAGGGTCTTGGCCATTAATCCAAGGGCCACCCAGCTTCATGTAGTCTGGGGGAACCACTACGCTGCCACTTTCCCCACCCTGCCAACCAATGATCTGACTAGGTTTGCCACCTTGTTTGCTGCGTGCTTCCAACTTGGTCGCCCAAGAAGAATCCGCATCAATAGGCTTACGGGCTGATTTATCCCAGAAGAGACCCTTGCCTGTACGATAGCTTTGAACACCCATCGCAACCGTAGTAAATGCAGCAGCGCCAAGTTCTGGAGTGCTAAGGGTTTCGCGTTTGCGAGCCTTGACGCAATCAAGGAAATTAGCCCACAGCGCATAAGTTGCATTCCCAGCCTTTTCATTGGTGAAAGTATGAATAGGTTTATCAAAGCCTTCTTTGGGTTTTGCAGGGCCGCCTGCAATATTTTGCCCATAGACTTCAAAGCCCTTCATGTAATCGCCACCACCGGTGAACTTAAGCGTTCCCAAGCGACCGCGAATCATTTCGCCCAACTGGGTATCATTGCACATGGTTGCGGAGATGATTACTTGGCAACCTTCATCGTAATCAGCAACAATGGTAGCGACATCGGGAACATCACGGCCATCGTATTCAAGATAAATCCCGCCACCGCCGATAACGCGGGCAGGATAGCGCACACCCATTGCAGAAATAAGGTGTGTGGTTTGATGAACGAATAAATCGGTGAACATGCCACCGCCAAAGGGCCAGTAGCAACGCCATTGAGCCCATACAGCACGATCAAAAGGAACTTCTTTGGAAGAAGGTCCGATTTTTGCGCCTGCGCACTCAAACTTGTTGCCCAAAAACATTTCCCAATCAATTGTCTTGGGGTTCATTTCTTTAGTAATGGGGTAGTAACGCCATTGACCGCCTAAATAGTTGCGGTAGTAACTGGTCTGCCCTTGGAATACTTTCCCTAATTTTCCACTGCGAACATAATCATAAGCTTCGGTCCATGTTGGATCGGCCATCGATTGCACGCCCACGCTCATCACGCGGTTGCTTTTCTTGGCAGCATCCACCACTTCCTGAGCTTCAGCAATGGTTCGGGTCATTGGCTTTTCGCAATAAACATCTTTGCCTGCGTTCATAGCATCGATGGACATTCTTGCATGCCAATGATCAGGTGTGGCAATACAAGCAACATCTACATCTTTGAGTTCAAGAATTTTGCGGTAATCCTTACTAACGCGAGTCTTGTCATTTACATTAATCCCGCATCGTTCTGCAGTGGGATAAAGGCCACGGCCTTTGCCATTGCCCAGCTTTGGGTCGCCATCCCATACATCGCACACAGCGAATGGAACAACATTTTTGTTTTCTTTTTGCATCTGAAGGATGACATCAACATGTTGCTGGCAACGGCCACCAACACCCAAGAATGCGATGTTAATTTTTTCGTTTGCGCCATAAACCCTAGCTGCGCTAGCAGCAGATAGGCTTAACGCAGAAGCGCCAATCGCGCTAGTTTGAAGAAAGTTTCTTCGATTGAACTCATTCTTAGCCATTCTAAAATCTCCATCTAAAAATAAACAGGATTTAACAAGGAACACTATTTCTACACGATTACTTTAGCCTTTGCTCTAAAATCCAGGAATAAAGTTCAGGATTTCCGTAAGCTTTATCCCACGAGTTATGCCCAACGCCTGGGTATTCATCATACTTTGGCTTGCCACCCGCTTTTTTCAAGGCCTCTATCATAGCACGCGATCTTTCAACGGGTACAGCTTTATCTGCATCGCCATGAAAACACCAGCAGGGAATATTCTTGAACTTTTCTGCTGCTGCAGGATCGCCGCCCCCGCAAATGGGAACAATAGCAGCCCAAAGCTCAGGCTTTTCTTGAGCCCAACTCCATGTGCCATAACCCCCCATTGAAAGCCCTGTAAGGTAAATCCGCTTAGAGTCTATCTTGTAGGCTTTCTTGGTATTCTCGAGTATTGCCATCGCCCTGATGCTATCAGGAGAACCAAAGGCCCATTTTCCACGAACAGCAATTTGTTCGCTTGCCTGTGGGAAAATCGCAAAGAAAGGGAAGGATTTTTCCTGTTTACGGATTGCATTACCCAATCCGGTCAACGCCTGTTTTTTGCCATCGGTTCCTGATTCGCCTGAACCGTGCAGGAAAACCATAAGGGGATATTCCTTCTCAGGCTTATAATCATGCGGGACAAACAACACGTATTTGTATGCATTGCCTTTATCATCTTTGTATTCAAGATCTAAGAAACCTTTGTCATCTGCTGCAGCCAAACAAAGGGCTGCAAAGGCCACTACAATTGTTGTCATTACCATAAATCCTTAAAAATTTACCCTACGCGATTATTCCTACCAAGCAAACTATCACAACATTTTCCTCGATGCCAGCTTTTGACAAGATTTTATTGCACGCATTTTGACTGCTTCCAGTTTGCAACTTTCCTATATCATTCCAATAGGGATTTGGGCATCAAAATTGGGGAGACTAACATCATGGCTAAAAGTCCGAATGACAAAGCTCCGATGAGTTACAAGTCGGCTGGGCTTGACTTAGAATTGTACGAGCAAACAATCGACGCCATGGCTCCTTTGGTCAAGCGAACTCACACTCCCCGGGTGATGGGTGGGTTTGGCGGGTTCGCCAGCCTTTTTAGTCTCGATTTTAACAGTCGCCTTTTTGCCCGCAATTATAAACATCCTGTTCTGGTTACCTGCAATGATGGCGTAGGCACCAAGCTTAAAGTTGCATCCATGATGCAAAAATACGACACCGTTGGCATCGATCTTGTTGCAATGTCGGTCAATGATTGCCTTTGCACGGGTGCAGAACCCGTCGTTTTTCTTGATTACCTTGCAATGCCTAAGGACGATATCAAACTTGCAACTTCGCTTATCAAGGGAATTAGTGACGGTTGCATTGATGCAGGCTGTGCACTTACAGGCGGAGAAACCGCAATTCTTCCAGATTTCTATGCCCCAGGCGATTACGATCTCGCAGGTTTTTGCGTTGGAATTGTCGAAAGAGATAGCATCATAAATGGCCAAGGAACCCGACCAGGTGATTTAATCATCGGGTTGTCAAGCAGCGGTCTGCATTCAAACGGTTACAGCCTTGCACGAAAAATTGTGTTTGAAAAAGCCGGTCTTAAAATTGATGATTCCATCCCAGAGTTAGGTACCACCGTTGGCCAAGCCCTGCTCGAACCCACACGCATTTATTGCAAACCGATTTTAGATGTTCTTAGAAATTACCCCGTCAAGCGTAGAGTAGTCCGAGGCTTAGCGCATATCACGGGTGAAGGCTTGGAAGGTAATGTACCACGGTCGCTGCCGGCCAACAGAAGAGCGATAATCAAAAAAGATTCATGGCCCAAACCAGCACTATTTCCATGGCTCAAAAACCTAGGCAATGTTGATGAAAAAGAAATGTATACCGTCTTCAACATGGGGATTGGCTTTGTAATGATCGTAAGCAGATTCTTTGCCAAAAGCATTGTTAATCAACTTAACGAAGCAGAAGTTCCATCTTGGGTTATTGGAGAAATCGTGGAAGGCGAGACCGGAGTCGATCTGGTTTAGATTCGATTATTTCTCAATCTGAACATTCATAAAGCAAAACCCATCCCGCTCTTCAATGCCTTCGTTTTGCAGTGCAATTGGTTTTTCGAATATCGGGCCCGAATTGCAGAAGGTGTGAAATTCGCCATTCTCCCCACAGGGGTCAACACCACTGGGAAGATCCATCAATAACTGGTAATCAAATTCCCTGCCTAAGAATTTGTGATCTAATTGCTTGGGATCTATGCAAACAATACGGGCGCCAAAACCTGCATCTATCATTTCAGTTGCCAAAGCCTTAGTGCCTTTTTCCTCACACCATATCGGAAACAAAGGTTCTAACCCAGTTCCTTTCAGCGTTTTAATTCTGTAATTGCGGACATCCTCTAAAAACAAATCACCAAACGCCAAATGGGTAATGCCCGATTCTACAGCTTTCGCAAAAGCCCCGCCCATCAACTTTTCGTACTCCATGTTGGTGCAAGGCCAAGGTAACTCAACTTGCCATAAAGGCAGTTTCGCGGCATCAGCTTGCGCCAGCACCAATTCCCTGCTTGTGCCATGCATTGCAACAGCGCCAGAATTGCGAGAAAAGCTGGTAAGTAATCCGACAACTTCGATTTCACTTTGCTTGCGTAGTTGATGTAGTGCCCAAGCACAATCTTTGCCGCTGCTCCAGGATAATAGCGTTTTCATGGGTTTCATTAATTCATTTTTGTTGCGGGCTGCAAATATGTAGGTAGCGGATGAACGATTGGATCAATGGCATGAGCGAGAATTTCAAGGCTGTCTACCAATCTTGGCCCAGGCCGGTTGAAGTATTGCGAACCATCCGCAACAAAAACCCTATCCGGTTTAAGAGATGCGAATTCTTTTTGCGTCATCACATTATCCAACACAGGTAAATCTTGCATAGTGCGATCCACATTAAAACCACACGCTGCAATAAACAGCATTTCAGGGTTGGCATCTGCGACTTCCCGCCATTCTAAAGTTCGCGAAGGCTGGCCTGATCGACCAATAAGCTCGATGCCACCTGCCATTGCGATTAATTCGGGCGTCCAATGCCCCGAAGAAAATGGTGGATCAAGCCATTCGAGAAACACTACCCTAGGATTCTTTACCATTTGTTTTGAGCGTAAAACAACATCGTCAACGCGCTTTTGATAAGCTTTAACAACGGAAATAGCGTGTTCTTCTTTGCCAACGGCCCGCCCTACTTGAAGCATCGATTCAAACACTTGCGCCAAAGTCATGGGTGCAAGATTAATAACTTTAGGGGCGCCAGGCAACTTGCAAGCCACTGCCCGCACCTCTTCTTCTGCAACTGCGCAAACATCACACAGCGCTTGGGTGATTATCAAATCGGGCTTTAGTTTTTCAAGAACAGATTGGTTTAAAGAGTATAGAGCTTTGCTGGTTTTCAACCTCTCGCGAACTAGTGCATCTATTTCTTTACTGCTTGCAGCTTCGGGGATGAGCGAAGTCGTCACCTTGGGTAACTCTAAAACTTCGGCGGGGTAATCACACTCATGGCTAACGCCCACCAAAGAATCTGCCAACCCTAATGAACAGATTATTTCGGTCGCGCTGGGTAATAAAGAAACAATCCGCATGATAATTCCCATATGTAAAAACGATTATTTTGATTCTCTTACATTATTAGAGTTCGCAGCATTAAAAAATGCAGCATCATGAAAACTTTTGATTCCCAAGACATACAAAGTCGACTGGGGATAATTTTCTACTATCATGCCAAGGCTTTATCAGGCTGATTAAAGAGCTACGGGCTAATGCTAAAAAGGTTTTAATCCCATTAATCTCAATTGTACTTGCAAAGAACGCTAGTTCTTCGCAAGCTATGCAATATCATTGTTTCATTTAGTTTGGAGTAATTGGGTAATGTCATCTGAAACACCGCAAGAATCTTATCAACCGTTTGTTCCCGAAGATACCACCATGCCTGAATTTACATGGCAGGCAGTGATCGCAGGTACTTTGCTTGGGCTAGTTTTTAGCGCCTCTTCTCTTTATCTGGTTCTCAAAGTAGGCATGACGGTTTCCGCTTCTATTCCGGTTTCCGTTTTGGCTATCACCCTTTTCAGGGCACTCTCCAAACTATTTAAAATGCGGCAGGCTACCATCCTCGAAAATAACATCGTGCAAACTGCAGGGTCGGCTGGCGAATCCATCGCCTTTGGCGTAGGCGTTACCATGCCTGCACTTTTATTACTTGGTTTCAATATGGATATCCAACGGGTTATGGTCGTTTCTGTTTTGGGGGGCTTGCTAGGCATTCTTGCCATGATACCCCTCCGCAGAGCTTTTATTGTAAAACTGCATGGCAAACCTGGTCAGCCAGGTACTCTTCTTTACCCTGAAGGCACCGCATGTGCGCAGGTACTTATTTCAGGAGAAAAAGGCGGCACGACGGGTGCAACTGTTTTTCTTGGTTTTGGAATTGCCTTCGCTCATAAGTTTGTCACCGAAGGCATGAGCCTGCTCGCTGTTTCTGCAAAAATCCCTTTCACCTTCATCAACAAAGCTGCAGTTTTCGCAAGCGAAATGGCTACCGAACTTCTAGGCGTTGGCTACATCATCGGCTTACGCACCAGTGCAGTCATGATGGCAGGCGCCCTGCTTGGTTACATGATCTTAATCCCTTTGATCTTTTTCATTGGTGAAAACTCCCCGACTGCAATTGCTCCGGGCACCAAACCCATTCGTGATATGAGCCTGGGCGAAATCCGAAATAGCTATCTGCTTTTTATCGGTGCTGGTTGTGTTGCAACTGCGGGCATTCTTAGTATGTTTCGCACCCTTCCCATGATTTTTCGATCCATTGGTTCCGGCCTTTCCTCGCTTAAATCCGGCAACACAGAGACCACGAAATTAAGAACCGAAAATGATATGTCCATGCTTGTAGTGCTTGGCGGCTGCGTGGGCCTGATCGTATTGCTTACTTTGTTTCTTACCAGCCAGGTAAATACTGTAAGTGCGATTTCAGGTGCGGTGCTTGTCGTGTTATTTGGGTTTCTGTTTGTCACAGTTTCTTCCAGGCTTACAGGCGAAATCGGATCTTCTTCCAATCCCATTTCCGGCATGACGGTTGCAACACTCATGCTAACATGCTTAATTTTTCTCGCCTTAGGTTGGACAAGCAGCCGCGAAAGAGTCCTTGCACTTTCAATTGCTGCAGTGGTTTGTGTTGCGGCATCTAATGGTGGCACCACTGCCCAATCACTCAAGACCGGATTCCTTCTTGGTTGCACACCCAAATATGCACAGTACGCCATTTTGATAGGGGCTTTGATTTCCGCTTTGGTAATTGGTGGCACTTTAATTACCTTCAATCAGGCAGGCACGATATACTCTGCTAAACCAGAATACCTGCCCACTCTCGCACTTAACAAATCTGAAATTGATCGCCTAATGGAATCCGAAGATTACGCAGGCAAAACTTATAAGCTTTATGATTCCAGAAACGACATTCTGACTCTTGCAGATGCTGCAACCAATTACAAACCCCGACCAGAGATTGCATCGCTTAAAGGAGGACCTTTTCTGATCGAACCTGATACAGGCAAAATTGCCTTTCTTAAAGACCCTGCAATCATGGGTAAATTAACAGAGCGGGATGATGGCACACGAGTGAACCGCGAATTTGAAGCCCCTAAAACACAGGTCATGGGCATTATTATTAATGGTGTGCTTAAACGCGATTTAAACTGGACCATGGTTGCAATCGGCTCGATGATTGCCTTCATGCTAGAGCTTTGTGGCGTATCCGCACTC
>DBCB01000328.1:15605-17552 GCA_002303765.1 Planctomycetaceae bacterium UBA969
CTTTTGCAGTGGGGGTTTATGTACCAATTCAGTATTCTGTCCCGATCTTTATGGGCGGGATTGTGCGCTGGTGCGTAGATGCATGGCTTGCAAGACAAAGCACAGTTGCAATGGATTCCGATGATCCAGAAGCAAAAGCCAAGGCTGAGATCGAAGCAATTCAAAAATCTGAAACCAACCCAGGGGTTCTACTCGCTTCGGGCTACATTGCTGGCGGATCTCTTGCAGGTGTAATTCTCGCTTTCTTCGCTTTCAGCGATACGCTTCCAAAAGATATCGCTCGCTGGCAGTACTCAACCATTCCGGTTACTCGAGAAGCAACCTTAGACGAATTGGGCAAAGATGCTGCAAGATTCAAGCTAGGTGCAAGCGCCAAGGATGCGGATGTCATCGAATTTGGGAAAGAAATTTCAGAATTAAGCCGGGAAGAGGGATTGCTGCAAAAGTGGGTGAAAGTTCCTGCAGGAACTACACTAAAAACTCCCGACAAGCGTGCCATCTTAATTGACAAAGAAGAGTTTCTGGGGCCTATTGCTCAAAGAATCATGGGAAGAGAATATTTTGCTCCTGCCCTTTTTCAAACTAATGCCAACCTTTTAAAGTTGCCTGTAAAACTTCCTGTCGGAGCAGAGCTCAAAATTCCGGGAGGCGTTCTCCCTGCCATTCTTTGGTTTGGCGTGCTAACCTTACTATTGGGATTTGCGGGTGCGGGCTGGCTTTTCAAAGAGAAGCCTGCCTCATAACATAACAACACTATTCTTAACTTTTACGAGGGTTCTTCCATGGTTTCTTACTTACGGAGATGGTCAGCTTTAGCTGCCCTTACAATTCTAATGGCAAACTTTTCCCCTCTTTTGGGCGACGAAGGCATGTGGTTGTTCAACAACCCGCCCAAGGCACACCTCAAAGCAAAGTATAATTTCGAACCCACAGATGCATGGCTCAATCATTTGCAAAAATCTTCTGTTCGATTTAACAGCGGTGGTTCAGGTTCTTTTGTTTCTGCAAATGGGTTGGTGATGACCAACCACCATGTTGCTGCGGATGCATTGCAAAAAATGGGTACCAAGGATCACAATTATTACCGTGATGGTTTTCATGCCAAGACTTATGCCGAAGAATCCAAATGCGAAGCCATGGAACTTAATGTTCTCATGAGCATTGAAGATGTTACAGAAAGAGTAAACGCCTCTTCCAAGGCGGGAGCAAAAGCTGAGGATTCTTTTGCTGCACGCAGAGCTGTCATTTCAGAAATCGAAAAAGAATCACTCGATAAAACCAGCCTTCGAAGCGATGTTGTCACCCTTTATCAAGGGGGTGCCTACCATCTTTATCGATTTAAGAAGTACACCGATGTCCGACTCGTTTTCGCCCCCGAACAACAAATCGCTTTCTTTGGTGGCGACCCAGATAATTTCGAATACCCCCGCTTCGACCTTGATATGGCTTTCTTCAGGGTTTATGAAAACGACAAACCCGCAAAGATCGAACACTTCCTTAAATGGAGCAAAGCGGGAGCTAAGGAAGACGAACTAGTTTTCGTTTCAGGGCATCCCGGCAAAACCAACCGCCTTAATACGGTTGATGAACTTCAGTATTTCAGAGACATAGGCTACCCTTTCCTGCTTAACAGGCTGAATCGTTGGGAAGTTCTTCTAAACGCGTTTAGCGGTAGAAGCGAAGAAAACGCCAGGCAAGCCAAAGAGTTTCTTTTTGGGGTGCAGAATAGTCGCAAGGCTAGAGTTGGTGGCTTGGGTGGATTGCTCGACCCAGAATTGATGGCAAGAAAGCAAGCGTATGAACTTAAGCTTAAAGAAGCTGTTGCAAAGGATGCAAAGCTTGCGGATGCCAAAACCGCATGGGACAAAGTAACCGTATCGGAAAAGATCCGTGCTGAGCTTATAAAGCCCTACACCGTTTTAGAAGGTGCTGCTGGATTTAATTGTG
>DBCB01000110.1 GCA_002303765.1 Planctomycetaceae bacterium UBA969
AGTATGATATTTGGCTGCGTGCCGATAAGCAGTACCGCAATGATAAAGAAACTATTTCCCGCTTAACCGTACCTTCTGTCAAACCTGGGATTGGTGCGGTTGAATTAGGAAATGTTGCAACCATTAAGAGCGCTTTTGGCCCTGCAAGCATCGAGCGCTTTTATAGGCAGAGGCAGGTGGTTATCTCTGCAAACCTCGAAGGAATTGCGACCGGCCAGGCGGTGGATCTTATCAAGGCTAAACTGAAAACCCTTGATCTTCCACCCACTTATCAATTCGAATTCTTGGGGCAGGCTAAGATGCTTGCAGAACAGGTTTCCAGTTTCATTATTGCTTTCAATCTTAGTTTTCTTTTCATGTATATGATTCTTGCTGCTCAATTTGAAAGTTTTGTTCACCCAATTAGCATTATGATCGCATTACCCCTTACAGTTCCTTTTGCAATTGTGGCGCTTATATTGATGCAAACTAATCTTGATATTTATGCGATGTTTGGTTTGTTCATGCTTTTTGGAATTGTTAAAAAGAATGGGATTTTGCAAGTTGATTATACCAATCAGCTTCGGAAAACTGGAATGAATCGTCTGGATGCAATTCTTGAAGCAAATCGTACGAGGCTACGCCCCATCCTTATGACCACTCTTATGTTGATTGCTGCAATGGCTCCGATGGCATTTGGCGTTGGCCATGGCGCGGCTTCAAGAGCTGGCCTTGCAAAGGTGATTATGGGTGGTCAGGCGTTATCGCTTCTTCTAACCTTGTTGATAACCCCTGTTACCTATTCGTATTTGGATGATCTAGGGGCTTGGGTTCGGAGAAAAACTGGTTTTGATAAGGGTAATCATGATGAAAGTGTGCAGTTAGAAAATGGAAAATAACAAAATAGTTATTGTCGATTATGGCATGGGGAATCTTCGAAGCGTGCAGAAGGCTTTTGAAAAAGTTGGATTCGTCGCTGTTATTTCTGAAGATCCTGCTCTCATTAAAAATGCAGATAAACTTGTACTCCCAGGTGTGGGGGCAATTCGCGATGCTGTAGGTAGGATCAGAGATACAGGGCTAGAAAAACCCATTCTTGATCACCTGCATTCAGATAAACCGTTTTTTGGTATTTGTCTTGGGCTCCAAATGCTTTTTGAGAATTGTTATGAAGATGGAAAGCATCGTGGCTTAGGTTTCTATAAAGGCGATGTGGTAAAGTTTTCACCTGTGGAAGGGCTTAAGATCCCTCATATGGGTTGGAATCACCTAGATCTTCAAAAAGATTTGAAGGTATTTAAAAGTTATCCCAAAGGCGCGGGTGTCTATTTTGTACACTCGTATTTCGCAGTCCCTGAAAATGCCGATGTTATTGCTGCTTATGCAAATTATCCCGTACCTTTTGCGGCTGCGGTCGGTGATGATCGCAGGATTGCAACTCAGTTTCATCCTGAAAAAAGCCAAGGTGTTGGATTGCAAATGCTGAAGCAATTTGCAGAACTTTCTTAGAGTATATCTTTTTTTAATGAGGCTTTTATGCTGGTGATTCCCGCTATTGATCTCCGTGATGGTAAATGTGTTCGCTTGAAACAGGGCGATTATGCTCAGGAAACTATTTACTCTGATTTTCCTTGGAAGATGGCTTTGGATTGGGCTAACCAAGGCGCTGAATACCTTCATCTGGTGGATTTGGATGGTGCCAAAACTGGTCGAATTGAAAATTCGACCGCTATCAAAGGTATCCTTGATAAAGTGAAAGTTCCTTGTGAATTGGGTGGTGGTATTCGTGATGAAAAAACGGTTTCTGAAGCTTTAAGTTGGGGAATTGATCGTGTCATCATCGGTACAAAAGCTATTCATGATCCACAATGGCTTTACAATATGGCTGTAGCTTTCCCCGGTAAAATTGCTCTTGGTATTGATGCCAAGGATGGGAAAATAGCTGTTGCTGGTTGGCTAGAGGTTTCACAAATTACTGTTGAACAATTTTTGGATAAAGTAAATGATTGGCCACTCGCCGCAATTATTTATACGGATATTTCAAAAGACGGCATGCTATCTGGCCCTAATGTTGAAACTACTGCCCGCCTAGCATCGAAAGCTAATTCCCTTGTAATTGCATCCGGGGGCGTTTCAACTTCCGCTGATATAAAAAATCTGAAAGTTGCTGGGGTTAAGGCCTGTATCGTTGGCAAGGCCCTGTATGATGGTAAGATGACTTTAGCCGATGCACTTGAAGCTGCGGGAAGTTAGGTTTTAGCTTCCTTTGATTTCTTTTTCAATTTGTTCTCTAAGGTTTCGGTAATTGGTTTTTCCTGTTCCTAATACAGGGATTTGATTTGTTTTTACTACTTTGTCAATTCGCATGATTCCTCGGAATCCCGCTTCTTGTAGCAGCCGATTGGCTTCTGAAACTTCCATTTCATTACGATTGAACAAATAAACATATTTGCGATTATCTTTTTCAATGCCTTCAATTGCAACCATTGGGCCATTTTCGTCGGGTGGAAATAGTGCTGAAAACACTTCTTCCAGAGCTGGTAATGAAATCATTTCACCACCGACTTTAATGAAGCGTTTTAATCTTCCCTTGAAAAATAAATACCCATCCTCATCCTGCATCACGAGGTCGCCTGTGATGTACCAGTTTTGATTGTTGATAAACTTAAAGGGAGGGGTTCCTTCTTCGCCAAGATACCCATTAAAAATAGTCGGGCCAGAAACATGAAGCATGCCTGTTTCGTTATTTGTTAAAATCCGATCGGTTTCTAATTCTAGAATTAATACTTCGACTCCGGGTAGAGGTTTACCAACGGAGTCTCTTTTTTGGAAATTGGGCGGGTTAACTGCGACTACTGGCGAGCATTCGGTGATGCCATATCCTTCAAGCAATTTGGCATTCGGTGCAACTTTTTGTGCTAGTTCAAAAACGGTAGCAGGGCATTTTTCCGCCCCTGATATGATCAGCCTTAAATTATCTAATGTTTCATTTGATGCTTTATCGAGAATGTGTGTTAAGAAAGTAGGTGTCCCAATAAGGAGAGTTGCGCCGTAGGCTTTTAGCTTGGAAGCTAAGGTGGAAGCATCGGTTGGGTCTGGGTGGAAAACAATTCTCATCCCCAGCAATATCGGTAGTATGCCAGTTACAGAAAGACCAAAACTGTGAAAGGGAGGTAGAAAAGATAGCACGGTGTCTTGAGATGTAAGTTCAAGAAAAGGTGTACCGCTTTTGTGATTTGAAATCAGGTTGTTATGAGTTAGAGGGACTGCCTTCGGACGTTTTTCTGAACCGCTTG
>DBCB01000071.1:0-217 GCA_002303765.1 Planctomycetaceae bacterium UBA969
AATTAAAACCAGGCTTGCCATCTGAACCCGGAGCAAACCATGAGATTTTCATGCCTGCTGGTTCAATAAACCTGACTTCAGTTCTTTGTACTGGCATCGGGGCTGATGGTGCGCCACCGCCTGTGAGTGCGCCCATTGCGTTTACCGCGCCTGGCATATTTGCTGGGGCACCGCCCATCATTCCGCCATGGCCACCCATTGGCATACCAAGGTTTGC
>DBCB01000071.1:382-11793 GCA_002303765.1 Planctomycetaceae bacterium UBA969
GCCACCGGGCATCATTGCGCCTGGAGGCATTCCAGCCATTGCCTGTTGCATTGGGTTTTGCGAGGCAGGTATTCTACCAGGTTTAAATGATGCTTGTTGCACCATCGAAAGAGGAACGCTGTTGGCAATCATTGCCTTGGCAGCAGCTTCTCCAGAGATGGGGGTTGCTCTGTAAGCGCCGGTTACAGGCACAGGCGCACCCCATGGCCCCTGAACTCCGGGTATTGATTGGGCGGTGTAAGCGCCCCGGCCAATACTATCTTGGGAGATAGGGTTTTGTTCGGTACGGCGTTGTGCCATATAACTACCGCCACTGTTTTCGGTTGTTACGCAACCACTCAGAGTTGCCAGCGTCAGAATACTTCCATAGATCCGCTTCATGCCAACCCCCTATACAAACCATGAACAAGGAAAAACTTCTTGAAAACATTTCAAGTTTGGTTTGGGCACAAAGCCCTCACCATAAAACAAAAATAAGTCGCTCTAATTAATAGATCGACAAATTACAGTCATTACTTTCAACAAAATCAGTAAATATTTCCCCATTTCCCTTTTCAGCATTATTGGCAAAACCGAATCATTAATGTGGGTAGAATGGGTTGTCAGGAGGGGGTGTTTTTTCTGAAATGTATGAAAAGTCAGTAACCCATAAGCTGAAATAGAGACTTTTGTTTCAACTTCTTTGGAAATTTTAATTGGATTTTAACTAACTGAGTGCAATTTAGGTAAGATTACTACTGTTATTTCCTAGTTTGGGATTCTATAGCCCATGAATGAAATTGTGTCTGGGGTCATTGAGCGAGTTACTTTTCATAACCCAGAAAATGGCTTTGCGGTTCTAAAAGTGCATGTTCGTGGAAAAATTGGCCTCGTAACAGTAATAGGTAATCTGCCTTCCGTAAACGCAGGGGAATTTCTTGAGGGCGAAGGGGTTTGGATTCAAGACCGTGATCACGGGCCTCAATTTAAAGCTGCAGCATTGCGTTGTTCCCCTCCCCATTCACTTGCGGGGATTGAAAAATATTTAGGGTCCGGCCTTATTAAAGGAATTGGGCCCAGCTATGCCCAAAAAATCGTAACCGTGTTTGGCCTTAAAACACTTCAAATCATTGATGAGTCGCCCAGCTTTCTTAAACAGATAAAAGGGCTGGGGCCAAAACGCATCGAGCTTATTCGCCAAAGCTGGAAAGAAAATAAAACCATTCGAGACATCATGGTTTTCCTGCAATCTTATGGAATAGGAACCGCTAGAGCTTTTAGGATTTTTAAAACTTATGGACAGGATGCTGTCACCCTTATTCGTGAAAATCCCTACCGACTTGCTAAGGATATTCGAGGTGTGGGGTTTCAGACTGCCGATGAACTCGCACAGAAAATCGGTATCAACCCCCATGGCCTTGAAAGGGCCCGAGCTGCAATCTATTACTCTTTAGAGCGCCTGGCAAATGAAGGCCATGTTGGCGTTCCCGAAGAAGAATTAATTGATCATGCAATTCAACTGACGACTATTCCAATGGCTATTATTCAAGAAGCGCTGGCATCCGAAGTTGAATCTGGGGTGGTTATCATCGATTCGGTTTATGGATCGAAGTGGGCTTTTGCAAAAGCTTTGTACACCGCAGAGAAAAGCTTGGCTGCTAATTTGCTTAAATTAGCAACGGGGGCTCATCCACTTCATTCCAAAAACTGCGATAGTGAAATCAAAAACATTCTTGCGAAAAGTGGGCTTGAACTCGATGAGCAGCAATTGCAAGCGGTTCAGATGGCGTCTGCTAAAAAGATTCTGATTTTAACAGGTGGCCCAGGCGTTGGAAAAACTACGATTATCCGCTTGATTCTCGACCTTTTCGAGAAATTTGGGAAAACTTGTGTCTTGTGTGCCCCTACAGGCCGTGCCGCACGGAGGATCGCAGAAAGCACTGGCAGAGAAGCAAAAACCATTCATCGCACCTTAGAATTTGATGCTTCTATCGGAGGCTTCAGGCGAGACCCTTCTCAGCCTTTAGAGGCCAATCTTGTTGTGGTTGATGAGACTTCCATGGTTGATACTGTGCTAATGCACCACCTAGTGCGGGCAGTTCCTGCACACGCCTGCTTGCTTTTAGTTGGTGATGTTGATCAACTTCCTTCGGTTGGTCCAGGAAGAATTCTTTCAGATATGATTGATTCCCGCATGTTTAGCACCGTCAGGCTGACCAAGATTTTTCGCCAAGCTGGGCGTAGTTTTATTGTTCGTGCAGCTCATTCTGTATTACATGGGGAATTCCCGGACTCTGCTCCAAATGCAGAAGGGGACTTCTTTTTTATTGAGTCCGAGGCCCCGCTTCAGGTTGCAGAAAAAGTTCTTGCTATGGTGCATGATCGAATTCCCAAAAAATTTAATTTCGATCCCATGAAGGATATTCAGGTTCTTACACCAATGAATCGCACAGAATTGGGGGCAGGGGAGTTCAATCGGAAAATGCAGGATTTGTTGAATCCTCTTGCAGGCAGAATTGAGATTGAAAGGTTTGGTACCAAATTCCGCAACTGCGATAAAGTCATTCAAATGCAAAACAATTACCAGAAAGAAGTCTTTAATGGTGATGTTGGTTTCATCAAGGAAATCAATGAATCAGAGAAGGAACTTACGGTTGATTTTGAAGGCCGTTTGGTGGTTTATGATTTTGGTGAACTGGATGAAATCTCGCTTGCCTATGCTTTAACTATCCACAAATCGCAGGGGTCAGAATATCCAGCAGTTGTACTTCCCATACATACCCAGCATTACATGATGCTGCAAAGAAATTTGCTTTACACGGGAATAACCCGGGGTAAAAAGTTAGTGATTGTGGTGGGAACAAAAAAAGCGCTGGAAATTGCAATTTCTCGACAGGATCACCGAAAGAGGCATACGGCCTTGGTTCAATGGCTTACTGTTAATCATCGCTCCTGATCTAAATTCGTACAGATCAGCCGCACTTTTAAAAAATCAATGCATTTCAATAAACACCTTTTAATTCTCACTGGATTTAGAGTATTATTATGTTCTGCTTTGATTGTCTGTTTTCTGGCCTGAATGGGGTATTCGATGACTATTAAAACCGCGTTTTCATTTTCTATAATTCTTTTGGTTGGCTTTTTAGCTGTCCAAAATTCGGCAATGGCTCAAATCCCTTTAGAAAAAGCCGAAGCTACTTTTTCCGTTCCTGAAGGTATGGAACTTAAAGTCTGGGCCGCAGAACCTCTTTTTGTTAACCCTACTGCATTTGATATTGATGAAAAGGGCAGGGCTTGGATTTGCGAGGCGGTCAACTATCGAAGAAAATTACGAAACCAACCTCCTCTTCGATCTGAAGGCGATCGAATTGTTATCCTCATCGATTCGGATGGCGATGGAAAGGCTGATAAAGCCACTACTTTTTACCAAGCACCGCATGTTATGTCGCCACTTGGTATTGCAGTTGCAAAGGATGCTAAAGGCCCGGGTCGTAAAGTCTTTTATTGCCAATCCCCTGATATCATGGTGCTTGAAGATAAAGACGGGGATGACAAAGCGGATGGCCCTCCGACCAAATTCTTAACAGGTTTCCAAGGGCTTGATCATGACCATGGCGTCCATGGTATTTCAATTGGGCCTGATGGCAAATTGTATTTTTCCATTGGCGATACAGGTGTCAAAGATCTTCAGGCTGCCAATGGCAAAGGTAAAAAATGGTCTTCCAATACCACCGATCTTAGGGCTGGTACTGTTTGGCGCTGCGATCTCGATGGTAATAACCTTCAGCTTATTGCGCATAATTTTCGCAATAATTACATGCCCGCGGTTGATAGTTATGGCACCGTTTTCATTAGTGATAACGATGATGATGGGAATCAACAGACGCGTATTTGCTATGTAATGCCCGGTGGTAATTTTGGATATCATCCCCGTGGGGCTGGCCAAACCCATTGGCATGAAGAAGACCCAGGTATCGTTCCTAAAATCTTGCGCACTTTTTTTGGCAGCCCCACTGGCATGTGTATGTACGAAGCGCAGTTACTTCCTGCAAAGTATCAGGGCCAACCTTTACATACCGATGCTGGCCCCCGAAACTTGCGCTGCTACCATACTAAAATCGATGGCGCTGGTTTTTCGGTTGAACAAGAAAACATGATTTCCAGTACCGATGGTTGGTTCCGTCCCAGCGATGTCAAAGTTGCACCCGATGGTTCTGTTTTTGTAGCGGACTGGTATGATCCTGGTGTTGGTGGGCATGGCATGGGGGATACCACCAAGGGGCGTATTTATCGCCTTGCACCCAAAGGTTCGAAATCCCATGTTCCTGCTATTGATTATTCTACGAATGAAGGCATCATTTCTGGCCTTTCTTCTGGCTGTAATGCAACTCGATATATTGCATTGCAACATATTATTGCAATGGATGCTCCTAAGAGGAATGCACTTGCCAAGATGATTTTTGCTGATCCTGAAATTGCTCAAAAGCCTTGGGTGGCTGCAAGAATTCTATGGTTTGTTGATTTTCCAAAAGTCCTTCCTAAAGGCCTTGAGCAACGCGAAGAATTCAAATGGCTCGAAATCCGGAAACTTGTCGATGCACACCCCGGGTTGATGGGCCTTAGTGCGGCTGAAAAAACACGGGTTGATTTTCTTCTAGCTAATGGGGGGCCGGGGGTTGCCCGCGAAATCTTAGTTAACCTGCGCGAATCAGATGATGATAATTCCAAACAGTGGTTCTATAATCTTGCGAAAAAATATGATGGCAAAGATGTTTTTCTATTGAAAGCCATTGGTGTTGCTGCAGGTACGGATCCCAAACATCGTGAACTCTTCCTTGCGGATTTTAAAAAGCAATTCTCTGTCTGGTCACCCGCAGTTGGGGATCTCGTTTTTGAATTAAGACCAAAAGATATGATGGATGGGTTGGGCGATATGCTGACCAAGGCCGAAATCCCACTCGAGCAAAAACTTAAAATTATTAACATCCTTGCCTCCAATGATAATACTGATGGTGCCCTTACTTTTGTCGGCTTGGTTAAATCAAAGGCGAGTATTCAAATTCGTGAAAAAGCAGTCGAATGGCTTAAAATCTATTTACCCGGGAAATGGTCTGCGGTTGCTTCCAGCCCTGATCTTCTTAAATCGGTAAACGAATTACTTACAGGTGATTCTGATGATCAAAGGCTTGCACTCGGAATTATTGAAGCTGCAAAACCAAAAGGTGTTGTAGAACAAGTTAGTAAGTTGGCGCTGGCCAATAAAGATGGTCGGGTGCAAAAACAAGCCATTGCTACCTTGGGCGCTCTGCCTGAAAAACTATCCGTTGATACCCTGACAAAAGTATTGCAGGAAAACAACAACTACTCACAGGATGCTGCAAATTCACTTGCTGCTTTGGGGCAAACCAAGGGCAAGGTTTCAGGGCTTCAAGCTGCAATGAATGCTTTGCAAACAGTATTCAGCGACCAAACTGCACCTTTAACTAAAAGAACTCTGGTTGCTAATGCTCTGTCAGGCACTAGGAATGGATCAGATTTTCTATTGCTCAACGGCAACGGTGAAATCCCTGCGGAATTAAAGCAGGAAGTTGGCAGGTTGTTGCGTAATAGTCCTTATCAAGATCTTCGTAATAAAGCGATGATTGCTTATCCAGCACCTGGAAAACTAGATCCTAAAAAACTGCCCGCTCTCAGTGTTTTAGCACTTAAAAAGGGAGATATCGCCCGCGGTAAAGCCTTAATGGCTTCTAGTGGAACTTCTCAATTGCAGTGCTTGAAATGCCATGCCGTTCAGGGTAGTGGCGGTGCTATTGGCCCCGATCTTTCTATGATTGGTAAAAAAGGAACTAAGGAAAACCTTTACGAATCCCTTATCAATCCTAACAAGGCCATTGCGGACCAATACCTCACATGGATAATTGAAACTAAAAAAGGCCAGGTTCTTACTGGCTTGATTGTTGAAGAATCCCCAGAATTGATCGTTCTCCGTGATGGTAACGGTAAGGATTACAAAATCGATCGAAAGGATGTTGAGTCTAAGGCTAAGGGCCCTAATTCGCTTATGCCTTCTGATTTGATCAACAGCATGAGTGAACAGGATTTGATCGACTTGGTTGATTATCTTGCAACACTTCAGACTGCAGCATTTTCTCCAGAATGGTTTCATATTATCGGCCCATTCGAAAATGGTGTTTCAGATGAAAACTTTGAAAAAGTGGGTGAACCAGAAGCCAAGGTCGAATTTGAAAAGAAGCTAAAAGGTAAGACCGGGCCAGTTGGTTGGTCTAAAGTACGTGCATCTTCCAATGGCTATTTGAATCTTGGTATGCATTTTTCTCCTGAAACCAATGGTATTATCTCTTATCTTTATCAAGTGATTGATTCGCCCATTGACCAAGATTCAACAATTCTTGTTGGTGCTGATGATTGCGTCAAGGTATGGGTGAATAATGCTGAAGTGTTTAAAGATAAGAATCATTTTGCTGCTCAACCTGCAAGAAATTCTGTTGCAGTAAAGCTTAAAAAGGGTGCAAATCCTATCTTGATTAAGATCAATAATGGCGAAGGCGAGCATGGATTGTATTTTTCCATCCTCAGTAAGGAACCACTTAAGATTGGTGCAAAGCAGTAAAGATGTAGGTGTGTGGGCTAAGCGGCTTTATTGGGAAAATTAGTTTTGGTTGATTCGATGACCTCGCAGTATTCCTGATAAAGCCTGTTAAAAATGTCATCCCATTTTTGGGACTTTGCTGTTATGAAAGCGTTCTTACCTAGATAATCTCTTTTTGATTTGTCAGCGGTCAGATCTGTTAGAAGTCGTTCAAATTCTTCAATGTTTTCTGCTAGAATTCCGTCATGGTGGTTGCAGATTCGTTCTTGTGTTGCCTGAGAATTCAAGCATAGCACTGGTAATCCGCTGGCTTGTGCTTCTAGGATGACATTACCAAAAGTCTCTGAAGTGGATGGGAATACAAAAATATCTGCACTTGCATACCATTGTGCCAAATGATTCCCCCGAAGTTCACCGGGAAGAATTATACCATTTATTTTTTCAAGATCCGACTGTTCTACGAGTGGTCCTGTTCCTACTAGGGCGAGAAAAAGATTCTTACCTTGCTTGCTTAAAGTGTTCCTTGCTTTTTTGAAAGTTTCGAGGAGTGAGCCAATATTTTTTTCGGGCGCAAGCCTACCCACATAAAGCAAGAGAATGTCGGTTTCCGAAAGTCCTATTTTACTTTTAAAGTTCAAATCTTTTTGGATTGGATTGAACAGACTGGTATCAACTCCGCGTGTCCAAATCTTGGTGTTTTTGTACCCAAGTGCTTGTAATCTTTCTAGACAGGCATTGCTTGGGGCAAATGTAGCTTCGGTCTGATTATGGAACCACCTTAAATAATGAGAAATACCAATAGATAAAAATCCCATCTTATAGTCGTTTGCATATAAATCGAAATTGGTGTGAAAACTGCTGACCACTGGAATCCGCAGCGATTTTGCAATTCCCAGACAGGCAAGGCCAAGGGGGCCTTCCGTCGCAAGGTGGATTATGTCAGGCATTTTGCTTTTAATTGTCTGATAAAGCCTTAGCGGGCTACCAATGCCAAAACGAAGTTTTGGGTACATGGGAATTGGAAAACCTTGAACAAGCTCGGGTTTTCTTGTTTCAGAAAATCTTCGCGGACGTATTACAGAGGGCCGGTGACCAGATATATTAAGAAAATTGTGCAACTTTTCCAGCGTTAATGCTACACCATTGATCTCTGGTGGAAAAGTTTCAGTTACCAATGTAATTTTTAATGAGGTTGTAGCAAGCATGAATCACTCCATGATTAATAAGTGCTTGCTATTAGAATCAGGTTTAAAGGTTTTTCAAATGAAACATTCGAAATTGATCAATCTTTTACGAGATCTTCATTTTGCTCTGCGTGTTTTTTTTCTAATCCGATGATTGTTCGATTTTCCAATACAACTTCTTGCAGATATTTTCTTGTCAATCTGTGTTCTGCAAGTAGCTCCTTTGGTATAACTCTTGCTTCTCCTGCGACAATTTTAATTTCTCTAAGGAAATCCATGCTCTTGTTGGCGAACGGATCGCCTTTGTAATAAGAGGCATAACTGCCCCAAACACCTTCTACCCAAATGGGAACGATTGGCGTTTCAGGTAGCTGATTTAGTATGTGCCATATTCCCTGCCCAAAGGGGAACAGAAGTTGATCCTCTTTTTTGCGAAGTCTGGCCTCTGGAAATATTAACAGCGATTCTCCCCGCTTTAATGCCTTGATGGCGTCATTTAATTCTGGGGCTTCTCTTCTGAAGGTCGCAGCTTCTACCCGGATCGCTTTTACTACTTTTGACATCAACCAGTAGATTACAGGCAGATCATAAAAAACACTGGTCATCATGGGTATGATTCTGCGTGTTACAACTTTCCCGATTAAAAAAGGATCAAGGTAGGATGCGTGATTTGCAATTATGATTACTGGGCCGCGGTAAGGCATTTGTTCTATCCCCGGCCCATGCGTTGTCATTTTGTAGGGAAGAATTAAAGCAATAGAAAGGAGTTGTTCTAAGAACGCCCGAAGAGTAACCCAAGTAAGAATTATCCCTGCTAAAATCAGCAAAACGCCTGCGAGCATTGGTGTAAGTTTTAGTTGGTAGAACAGCCACCCAAAACCAATTGCAAAAAACCAGGGTGCGAAATTGAACAATAGCATTGCTGGAGGTGTCGAAAGTAAGTCTTCAGGTCGGCAGGCGCGCCTGCAACAGGCTAAAACATTTGCAATTCCTAGGCTTGTGAGCATTGTTAATGGAATAATATTGGCAGGATATAAAAGAAAAAGAATCAAACTTGCACCCGATAAGAACAGGCCCCAAGGCGCAGACCCGATAGTTCTAAGTGGGTGATTGATGATGAAAAAAAACAACACCCCAACAAAACTACTGACGGTGATTAAGCCAAGATGTTTTGAATCCGAAACAAAGCCATTGGCTTCTATAATGAATAAATAACACAGCCCGAGTATGATGCCAAAGATTATGCTTCTTGAGATCAATGGGATTAAATCATCTCTCCAAGTTGATAGGTAGATCTTAGCGTTTTCGGGTAGGGATTCAGGGGCTTCATGATTGCAAATTATGTAAAATGCGCCTGTACAAAATAAACTACATGCTTGGGCAATACATAACATTGAAAACAATGGGAAAATTATTTGATCTGGCGCAGGCAAGATGTTTGTTGCTGTAAAAATGCTAAAAGGTAATAGTAGTGTCGTTAAAAGCATTCCTGCATTATCGATGCTGCGAGCAAGTGTTTTAATTTGGTTGGTAGCAAGAAGGATTGAGTTATTCCAGAAGATGCGCCCAAGCCCCATGGCGAAGCCCAGAAAGATTGGATCGGGAAAAAAACCTGTAAATAAAGGGATGCTCAAAAATCCGAGTGAGAGCAAAGAGCCAAAAGATGCAAGAATAATGTCGCTGCGGCTTTTGCGAAGCGAAAAAACAAACCCAGCGAATGAGAAGCCTATTGCTAGATGGAGTAATAAAATGCTAGGGCTATCTAGCCCATTGTAATTCGCTTTAGATGCTGAAATTATAAAAGATAGTGAGAAAAAATCTGCAAAATTTCTTATTAAAGATACAGCCAGATAAGCGATAGGAGTCATTTTTATGCTTTTTAATGGGATGTAAGGGGGAACCCGTTTTCTCGCCATACACGGATCCCGCCATCCATGGATATCACATTGCTGTAACCCATTCTGGCTAGATTTTCTGCGGAAAGCGCAGAGCGGAAACCACCACCACAATAAAGAATGATTTCAGTTGCAAAGCCAGGTACCGCTAATTCAATGTCTCTTTCGATTACACCTTTACTAAGGTGAATAGCGCCAGGGATATGATCCGTTGCGAATTCGCTTTCTTCGCGGACATCGATGAGCAGAAGTTTTTCGCCTTTGTCGAGGCGTGATTTTACATCAATTACCGTGGTTTCTTTGACATTTTTTTTTGCATCGTGTGCAATAGCCAGAAACTTTGGAGAATGATTAGGAGCCATATCACGTCTACTTTCAAAAGCTGTTTAGTTAAAGAACCCCAAGGATAAGTTCGGTCAACAACTGATCGAGCTTTTCATAAGGTAGTTTTCTTGATGCAAGTGCAGTGGGGTCAAAGGTCATTTCTTTAAGCTTGGTTGCAGCTTCAGGAGTGAACTTTGAAAGCGAGCCTTGCAAGTTTTTGGATGCCCCGTGGACTTCCTTGAGGATGCTTTGGATCTCATTGTTTTCGTTGAACTGTTTGACTTTTTCCTGCATGATTTTGTAAGTGCGCAGGTTTCTGTCTACGAAATCCCAAGGATTGGATTCAGTACGGTAAGGGTGACAATCAAATCCGATTGTCCCGGCATACTTATGATCTATAAGAAGCTTCGTGGTGAAGAATGCTTCCTTAAGGTCATCACTGCCAAAAGTAAGGTCTTGGTCAAAGCGCAAAGGTTTTTGGCCGTTTAAATGAACATCTAACAGTTTGCCTGCATCAAGAGCTTGGGCAAATTCATGGTAAGGGTTTAATCCTGCCATCTTGATGTGGGCTGTCTCAGGATTGATGCCACACATGTCTGGGTGATCAAGCGTGTTGATAAACGCCAGAACACTGCCCACCGTGGGCAGATACAAGTCGCCACGGGGTTCGTTAGGTTTTGGTTCAAGGCTGAATTTGATCTTGTAACCTTGGCTTCGAACATAATTGCAAAGGAAGTTCAAAGATTCTCTAAACCATTTAAACGCTTCGATGGGGTCCTTGCTAGCATCAACTTCAACGCCTTCACGGCCTCCCCAGAAAACAAATATTTCGGAGCCCAGTTCGTTTGCAATATCGATGCAACGCATGACTTTCTGGGTTGCGAAAAGTCTTACTGCAGGATCGGTGCTGGTGAAAGCGCCATCCTTGAAAATGGGATGATAGAAGTTGTTGGTTGTTGCCATGGTTGCTTTGATGTTGTTGTCAGACATGCATTTTTTAATGCTTGAAACAATAGCGTCGCTTTGTGCTGCGGAAGATCCAAAAGGAATAATATCATTATCATGGAATTCGAAGCCGTAGCAATTTCGATCCGCAAGGCCTTTGATGCAATCCAAAGCAGAAATCTCGGGGCGTGTTTGGTCGCCAAACGGATCGCGACCCCGATTTTGCAGGCACCAAATGCCAAAGGCGAATTTATCTTCTTTAACTGGAGCGTAAAAATGTGATGACATGAAACTATCCTTTCCTAAAAAATAATGGTTGAAATAATCAAGGTTTACTTGGTGTTGGCTTTTGAACTCTTGGCTTGTGTCAACACTTCGAAAATTGTTGTCATGAAAACTGGAAGGTCATCGGGCTTTCTGCTGGTAACTAGATTCCCATCGCGAATAACCGCTGCATCTACATAATCTGCCCCA
>DBCB01000139.1 GCA_002303765.1 Planctomycetaceae bacterium UBA969
CAGCGTCCAATTTGTAACCGATACAGGTAAAGAATCTCAGCCCTTCTACTTTTTTGAAAACAATCCTCACGAATGCGCTCAAACCTGGCAGGTTGTTCGTAGCGAATTCGACAAAATGCTTCTCGATAATGCCTCCGATCTTGGAGTGGATGTTTGTTATGGTTGCAGGGTTCTTGATGCGATTTTTGAAGGCAACCGCTGCGTAGGTGTAAAAGTTCAAAACCCCGATGGTTCCATCGAAGAAGTTCGTGCTAAAGTTGTTGTCGATGCAAGTGGTCAAAGCCTTGTTATTGGTAATCGTCTTAAAATAAAAGAAACCGATCCTCTTCTTAAGAAAGCTTCTGTCTGGGCTTATTTTGAAGGAGCTTCTAGAGAAGCTGGTTTAGATGAGGGCGCAACACTTGTTCTGCAAACTGAAGGGAAAAAAGGCTGGTTCTGGTATATTCCTCTCCATAATAACATTGTCAGCGTGGGTGTAGTTTCCTCTATCGAAGATATGTTTGCTGATAAACTTTCCCATGAAGAGATATTTAACCGTGAACTGGATCGCTGTCCTGCTGCAAAACGCAGAGTTGCTGCAGGTAAAAGAGTTGGTGGGTTCATGAGCACCAAAGATTTTTCCTACCGTTGTTCCCAAGTTGCAGGTGATGGCTGGGTATTAGTAGGCGATGCATTTGGTTTCCTCGACCCGATTTATTCTTCTGGTGTATTTCTGGCTCTTAAATCCGGCGAAATGGCTGCAGATGCCATCGCTGCGGCTATATTGAAAAACGATTTATCCGCCAAGCAGTTGGGCAATTGGGGCCCTAAGTTTATTCAAGGTATGGATCGCATGAAAAGGCTTGTTTATGCCTTTTATGAAGGCTTTTCTTTCGGTGCGTTTATTCGTCAAAACCCTGACATGAAGCGTCATGTTATTGACCTCCTGGTTGGCGATGTTTTTAAAGATAGCGTGGACGCAGTGGTCAATCCCATGGACTTGATGCGGGAAGAAATGCGCGCCATGACTACCCATATGTAATAAAAGTTCTTTAGACACATCTTGCTAGCATCTCTATAAAGATGGTAAGGATTTATCTTACCCTCCACCCACCTCTTCTATACGAGGCAGATGTGACAACTGAAATAAGCAAACCTTTAGGCAGAACAGCTTGGCTGGTTCTTACCGTGGCAGCCATTGGCTTTTTATTCGACACTTATGAACTTTTGATGACACCTTTGGTACTTGCTCCCGCTTTGTCAGAATTATTGCGGGTTCCGCCCAATCACCCTGATGTCCAACTCTGGGTTGGAAGGGTTTTGTGGATGACTGCGCTTTGTGGCGGGGTTTTTGGTTTGATGGGCGGTTGGATGATCGATAAGTTTGGCCGTAAAACGGTTATGATTGGTAGTATTTTTGTCTATTCATTTTCACCTGTATTGGCCGGTTTAAGCACTGATCTTACTTGGTTGATTTTTTTCAGATGCACTACTTTTGTTGGTGTTTGCGTTGAATTCGTCGCCGCTGTTACCTGGCTTGCAGAATTATTCCCGGACAAGCGTCAACGCGAACTTGCAATCGGTTGGACCCAGGCTTTTGCGAGTGTTGGCGGTTTATTGGTAACCGGTGTTAGTGCAGGCGTTGGTTATATGGTCGCAAATAAAATGTTGCCTACGCTGCCTGTAGGTGATCCGACCAACCCTGCTTGGCGTTTTACTTTAATGACTGGTTTACTTCCTGCGATTCCAATTGCGATTCTTTTGCCTTTTGTTCCTGAATCTGCGGTTTGGCTTGAAAGGAAAAAGTCGGGTGCTTTGCGCAGGCCCAGCTTTTTCGAAATCTTTGAACCTAAATTACTTCGCACCACTGTAGTTGCAACCATTCTTTCTGCTTGTGCCTACGCTGCTGCTTTTGGAACCCTGCAAGTTACAGTTACGCAAGCGGTTCCAGGATTGCCAGATATGGCAGAAACTCGTGCTAAGATGGAGCCTTTGATCAAGGCTAACAAAGGATTGGAAAAACAATTTGCAGGCCTCGATAAGGAGTCTGAAGAATTTAAGACCAAGGATAAGGAATTCAAAGACAACCTCAAAAAGATGGGCAAAATTAATAAAGAAGAAGTCCAGCCTCGTCGGGAGAGTGTGCAATTCATGCAGGAACTCGGCGGGTTGGCAGGTAGAATTCTTCTTGCGATTGCTCTTGTTTCCATTGCCAGCAAAAGGTTGCTTTTGTGGATCTTCCAGATTCCTGGATTGTTGATCATCCCTTTGGTTTGGTTTTTTGTTTTTCAAAACGCACCGCACCTTTTCAGTTATGGAGTGTTCCTAGCGGGCCTTTGTATTGTTGCCCAGTTCTCTTACTTCGGTGAATATCTCCCTAAAGTTTTCCCTGTTCATTTGCGCGGTACTGGAAGTGCCTTTGCGACCAATGTTGGTGGCAGAATGATAGGAACCTCTGCAGCGTTTTTAACCACAAATCTGATTGCCCCTATGCTTACCATTGGCTCTAACAACTTTGAAAAAGTTGCTTATGCTGCTGGTATTACAGGTGTGCTGGTTTTTGCAATCGGTTTTGTCACTAGCTTTTTCCTTCTTGAACCAAAGGCTGAAGGTTCCCCCGAATAAGCTGCGAAGCTTATTGTTTAATGCGGCTTAACCATGAAAATTGCCTACATCACCGCTGGTGCAGCAGGAATGTTCTGTGGCAGTTGCTTAAATGATAATACCCTCGTTACCGCCCTTTGTGCCCTTGGCCATGATGCACTGCTGATCCCCACCTATACCCCGATTCGCACTGACGAGATTAGTCAAAGTATGGATCGGGTTTTTTTCGGGGGCATCAATGTCTACCTGCAGCAGAAGTCCAGATTCTTTCGTTGGACACCATCTTTTTTTGATCGATTATTAGATGCACCCTTTTTGCTACGCTGGGTTTCAAGGTTTGCTTCTAGTACTAAGGCTGAAGATTTAGGCGATTTAACTATTTCCATGTTGAAGGGAAAACATGGTTATCAGGTTAAAGAGGCACTAAAGCTTGCTGCTTGGTTGAAAAAAGAAATTAAGCCTGATGTTATTCATCTTACTAATGCCCTTCTTTCAGGCATGGCTGATATTCTTTCCAATGAGGTTGGTGCGCCTGTTGTTTGCTCCTTGCAAGGGGATGACATTTTTTTGAATGCCTTACCCGAACCTTTTCGAACCAAAGCGATTGATTTGATCTCCGCTAATTCTTCCTTGGTTAATAGGTATGTTGCTTCGAGTTACTTTTATGCAGATAGCATGGCGGCCTACCTTAAAATTCCCAGAGAGAAAATTGGGGTTATTCAGCCAGGCATTAACATCAAGTATCATATTGCAGGTTCTAATGCTCAAAAAGCAGGAAACGTTCTGGGTTACTTTGCGAGAATTTGTCCGGAAAAGGGTTTTCATAATCTGGTGAGTGCTTGGATTGCACTTCGTTTAAAGAATCAAAATTTGAAAATTAAGTTTAAGGCATCTGGTTGGCTTGGGGAAAGCAACAAGCAGTATTATTTAGAGCAATACAATAAAATCAAAGACGCTAATCTTTTGGAAGACTTTGAACATTCTGAGTCCCCTGATCTACAATCGAAGATCCGTTTTTTTGATGGCATCGATTTGCTTTGCGTTCCCACCGAATACCTTGAACCCAAGGGATTGTATGTTTTGGAAGCCTGGGCCCAGAATGTTCCCGTCTTACAACCTAACCATGCTTCGTTTCCTGAACTTTTAAACAAAGCGGGGGGCGGTGGTTGGCTTTATGCTCCGGGCAATCAACAAGAATTAATCGAAAAATTAGAGTTTGCTTTTTCTTCCGGTTTATTGCTTAAACATCAGGCACTTTTAGGGCATAATGCCGTGATCGATTATTTTAATTCTTCAAGAATGGCTGAAGAGACATTGTCCTTTTATCAGCGAATGCTTTCTGGGGACAAAGTTTAAGGGAAAAGTTGATGGCGGAATTTATTTATAACAGGCAAGTTCAATTTGCTGAAACAGATATGGGCGGAATTGTTCACTTCAGCAGCTTTTTTCGCTACATGGAGGAGGCAGAGCATCACTTCCTTCAATCGCTTGGCCTTTCCGTTGTCATGAATTTAGATGGTAAGAAACTTGGAATGCCTCGGGTTTCCGCCAAGTGTGATTTTCATCATCCTGCCCGATTTCAAGATGCGCTTCAAATTTTTGTCAAACTCCAGAGGCTTGGAGCATCTTCGCTTTCTTACACCATCGATATTAAAAAAGCTGATCTCCTTTTGGCCACGGGAAATATTGTTGCGGTCCTTTGCGAACTGAATGACCAACTACCCCCCAAATCTATCCCCATTCCACAAACTATGCGGGATCTTTTGATTGGCGGTATAGTTTGATGATTGCTCCTTTTAATTATCTTGAAAATCTGACTAATCGCCTTCATCAGGGTGCCATGAAAATTCCTGAAAATATCAGGAACAAGCATGTGAGTTATATACTTTCATGCCAAAATCCTGATGGTGGTTTCTACGGTCGCGACCCTGATAGCGATTTGTATTACACTGGCTTTGCCCTACGTTCCTTGTTGGTATTGAATGCCCTTGATACGCCAACTTGCGAAAAAGTCGGAACTTTTCTTTCCCAAAGATTGCATTCCCAGACCAGTTTGGTTGATTTCTTTTCTCTCGTTTATTCTGCAGTGATTGTTTCCATGGGCGGGGGGCCCGATGTTTTTGCCTCCAGTGGAGATTGGACTGATACCATAGGCACTTTTCTTGCTTCACTTCGTGGCGCAGATGGCGGTTTTGGTAAAGTTCCAGGTGGTAAAGAATCCAGCACCTACATGAGTTTTCTTGCATTGCTTTGCCATCAATTAATCGGGAAAAAAATCGCTGCTCCTGATTCACTGGTAGCTTTTGTTCATTCCCGCCTTCGAACCGATGGCGGTTTTGTTGAATACGGCCCTATGAGAAAAAGTGGAACCAACCCCACCGCTGCAGGCATGGGAATTTTGCGTGCCATTGCGCCACAGTTGCTGCAGGGGGATATGAAAAATAATCTCATCAATTTTTACAAGGGTATGATGGGTGATGAAAATGGTTTTAAAGCGAATCATCGCATTCCCTTTTGCGATGTCCTTTCCACTTTTACTTCGCTTTGGTCATTGGCGGAACTTGATGCCCTTGATGAGCTTCCTTTAGATAAAATCTCGCAATATGTATTGTCCACGGGAAATATCCAAGGTGGTTTTCATGGCGGGTCTTGGGATGCGGGCAAGGATGTCGAATATTCCTTTTATGCCTTGGGCGCACTTGCACTCTTGGCATCACGAAAATAAGGAGTTTTAATGACTTTACAAGTTAGGCAGATTCGCAAGGAGTTTATCACACGCTCGGGTTCATTGCCTGTGCTTTGTGGCATTGATCTGGATCTCGATTCTGACAAATCTCTTGCGATCATGGGCCAATCAGGTTCTGGGAAAAGTACTTTCCTTCATGTTTTGGGTGGGCTTGATAAACCCAGTGCAGGAAAAATCCTTCTCGATGGCCTTGACCCTCTCGCAATGAATGAAACAGACCTTGCCCATTATCGTAATCAAAAAGTTGGTTTTGTTTTTCAAGATCACCATCTATTGCCTCAATGTACCGTGCTTGAAAATGTGCTTTTGCCTTCATTGTTAGGCTCTACACCAAAAGTTGAAGTCATTCAACTTGCCAAGGATTTGCTCGCAAGGGTTGGGCTTGAAAACAGAATGGACCATATGCCTTCCGAACTTTCTGGCGGAGAAAGACAAAGGGCTGCTGTTGCCCGAGCTCTTATTATGCGCCCAAGGCTTTTGCTTGCGGATGAGCCCACAGGTAATCTTGATAAAAGAAATGCTGATAATATTATGCGTTTGCTTCTAAAGCTTCATGAAGAAGAAAAAAATATTCTAATTGTGGTTACTCATAGTCTCGAACTTGCAAAATTATTTCCCCGAGTCATGACCATGGATGATGGTATCCTAGCGCAAGCAGTATCTTCCAACTGATTTAAAGGCGAACTAATTCTATGTCTTTTAGCTTGGGCCAATTTGTTGTCAATACTGCCAGATTTCATCTCAAAGGCAACCTCGCGGTTCTTATGGGCATTGTTATTGCCACTGCTTCGTTGACCGGTGCACTTCTTGTTGGGGATTCTCTTCGTGGAAGTTTAGCAGATACAGTTAAAAATAAGCTTATTTGGGTTAATGAAGCAGTTCTTGCGCAACGATTCTTCAATGAACAAATCGTCGTTAAACTTGGAGAGAAAACGGCAATCCCCGCCATTATTCTTAAAGCTTCAATTCAGGTTCGGGATGATCAAGATTGCTTGGTAACACAAATTAGCAGTGCCCAAGTTGTCGCAGTGCCCGAAGAGTTCTGGCAAGATGCAGGGAAAAGTGCGCAGTGGAAAAACCTAAAGGGTGCATGGCTTAATCATCAAGCTGCTATTGGGTTAAAGATTTCCGAGAAGCAAAATGTTGTGTTGAGAATCGAAAAACCAAGCGCTATTCCTAGAGAGTCTTTTCTGGGCAATCGTGAGGATGTGGTTGACTCCATCACACTTGAAGTAGAAAAAGTGCTGGATCGTTCTGATAAGTATGCGGGTTTCAATTTGTTTCCTGGGATGGATGCGCCTGCAACTATTTTTGTACCATTGCAACTGCTGCAGGAAAAGTTAGGAATCACTTCGAAAATCAATTCGATTCTTACAAGTAAATCGGGGATGCAGGATAAATTTCGTTCGTTGTTGACACTTTCAGATTATGAATTGACATTCAAAGGCCCTGAAGACCGAGCCTTGGATTTGTTTGCGAAATTTGATCGTGATAAGAATCAAGTTTTGGAAAAGCGAGAATATCAGGGAAAAATGCCCTCAAAGCTAATCCCATTACTTCAATCACAAGCAGGCACAATCGACATCGAAAGTGTGCAAAAGTTTTTTCGTGCCAACCGGAATTATTACTCCCTCGAGAGTAGTCAAATGTTGGTTTCTCCCAACCTTGCCCAAAAAGCAGATGATTTAATTCAAGAGATGGGATTGCAGTCTTCGCAAATCATGGTTTATCTGGCCAATAATATTCAAGAAAAGAACAACGTTGTTCCTTACTCCGTCATTGCGGGAATCGATGCAACCTTGCAAAAAAAGTTGGGAGTTAAGCTTGCAGCAAATGATAAGCCGGGGCAGAAAATTTGGTTGCTCGATTGGAATGAATCACCTTTAAAACCTGCCCTTGGAGATCTCGTCAGCCTTGAGTATTTTCTTCCCGAAGTGGTTGGAAAACCCATCGAGAAAAAAGATTCTTTTCAATTTGCAGGATATATTCCAGCAGAAATTAATCTTGTCGACCCTGAAATTACTCCAGATTTCCCTGGAATTACAGATAAGCTTTCGCTGGATTCTTGGAACCCACCTTTCCCCTATGACAACAAGCGGATCAAGCCACGAGATGAAAAATACTGGCAGGATTTTAGATCGGTACCCAAGGCTTTTATTGACCTTGATGCTGCAAAGAATCTTTGGGGTAGTAGGTTTGGGAAAATTACCTCCATCAGGGTTTATCCAACAAACTTAAGTTTCCCAGATGGTTTTGCTGCTGATTTTCAGGCTCGATTGCTTAAATTGATTGACCCCATTTCGGTTGGATTTGTTTTTCAAGATCTTCGCGCAAGGTTCCAACAATCTAGCCAGTCGGGCACGGATTTCTCTGGGCTTTTCGTAGGCTTCAGCTTTTTTCTCATCCTCTCTGCTTTAATTCTTGTCGCACTACTCTTTCGCTTGCACCTTGAACGCAGAGCATCTCAGGTCGGCACCGTTCTTGCCCTTGGCGCTACTCAAAAGCAAGTTGCGCATTTGTTGCTTCTTGAAGGCCTGCTTGTTGCTGGGTTAGGTGTGCTATTGGGTTTAGGCGTTGCTTGTGTTTATGCTATAGGGTTACTGCAATATCTGAAATCGAATTGGCCTGATAGCTCGCTTCAACAAATCCTTAAATTACACATTCCATTTAAAACCCTTTGCATGGGATTCGTTCTGGCTTTCATTATGAGTGCAGTAGCTATTTTTCGAACTTCACGAACCTTGGTGAAAACATCGGTAATGACTTTGATCAAAGGTGGTTATCTTGATTCGACAGTTTTGAATTCCAAACAACCTCTTTCGCTTTTGATTTATGGCTCGCTATTTATGATACTGGGCTTCGGTATGCTTTTTCTCCCCTCAAGTCAGGATCATGAATTAAAAGCCTTGAAGTTTTTTGGTGCTGGTGGGTTAGTACTTACCTCGGGGTTATTTTTCCTTGGCGCATTCTTGCGGTATGTCTATAAAATCATGGTTTTTGGTCATGGACTTGATGGCTTAGCTAGGCTTGCTTTACGAAACATGGCGCGTAATAAAACCCGATCACTTCTTACCGCTGGGCTTCTTTCTAGCGCTGCTTTTCTCATTATTGCGGTTGAACCATTCAGAAAAGAAGCTGATAGCAACACTGGCAAAAATTCTGGCACCGGCGGTTTTAGCATTGTCGTAGAAACTAATATTCCCGTGCTTTCAGGGCTTGATGGCCCTTCGGGGATCGAAACCATTCTTGATGGTGTGCAAAAAAGTAATCGAGGAAATCCACAACGCGCCCGGCAGCAAGTTGATCGATTCAAAAATGTTTTGAAGGATGTTAAGGTTTACAGCCTAAGATTCAATCCTGGCGATGATGCAAGTTGCTTGAACCTTTTTGCACCCTCTAAACCCAGAATTTTAGGTGTGCCCAATTCCCTGCAACAACGAGGTGGTTTTTTGTTTTCTGCTACTACAGAACCTTTGGAAAACCCTTGGAAACTTCTCGATTCCAGTAACCCGTTCGTAAATGCTTTTGTTGAAAAAAACACCGTTGAATGGATGATTCATTCTGGGTTGGGTAAAGATTATAAAATTCAGGATGCCTCTGGAAAAGATGAGCTTCTCAAGTTTGCGGGGCTGTTTCAAGGATCTGTTTTTCAAAGCGAAATCCTCATAGGTGAATCGCAGTTTTTGAAATTCTATCCCCAGCAGCAAGGCTATCAATATTTTTTAATTGATGCAGATTCTAAAGATCTTTCTGAAATCGAAGAGGCTTTTAAAATCGGATTGTCTGACTACGGGGCCAAAGTTTCTAAATCAAAAGATCTTGTCGAACGATTTGCATCTGTCGAAAATGCTTACTTATCAATGTTTCAGGGACTTGGCACCATTGGGCTTCTTATTGGTACTATGGGCGTTGCAGCGGTGCTAGCACGCTCGGTTTGGGAACGAAGAGCAGAGCTCGGCTTACTTTCCGCACTTGGTTTTACCCAAGTCGATGTTGTGCTTGTTATGCTATTGGAACATGCATTGCTTTTGTTTCTTGGTTTGGGGATTGGTACCCTTGCTGCGCTTGTCTCTGTGCTTCCGCTTGAACATTCCACAGCAACCCGCTGGGGCGTTCTTGCTTTATTGCAAGGCGGTATGTTTTTCTTTGGGTTGATGGTTTGCGTTGCAAGCCTTTGGTCGATTCGTACAAATAATTTTGTCGCGGCCATGCGTAAAGAGTAAGTTTAGCTTAAAGAGTCAGTTTAATTAGGAGTTGGTTCATGCAGAAAAATTTTGGTTGGTTGTTCTATGTCATTCTTGCTGGCCTTGCTTGGGGGACTTATGTTCCCATTGTTTTTTATGGTGGCAGAGAATTAACCACAGAGCGCGGCACCTTGGGCGGTAGGCTGACTTCCATCCTTTGCGTTGGCATGGCTTATTTTGTACTTGCGGTTCTGATTCCATTGGTATTGTTTTTGACCAAGCAGCAAGCTTGGCCACAAATGAAAAAGACAGGTTTGATTTTCTCCGGGCTTGCTGGGGTTATGGGCGCCCTTGGTGCGATTTCCGTAATCTTTGCTTCTAAGGCTGCTGTTGATTCTGCTAATGCCTTAGGCCTGCCAGAAAACACTTATCGCATTTATATTGCCCCTCTAATCTTTGGCCTTGCTCCTGTAATCAACACCTTGGTTAGCCTTTTCTGGCATCCAAAACCTGATCAGCCTTGGCATTTTGGTTTGGAGAAAGTGCCTGGCTATAAGTTGTTCCTTGGTATTATTCTCGTTGGGTTGGGCGCTTTTTTAGTTCTTTACTCCAAGGAAGTTTCTGAAATTAAACCCTCCGCCCCAATAGTTGCACCTTCTACTTCCGCTGTTGCTGAAACTAAAGCAGTTGAGAAAGTGGAGTTCGTTTCTGAGTGGATCTTGTTTGTTGTCTTGGCGGGCCTTGCGTGGGGCACTTATGTCCCGATTATATTTTATGGCGGGTTAGAACTAACCGGAAAACCAGGTGAGTTAGGCGGCAGGCTCATGTCAATACTTTGCGTTGGATTGGCATACTTCTTGATGGCGGTGCTAATTCCTGCAGGTCTTATGGGCGCTGGAGTTCCAAGCTTTGCATGGCCTTCTAAATTAAGTACCCCAGGCTTGGTATTTTCAAGCCTTGCGGGCGTTGCGGGAGCAGTTGGTGCCATTTGCGTAATTTTTGCCTCGAAGGCAGCCGTGGATGCTGCAAAGAAAAGCGGGTTGCCACCAGCCTCTTTTAGGGTTTACATCGCTCCTTTGATTTTTGGCCTCGCACCCGTGATCAATACCCTCGTCAGCTTGCTATGGCATCCTTCGAAAAATGGAGATTTCCTTCATTTTGGTATGGAGCATACTCCCGGGCCATTGCTTTGGATTGGCATTATTTCCGTCGCTTCAGGTGCCTTTTTGGTTCTGCTTTCCAAGGAGCAATCCGAAGTTCAAGCTGGCCCTCCTGCTGCAAAGCCCAACTCTGCCCCAGCTAGGTGAACCTTATGAATCAGGATGAATTGATAGCTTCATTCCAGGGTGTGCTTGCACACCTCTGGATGATTCGAACATTCTTAAAGCACGCGGATGAAATTCAAGACGATGAAAATATGCTTGAAGTCCCAAGAACCCTGTTTGATTACATTCGTGCGACCGAGCCCGCTTATCAACGTGCAGATTGGGCCGACTTTTTTCATAGGTTAAATGGCAAGTTTAGTCGTTTAAAAAAAGCTAACATCTACTATCAGGAAAACTTTAAAACATTCTCGGATCATACAAATTTTCAAATGGCTGCAAGTTCACTTGCCGCTTGTATAAGTAGGCTTCAAGAATTGCTCAACTTGGTTGATCAATTGCCTCAACAACCCTCATCTTCTTCGGGTCCAACTATCTAATAAATACTTTTCCTGCACAAGTTTGTTCATCGTATCAAGCGGAAGATCTTGTAGGTTTTGCGTTGCCTTCCACGAGTCTTGCAATCGTGAAACGATCTCGCTTCTTGCGATGGGCAGGTTGGTTAAAAATTGTTCATGCACTCTGTCGAGGCGGTATTCGGGCTGCCTTGTAGGGTGCTTTAAATAGTTTGGGATCATCCCGATATTGAAATCATAAAGGATGGATCCATGATGCAAAATGAAAACACTTTTTCGTTGTTGAGCATTACCGGAGAACTTTTTATTATCCCAAGCCAGATCGCTGGTGCCATCATGTGTAATGCCAGAAATACCTAAACAGCTTGCGATTTGTTCCATGATGCTGACATAAGAACTTTTGATGGTTGCCAAACCAGGCCGAGTATCGGTTCGAAGAATAAGGGAAAAAAGCAAGCAACCTTTTCCCAGTAAAACGGTGCCTCCGCCGCTAGAGCGCCTTAAAATTGGCACCTTGGCTTTTAGACATTCCGCTTCTTTTACATCGTCATGAAATATGCCACCAGAGCCTAGAATTACAGCGTTTTCTTGAATTTCCCAGATGCGCAAACATTCGTCCAACTGCCCCAGTTCAGCCTGAAGCAAAAGCGCCTCATCGAACGCAAGGTTTTCGTGGGGATCAGCAAAAGTTTTATCGAGGAATAGCATTTTCTTTTTCAAAGGTTCGAGTAATCCGCCCGCTTGTTTCCACGTTTCTATCCCGCCACGAATAGCAAAAGATTTCGAAAACCCAATGCCTCTAAGATGCTTGGCCCAACTGGCCGCGCTAGCGTCATCCGGTCAGGCACAATAAAAAAACACCCAGTTATTTTTATCAATGCCTATAGCCCAAGAATTAATTTCTTCAGCATTTGCTTCTAAACTGACAGAGCTAGAAATTTTCCAATTGCTTTGTTGTTTGCTAACCCTACTTCTAATATCCAAAATACAACAACTTGTATCATTGTTGTTTATTTTAAATGCCTCTTCAGCAGTTATTCTTAGGCTGAGCGGATTGATCAAGGTTGGCTTTCTGCGTAGGGATTAAATGCGCTTAAGTGCAAAATGTTTTCGGGAACAAATTGTTGCTTGGTTCCTGTAGATGATTCTAGTTCCAAGTATGCAAACGATTGATTTAAAAGTTTTCCTTCATGCTTTTTTCCGTGCTCTTCAAGCAGCACTTCTCTGCCTAATAATCCCATCCCAGAAACCCAGTCTTTTTCAAGCATTTGTACATTTCCATCAAGTAATTGATGGTAGATTTCATCAAGGTTTGAAAGAAGTCGTTTTGCGATTTCATGGGTGTTTAATGGGTGCGGAGTGAATTGCTGCATCGAAGTAGCAAAAGGTAATCCCAAGGTTGCAAATTCTAAAGGCGTTTGCAAAATATTAAGACCTATTCCAACTATGGTGCCAGCGGATTGCTCAATCAAAATACCGCTCATTTTTCTGCCATCCACCAGAATATCATTGGGCCATTTTATACTTGCTCTTGTGCCAAGAAAATCTTGAATCGTATTGCTTACAGCAACTGCAGCCCAAGCAGTGAGTATTGCTGGCCGCCTTAAAAAAGCGGGGGGAAACAACAGTACCGAAAGTAAAACCGATTGCCCTTTATTTGCATTCCAAACCCGCCCATGCTGGCCTCTTCCATAAGTTTGGCTGTCAGCAATTATTGCTAGCCCATTATTTGCTATTTCCCCAGAGTGAGTTGCAGCTTGATTCGAGGTGCTATCAAGTTCATCGAAGTGCCAGGTTAATTTTCCAATCACCTTGTGGTCGAGTTCCCAGATGCTTGTTGGCTTCGTTGGCATCATGAAAAATTATAATCCAACGCTAAATCCAATGCTGGTGCAGAATGCGTGATTGCGCCGATGCTTATCCGATCAACCCCTGTTAATGCTACTTCCCGTACATTTGCGATGGTAATTCCGCCTGAGGCTTCAAGCAAAACATCGGGCGCTATAGCATTTTTTCGCTGAACCGCAGCATTCATATCTTCATTGCTCATGTTATCTAGAAGAATAATCGTGGGGGAAGACTGCAATGCGCACTCAAACATTTCCAAATTATCCACTTCGATCTCGATATCCCATGTGCCTGGAAAGTATTGCCTCGATAATAAGATTGATTGTCGAATCGCAACCGGCCCTCCGCCTAAAGCTGCCAAATGGTTGTCTTTAATTAAAATCCCATCGGATAAATTCATTCGATGATTGTGCCCACCGCCACATCTTACTGCATATTTATCGAGGTATCTCCAACCAGGTGTCGTTTTTCGAGTGTCTAAAATTTTTACGGGAAGATCATGCACCTTAGCAACAAATTTTGCACTTAGAGTTGCTATTCCTGAAAGTCGTTGCATGAAATTCAGTATGATTCGTTCCGCAGATAAAATGCCGCGCATCGGACCTTGAATTTTAGCAATCAAACTTCCATGCTTTAATGGTTCACCATCTTCCATGAGTGAAAACCATTCAGCTTCAGGCGCAATTTTTCGCAACACCCTTTCGCCAGCCTCGATTCCTGCAAGAACCCCATCTGTGCGGCCTACCAAGGTTGCTTTTCCTTTTAAATCCGATGGCAATGTGGCTTTGCTGGTCAAATCCCCAGAAGAATCGATATCTTCAGAGATTGCCATTTCAAGTAACTGCGTGAAAGTCTTGTCTTCAAAAGTGTTAAATGGCATTTGATGAGCCTCATTAGAAAAGACATTACTCAAAGTATTTTACAGCGTTTTTAAAAATTGCGAAACCCTCGCCCTCTTTTTGCAAACCGTTACGAGTCCAACTCGGATGTTGAGTTGGCAATACATGTCGTTCAGGGTGTGGCATCAAGCCAAGAACCCTGCCAGATGGGTCGCAAAGTCCTGCGATGTTTCCTTGGGAACCATTAGGGTTGTGCGGGAAACCATCTAGCTTGCCCTGCGGGTTGACATAACGAAGCACAACTCTGCCTGATTTTTCGAGGCCATCAAGCATCCATTCTTCGCGGGACACGAAACGGCCTTCACCATGAGCAGTAGGAACAAAAAGGGAAGAAAGTCCGGTAAGGAAGGGACAATTATCAGGTCGAACTTCAAGATTGACCCATCTAGTCTCGAATTTGCCTGAGGCATTGTGAGCTAAGGTGGCAACAGGGCCATCTTGATCCGGTTGCAGAATAAGGCCAGCCTTAAGTAATACTTGGAAGCCATTGCAAACCCCAAGAATGAGCTTTTCGGAATCACGAAAAGCTCGAAGCTCGGATTGGAGAAAATGGGTAAGCTGAGAAGCCAATATTTTTCCTGCAGCAACATCATCCCCATAAGTGAATCCCCCTGGAATGACCAGGATTTGAAATTGCTTAAGAATTGAAGGGTTTTCCCGAAGTTGGAGTATATGTATGCGTTCTGGGCGGGCACCTGCCTTTTCAAATGCGAAATGCGTTTCCATATCGCAGTTGGAACCAGGAGCTCTAAGAATGAAAACTTTTGGAGAAGCCATGTTTGTTTACCCTAAATCAAAGAAATAAACCCAGTGTTATTTTAGAAAAACCGGAGTGCTTAAAAAATATTATGCAGGAAAGATGAAGAGAAACAGCAATAAAATGCCTTAAAAATGAATGCTTTAAAAAATATTTATTCCAACTGTTGACTCCACGGAAATGAAGCCTATACTCAAATTATCCTCATAACTGAGGAAAGAAAAAATGTCGAGTTAAAGAAGTCAGCCTCGGCTGGCCGAATTAATTAGACAGTGTGATCTTTGGTCACATTTAATGGATCTTTGACAATTCGATGATTATAGCCAAATAGCGAGGATGTGTCTGCTTAAAGTTAGGTAGACGCAATCCTTGCGAGTTATGAAGAAATTCATAACCTTTCAAGTTCTTTGAGCGAAAACCAATTTTAAGCGAACATCAGACTCTTCTGCGATTTGAACCGGTGAAATTTTCGCATGTCGAAAGTCGATCCGTTATTCAGAAGCCTTCGGGCTTCACGCATATATTATTGAAGGGTTTGATCCTGGCTCAGAATGAACGTTGGCGGCGTGGATTAGGCATGCAAGTCGAACGAGTCTCTGGGGGGTAACTCCTAGAGGAAAGTGGCGAAAGGGGCAGTAATGTATGGGTAACCTACCTTGAGGTCTGGGATAGCCATTCTAACGGATGGGTAATACTGGACGGCCTAAGTTGTCGGCATCGATGACTTAGTAAAGGTTACGCCTCGAGAGGGGCCCATATGATATTAGCTAGTTGGTGGGGTAATGGCCCACCAAGGCAAAGATGTCTAGCGGGTGTGAGAGCACGACCCGCGTCATTGGCACTGAGACACTGGCCAAACTCCTACGGGAGGCTGCAGTCGAGGATCTTCGGCAATGGACGAAAGTCTGACCGAGCAACGCCGCGTGTGCGATGAAGGCCTTCGGGTTGTAAAGCACTGTCGAGGGGAAACAAGCCGTAAGGTTGAGTGACCCCTGGAGGAAGCACGGGCTAAGTTCGTGCCAGCAGCCGCGGTAAGACGAACCGTGCAAACGTTATTCGGAATCACTGGGCTTAAAGGGCGCGTAGGCGGGTGATCAAGTCAATGGTGAAATCCTCCAGCTTAACTGGAGAAGTGCCTTTGATACTGATTGTCTAGAGGGAGGTAGGGGCATGTGGAACTTCAGGTGGAGCGGTGAAATGCGTAGATATCTGAAGGAACGCCAGTGGCGAAAGCGATGTGCTGGACCTCTTCTGACGCTGAGGCGCGAAAGCTAGGGGATCAAACGGGATTAGATACCCCGGTAGTCCTAGCCCTAAACTATGGGTACTAGATTGTGGACTTTCATGGGTTCACAGTCGAAGCAAAAGTGTTAAGTACCCCGCCTGGGGAGTATGGTCGCAAGGCTGAAACTCAAAGG
>DBCB01000330.1 GCA_002303765.1 Planctomycetaceae bacterium UBA969
TACTAATCCTCTGCCGCTTTATCAATTTGCAAGCGGGGATCAGCCAATACCGGGCGTAATTCTAGAAAAACTAATCGGGCAAGGTGGGTTTGGGCAAGTTTGGCGGGGTAAAAACGAAGCACTTAAAACCTTGGCGATTAAAATATTGCCCAAGGATAAGGGCTCTACAGAAATTGAAAAAACAACTCTGGCTTGGCTGCAAGCCATGGATCACCCCAACCTCTTAAAAATTTTTGAACTTAAAGAAACCGATACCTTTTTATTCGTGCTGATGGAGTTGGCAGATGGAACCCTTTTCGATTCATTCACTGCGGCAAAAAAATCCGGCGCCTCTCACCTCCCTTTTTATGACTTGCTTCCCTTCATGCACCAAGCAGCTACCGCTATTGATTTCCTTAACGATCCCCAGCATGGAATAGGCAATCAGGGCATTCAGCACCGCGACATCAAACCGCAAAATCTTCTTCTGGTAAATGGAGTGCTTAAAGTAGGGGATTTTGGGCTAGCCCGATTGCTTTCACATACCATGACCAGCCATACCGGGACCCTGACTCTGGCTTTTGCTGCCCCTGAATTTTTTGAAGGAAAAACATACAGGCAAAGTGACCAATACAGCCTTGCTTGCACTTTTTGCCAGCTTGCAACAGGAAGATTGCCCTTTGATGGTACCGCAGCAGAAATAGTTGCAGGGCACCTCCGGGGAACACCCAATCTACAACTACTATCTGAAGATCAACAGGCAGTGGTGGAAAAAGCTCTATCGAAAAAGCCCCAAAACCGCTGGAAAGACTGCAAAGAATTCGTCAAGAATTTGGAAAAGTCGAGCTTAAAAAAACCATTGTTATCGCGTAGGCAAATATTAGGAGGAAGCGTAGGGGGATTGGGGGTGGCTTATTTGAGCTATCATTTGATATCGAAACCCAAAGCGAGCAATCAAGATCCCTGGTCCCTCAAAATTTCTGCACCAACCTTTATTCACAAATTATCTCCCCAGCATCATATAGGCCCGGTTCGTGAAATCTCAATCGGCTCCATGCTATTCAAAACTCATCCTTCAAGAAAAACCATGGGGATTTCAAATGGTGCATACGGCCCCGCAGTCTGGAACATTCAATCGGGCACCCTAATCGAATCTTTTGGTAAAGAACATGGTGGCGCTTGCGCTACTCTTGCTCCGCTTGAAAGCCCATTTGCTGCAACCGGCTCAGACGCCAACAAAATCTCTCTTTGGAACCTTGATTCCAACATTTTGGTAAACGAGCTTATAGGTCATAAATCAAGCGTTAACAGTGTGCAATTTTCCAGAGATGCTTCAAAAATCGCATCTTGCGCCTGCGATGGACTCATCAAAATTTGGGATTTTAAAAAAGGTAATTGCACCCACACTTTCAATGCAGAAAGTAGAATCACTTACACACTCGCATTTGGCCCCACAGGAGCATGGCTTGCTACAGGAAGTTGGGACGGCAAAGTTCAAATTTGGAACATCGAATCAAAAACAAAAACAGATCTAGGAAGCCATCCCGGAAAAGTATGGAGGGTTATTGCTGCAGAGAACAGTAAAACAATAATCACTTCTGGGACCGATGGGCTTGTAAAAATTTGGGATATCATCTCTGGAAAAGAAACCCATTCGCTTGAGCACTCCCACGAAATCACGGGGCTTTATCTTGCGGAACGAAACTACCTGTTTGCGGGCGGGGGCAACAAGGTTTATGTATACACTTGGCCCGATCTTCAATTGCAATACACGATCGATATCAGCAACGACATAGAAACATTGAGTGCCTGCATTAAGAATGAGTTTTTTATCTGCTTGAGTGTCGGTACTAAAAAAGAAGGCACCTTTATTTATGCACTTCCCATGGCAGAAAAGAAACCAAAATCGGTATGAACCTCAGTTGAATTTTTGTTTGGCAAGGCCTGGGAGGTTGTCGGTTCCAATGCGTTGCACACCAGATTCGGCTTGAATTTTCCAACATTCGGGGAGATCTGGGGCACCCCAAAATCTTAATTGCTGATTTGCAGACGCCGCTTTCAATGCCATCGTTTTAAGCTTGGCTTTTTCAATTTCAGAGATGGGGCCTTTGCCTTTCCAGGAAAAATGCTTGGACCAAGGCTCACTGACCCAGGGAAAAATCCCAGCCTGATCCGCCTTACCGAGGTCCGCCTCTCTGCCATCAAGTCGCAATAAATTGCTTTTCCCAGAACAGACCCACTCGCGGGGCATATTTCCTGAAAGTAAAACTTTCACCGGAGCGTTATCTTTTTCTCCAACCTTGGAAAAGAGCCCGGGGTAACGACGAAGCTGCTGATCAAGGAGTATCGCAGAAGGCTCGGCTTCATTGGTTTTGATGTCCACCATGAGCCAGATATTTTTAAGTTTGCCCTCTTTATGGAGTTTGGAAAGAGGTAACAGGTAAAGGCTTTCTAAGGTGCGTTCGGGTTTAGTTTCCCAAAAGAAATGCCCAACCAAAAGTTCATTCTTAACCAAAAAAACATCTGCTTCAACGCTATCAAAACCTTGATCAAGCGCATCGAAAAGCGGACGTGTATGCAGATAATCATTATGCGCATGAAATGCTGGCTTGGCAGTCAATTGCATGGGTAGAACACCAAACATGATTATGAAAATAAGATTCATCAGTAGGTTTTCGATTACCGTTAAGAAATAGAAGAAGCTTCGAGATCCGTTCTTCGCACCAGTTGATTAGAATGCCTACCTGTATGAAGTTCAAATATCATGGGTGATTCCAGGACTTCACCCGGGATGGTCCTGCAACTTTTATGTTTTTCAAAACTTTGAGCAAACGCTACAGGAAGGCACTTTTCGCAAGTAAGAGCATAAGTTTTCAACTCTTCAACGCCTCCATCGCTCCAGCGGGATGCAATTTTAAAATTAGCCAAGTTCTTGCACTCGGATTGAAGGCAGAGCACTTTATAAGGTTTCATTGGCATGGTAGTAAATTTACTTAGTTTCTGAATCCGGATTTTGAATTT
>DBCB01000065.1:0-2297 GCA_002303765.1 Planctomycetaceae bacterium UBA969
AGAAATAGAAGTTGAAATTTTGTCTTACTCATTACAAAGATCCTTTTGAATTGGGTAAGTAAATCATTAAGGAGTAATAAGTAATGAATAGCAAGGAAAATTACTGGCTACCACTTTGTTTTTTTGCAGGATTCGTGTTTTTGGTGACTGGAGCTAGTGTCCGAAGCTGGATAAATGATGATATGCCTTCATTTAAGAAAAGAAATTCAGAAGAAAAAACATTCATGGCTGAGTTGGGAAAAGCTGTAATCAAGGCTGTTCACCCAACAGCCCAAAAAATTGAAATGGTAAAGTATGAAATCGTTAAAGTAAAAGACAAGGAAAACAGATCAGAAATAAACTTGAAGATGGAGTACTTCGGGGTTGTGTCAAACAAAAAATATCTTGGTGATGCGGTTATTAAAGTTGATACCTCCAGTAAAGATGGCTGGGAGGCCCTTAATATTGATTATGTTGACAACAATAACCTTCCTCTTAACAGAAAAAACCTTCAGGAATTAATCAAAAGCCTGAACAGGTAAATTAGCTATTTCATATGAAATGCTAGCAAACTGCTAAGTTTTTCCACAACTTCGTAAGTTGGAACGCCTAATGTTTCGCCAAGGTCTTTTGCCGATTCGCAGATTGCCCTGAATTCGATAACTTCAAGAGGAGTATCAAGGCGCTTTGATTCTGCTTTTAATCCAGGGGAACTTAAAACGATAAGGGCGGCATGTACTGTTATTGATGCATCGACACTTTGAAAACCTTGCTTGTTAAGCCATTCACATTGTTGTTGAAGAATCGAATCGAATTTGTCTGAAAAAGTTGCGTCATCAATTGTACCTGCGCGATAACTTTTTAATTGGCGGCTAAGCACTCTTGCAATTCGGGGAAGAACCAAGTCCAACATCTTTTTGCTCATGTTTGTTTTCCTTTTAATAGCTTCGTACCAACTTGATTAATTGTAAAGCGAACCAAGTGTCTTCCCTAATAAAAGTTTAGTAAAAATTAAGTTCTTTGTGAAAAAGATGTTAAGAAAAATGGTTTGAAACATTATTTCCGTTCCGGCAAAATCGATACCCATCCTTGTGTAATTAATTTGTTACTGAATACATTTTTGTTTTCGCAAATATTCATTTATCAATTATATTAAGCAGGTGATTTAATTTCCCTTTAGCAAATATGGGGAAGATATCCTATACCTCGGAGTAAGTTTTTCATGATGTTATCTTTTGTTTTCCTGCCTATTCTGGCTTTTACTGTTAATGCTGACCCCATTAAAGCTTTGCCCCCATCCCCAAATTGGAAGAAAACCAATATCGACATGGTTTTCCGGTCTGAAGGGGTTGCAGTGGCTGATGTTAACAAAGATGGAAAGATGGACATCCTCAACGGTGAAGCTTGGTATGAAGCCCCGAACTGGAAAATGCATGAAATTCGAAAACCTGGAAATTACGGGGACGGCCTTAAAGGGTATAGTCAATCTTTCGCTTGCTGGGCAGATGATATCAATAAAGATGGATACCCAGATTTAATCGTCATTGGTTTTCCAGGTGCGCCATGCCATTGGTTTGAAAATCCCAAAGGCAAAGATGGGAACTGGAAGCAGCACGAAATTTGGTCGAGCGCATGCAACGAAACCCCCCTTTATGTTGATCTTTTGGGCACCGGGAAAAAAGTTCTTCTCATGGGTACTCAACCTGCAAAACAAGAGCACATGGGGCAAATGGCTTTCTTTACCCCTAATAGTGATGATCCAACTAAAACTTGGACAATGAATCCCATTAGCTTGCCAAGCTCGGAAGGCAAAGAAATCCCTGGAACTTTCAAGTACGCTCATGGCTTAGGAATCGGGGATATCAATAAAGATGGTAAAATGGATGTTATTTGTACTGGCGGGTGGTGGGAACAACCTGCCAAATATGAAGGAAAACCTTGGGTATTTCATGCTGCCAAAATTGGTGATTCTGCCGCAGATATGCACGCCATCGATTTGGACGGCGACGGATTGGTTGATGTACTTTCTAGTTCAGCGCATAAATATGGCATTTGGTGGCACAAGCAGATCAAAGACAAAGATAATGCCAAGGAACCAACTTTTAATACTCGGGTTTTATTCCCTGAGTTAGTTTCTGAAACACACGCCATGCATTTTGTTGATTTAGATGGGGATGGCGTAAAAGATATGGTCACAGGTAAAAGGTTTTATTCGCATGGAAAAAGTGAGCCTGGTTCAAGTTTACCTGCTTATGTTTATATGCTTAAAGGCAGCAAAAGTTCGGATGGTATAATAACTTTTAATCCTGTTGTTTTAG
>DBCB01000065.1:2313-6665 GCA_002303765.1 Planctomycetaceae bacterium UBA969
ATGATTCTGGGATTGGAACTCAATTTGCTATTGTTGATATCAATGGTGATGGCAAATTAGATATCATCACTTCTAATAAGAAAGGTACATTCTTGTTAGAGCAATTAAAGTAGGCTCAGCTAAAAAAGAAAAGGCCCCTTTTATGGGGCCTTTTTTATTATCGTTAATTGTTTAATCAGGAACCAGATAAAGGATTACGCTTCGGGTAAATGCGTTACTTCATCAGTTGTTTCGGTAGATTTAGTTTCTACGTCAGCGGACTCAATGGTTTCAATCGCTTCTTCTGTTGAAACGATCGATTTTACCGAATCCATATCGACATCAGAATCTGGAACCTGACTATCTTCTTCATTATCTGATAAAGGTGGCCAATTACGATCCATTCCTTCTTCAGTGATTTTTTCAAGAGTAGCATCATCGATTTGAAATTGATCGATAATAATCTTTTTAGATTCTCTAATGCCTTTGCTCTTCGCATCCTGCAAAGTAACAAGTTTAAAAAATATATCTTGCCTTTGAGCAAGCGGAATTGTTCTGAACTGCATGACCATCCCCTTCCTTAAGGTAACCAAAACCACAATTGGAATTATAGCTAATTTCGCTAACTGTAAAGTTAAATCCGGTATAAAACATTAAAAAGGTTTGATTCACCAAAGTATTCCCGAGGAAACCTCTCATGTTCATGTTCAAACATTTGTTTTTTGTTTTTATTATTGTCCAGATGTTTTACACAACCACAGCTTTTAGTGAGGAGTTATCCAAGGAGATTACAACAAAGCACACACCCGAACTAATGAAGTTTTATGAATATCTTCACGCTAACCCTGAATTATCCTTCCAAGAATTTAAGACTGCCGCTGTTCTCGCTTCAGAATTAAAAAAACTTGGTTTTGAAGTTAAGGAGAAAATCGGAAGAACTGGAGTTGTTGGTGTTTTTCGAAATGGCAAAGGGCCTACTGTTTTAGTGCGAACTGATATGGATGGTTTGCCTGTGCTAGAAAATACCAAACTTCCTTATGCAAGCAAATCTGTAGCCAGAAATGATAAAGGATTAGATACGGGAGTCATGCACGCATGCGGACATGATTTGCACATGACAAACTGGGTTGGAACTGCCCGGATTTTAACTTCGATAAAAAACAATTGGTCAGGCACTTTGCTTTTTATTGCTCAACCTGCAGAAGAAATTGGAGCGGGCGCAAAAGCGATGCTTGACGATGGGTTATTCAGGGATTTTCCCAAGCCAGATTTCTGCATTGCGTTACATTGCGATGCTGCAAGGCCTGCGGGAACTATTGCTGTTCGCGAAGGACTTGCATGCGCCAATGTTGATTCCGTTGATATTGTGGTAAAAGGTAAGGGCGGACATGGTGCAGCTCCACACGCCACCATTGATCCCATTGTTCTTGCTGCAAGAATTATCCTTGATTTGCAAACTTTGGTAAGTAGAGAGGTGAACCCACTTGATCCGGCTGTTGTTACAGTAGGTTCAATTCATGGGGGGACTAAGCACAATATCATTCCTAGTGAAGTTAAACTTCAACTTACTGTAAGAACTTTCAAAGATGATGTGCGCAACCAGGTTTTAAGTGGAATAGAACGCATAGCCAAGGCTGCTGCGATTGGAGCCAATGCACCAGAGCCAGAAATTTTAATTCGAAATACTGAATTTACTCCAGCCTTATCCAATGACATTCCATTAACTCAAAGATTGCGCAAAGTTTGGGAAGATAAGTTGGGTAAAGAATTTGTTTCAAAGCCTGAGCAAGTAATGTGGGGTGAAGATTTTAGCAGGTATGGTAAAGCGGGCATTCCTTCGTGCATGTTTTTTTTAGGAACTGCAGCCAAGAAAAAATATGAAGCGTCTTTGATAAACAAAAACGCCTCTTTGCCATCATTGCATTCAGAGTATTATCACCCCGATATGCCTGCATCCTTAGAGACAGGCATTAACGCAACGGTATCTGCAGTGCTTGATTTATTAAAAAAATAAATCAAGCCACTTTTCGAACTTTTTGCCTTAGGAAAGACGCACAGGTACTAATAACGCGCCTTTGCTGTTCCACGGTAATTTCTGGGAACATTGGAAGTGCCATCACTTCATTACATGCTGTTTCACTGGTAGGAAAATCACCTTTTGCATGGCCTAGGAATTGAAGGCATTCCTGAAGATGTAAAGGTAGAGGGTAATAAATCTCACAACCAATTTTTTCAGATCGCAAGTATTGAACCAATGCATCTCTTTCACCGCCACCAACCCTTACCACGTATTGATTGAAGGTATGATTGCGATTTGGTTTGCGCGTAGGTTTTTTCAAAAAGCTTCCTAGATGTTCTTCGTCAATAATAGAATCGTATCTGGCTGCAGCAGCCTGGCGATTTTTTAGCCATTGTTCCAAATAATTCATCTTCACATTACAAAACGCCGCTTGAATTGCATCCATTCTTGCATTCCAACCTATGTACTTGTGATAGTACTTGGGTTCCATTCCATGAACGCGAAGGCAATTCATTTTATTTGCCCACTCTGCATCGTTTGTAATAACCATGCCACCTTCACCAAAGGCGCCCAGATTTTTTGTCGGGTAGAAACTCATGCACGCCAAGGCAGCCAGACTTCCAGTTTTTTTTCCTTGGTATTCAGCACCAAGGGATTGTGCAGAATCTTCAATGACTAATAAATTGTGTCGTTCAGCGATTCTCCAAATCGGTTCCATGTCGGCGCATTGACCAAAAAGATGCACAGGCATGATGGCTTTTGTGCGGGGAGTTATCTTGTTTTCAATTTGCAAGGGATCAATATTAAAAGTTGAATAATCAATATCTGTAAAAACAGGTTTGGCCCCTGTTCTACAAATTGCACCTGCCGTGGCAAAGAAAGTAAAGGGTGGGATTATAACTTCATCACCAGGACCAATATCTGCAGCACATAAAGCAAGTAAAAGAGCATCACTACCAGAATTACAGCTGACACCATAGTTGCTGCCACAAAACTTAGCGACCGATTCTTCAAATTTAGTAACTTCGGGCCCAAGTATCGCTTGCCCAGATGCCAACACCCTCAAGGCAGCAGCTTCTAGTTCAGGTTTAATTGTCAAGTATTGTGCTTGTAAATCGCACAAAGGAACATTCATTTGATTTGTATCAGCCATTTTTTGATTCCCCTCCCTGGGATTAAAGACCACATCTACTAGCATCTATGCTAAAGCGGCAATGTTTATCTACTGTTTAGCATCTTTAAGTTTTCGCCAATTTTATGTCAATGCCAGCACAAGATAAGACCTTTGAGCTTGACCAAAACCAACCTTATTACCGATAAACACTTATCTTCATAACTGGAAGGATTTATTAATGGATCATGGTAGAGAAAATATTTCGTCATCTGGGCAAGATGTTGAAGCGCATAATGTCAGAATAGAAAAGCTGGCAGACATGATTGGTTTAAATAATTGCAGAGCTATTGGGCTTTATAAAATACCTGAAAATTTCAAGCTTTCTGTTGTGATCCCTGTTTATAACGAAAAACGCTGGATTACTGAGGTTTTACGCAGAGTTAGGATGGTTCCCATCCCTAAAGAAATTATTCTGGTTGATGACCTTAGCACTGATGGCACTAGGGAAATGCTTCCCCAATTTGAAGATGAAAATACAAAAATCCTTTACAAGAAAGTAAACCAGGGTAAAGGCGCAGCCCTCAGAGATGGGTTTAAACTCTGCACTGGCAATGTTATTATCATTCAGGATGCGGATTTGGAGTATGATCCAGATGATTATCCTTCATTGCTGCAACCTATTATTGAAAACAAAGCGGATATTGTTTTTGGTTCGAGATTTATTGGTGAAAAACATCGAGTGCTTTATTTTTGGCACATGGTAACCAACAAAATTCTTACTATCCTTTCAAATATGCTTACCAATCTTAATCTCACCGACATGGAAACATGCTACAAGGTGTTTAAAAAAGAAGTTTTGGAAGGCATGGATCTCAAATCTAATCGGTTTGGATTCGAGCCTGAATTCACGGCTAAAATTGCCAAGAAAAAGAAACCTGCATGGCGTGTTTTTGAAGTTCCCGTCAGTTATGATGGACGAACTTATGAAGAAGGCAAAAAAATAGGCCTTAAAGACGGGTTTAACGCCCTTTATTGCATAGTTCGATATAAGTTTTTTAACTAAACCTTAGAAATCTGCGCTGCCTGGTGTTCGCGGATATGGGATTACATCCCTGATATTAGCCATGCCTGTTATAAATTGAACGCACCTCTCTAAACCCAAGCCAAATCCAGCATGAGGTACGCCACCAAACCTTCTCAGATCCAAGTACCACCAATAATCCTCAGGGTTCAAACCTG
>DBCB01000065.1:6773-7236 GCA_002303765.1 Planctomycetaceae bacterium UBA969
AACGGTTTTACCATCGTCGTTAAGTCGCATGTAAAATGCTTTTATTTCTTTGGGATAATCGTACAGGATTACAGGGCCATTAAAGTGTTTTTCTGCAAGATAGCGCTCGTGTTCTGATTGTAAATCTTTGCCCCAAGCGACTTCGAATTCAAAAGTTTGCCCACTATTTTTAAGGATTTCAACAGCTTCAGTGTAAGAGATTCGCTGAAAATCTTTATTGAGTACTAATTCGAGATTTTGAATGAGTCCTTTTTCTACTCGTTCTTCAAAAAACTGCATGTCTTCGCCACATTGATTCAATGCATCACGAATAATTCTTTTAATAAAAGATTCAGCAAGATCCATGTTGTGTATTAGATCATTAAAAGCAACCTCGGGTTCGACCATCCAAAACTCCGCCAAGTGCCTAGAAGTATTGGAGTTTTCAGCCCTAAAAGTTGGGCCAAAGGTATAGATTTTTCCT
>DBCB01000065.1:7247-8011 GCA_002303765.1 Planctomycetaceae bacterium UBA969
TAGGGCGCAAGCATAAGTTTCGCCTTCGAGTTGCCCGCTAACTGTAAGAAAAACTGGTTTCCCAAAGAAGTCGTCTTCAGCCTTGGCAATTGTTTTGGGGTTAAGAAAATCTAAAGTTGTAACCCTGAACATATGCCCTGCCCCTTCACAATCACTTGGGGTGATGATGGGGGTGTTGATGTAAAGAAAACCTTGCTCCTGAAAAAAATCATGAATTGATTTAGAAATCTGATTGCGAACCCGAGCAACCGCACCGAAGGTATTTGTTCTTGGCCTTAGATGGGCTTGGGTTCTTAAATATTCAAAAGTGTGCCCTTTTTTCTGCATTGTGTAAGTATTAGGGTCGGCCCAACCAACAACCTGAACTGAATCTGCAACTAGTTCTGTTTCTTGGCCTTTTGCAGGGGAACCTTTGATTACGCCTTCGATAACCACGCTGCAGCCCGTGCCTATCTTTAGAATGTCTGTTTGATAGTTTTGCAATGTGTTGTTGGCGATTACTTGCAAATTGCCAAAACTTGAGCCATCGTTAATTTCAAGAAAACTAAAACCCACTTTAGAATCCCTGCGCGTTCTCACCCACCCTTTAATGGTAAACTTTTTACCTATCGATTCAGCTTTCCTAGCTGTTGCAACACATTCCATTGCCATTTTAGATTCTCCAATCAAAGCCGATATATAAATGAAAACACCCGGAAATATATCCGGGTGCAATTCATTTTACCAGTTGATAAGGTAATTATTTGGTTGGTTCAGTCCACCAA
>DBCB01000348.1 GCA_002303765.1 Planctomycetaceae bacterium UBA969
AGCTTGATGGTTTCATCGCTGCTAGAAACAAAAATTTCAACTACTTATATTCACAATTAAGTGGAGTCGAAGGCTTAATCATGCCAAAGGCAACTGAGCATTCAGAGCCATCATGGTTTGGTTTCCCAATTACCTTGGATCCGAAACACCCGGTTAATCGTGAAGAGTTGTTGAGATTCCTTGATTCCAAAAAGATCGGCACACGCTTAATGTTCGCTGGAAACGTATTGAAGCAACCTGCATACAAAGATGTTGACTTCAGAGTTGTCGGCGATTTAACAAATACTGACATTGTCATGATGCGCACATTCTGGGTTGGCGTTTATCCAGGATTGACTGAACCAATGCTTGATTATATTGTGGAGAATATAATCGAATTTATGAATAAATGATGCTTAAAGACTTATTGCTTAATAATTTAGGCGTGGGACACGGATGAATAGAAAAGCTTTCCAATTTGGAGTAGTTGCTTTTTTCATCCTTGTGTTTGGTTTTGTTCTTTCGGGCAATCGAACGTTCGCTCTTCCGGGAGAGTTTGGATATCTGGGTCCAGTTACTTGGAAATCAAATGTGGACAAATCTAGTTATGTGATCCGAGAAGATTACACTCGACAAATCGTAAATGATGTTGTAATCCAAGGACAGATTTCTGCCTCAAAAAAGATCTCTAAAGAAACTGTATTGATAAATTTTGCATCTCAAGAATCCGGATTGCAAATAGTTTTGGTTCCCAGCAATAAGTCTGAAAAAATGAAGCTACGTCTAATAGTAAGGAGTGATGTTCCAATAAATAATGAGTGCTACGATTGCATCAAACCTAGGCATGTTGTTTCAATTGGAGATGTTCTGCCTAATGGTGGCTCAAACACATTTTTGATTAGAATTCGAAACAACCCTGGTGAGTATTTGGTTGAGTTCAACGGCAAAGAAAGACGTCAGCCTAAAGACTTTTCTCCATCAGAAGTGAATCTTGATATGTCTTATATCAAAGTAGGGGACAATGAAATTGCGGCAGCAAACGAAGAAGTTTCCATTGAAAAGTTAACTATTGGAATCTCCAGTGATGTGCGACAACTCAAGTTTTCGTACATTATTTTTTCATTTTTACTAGTACTTCTAGTGTGGAGCGTCTCAGTTTATGCCAGACCCAAATCGAAAGATATTTAGGTACATCAATCAACAGCGAGAAATGATTGCCGCGTTGATTTCTGATCGAAATTCTACCTTAAAACAATCAACCCCAACTTCGTTCTTGCCTTTTGGAAGAATTAGAGGAGGGTTTTTGGAAATGGAAAAAACGCCAGCATATCCAGGGCTTGGGTAGCCAAGAGCCCAGTTAAGTTCTCCCTGTAGTTCTTTGTCAATCTTCAATTTAAGAATCCACGGATCACTGCCGCTAAGATGCGTCTCAAGGCCAATAAATGCAGAGGTCATCCTAGATTGAGTTGGGTAGTAGCTTTCCTTGGCTGGTAAATAGCTAAGTTCAATTGAAATCAGAACCACTAAAGCTGTAACAGCTGGCAAATAGTCCGTCTGATTCTGAAAATATTTGCAGGCAGCATTTATTGTGAGTATCCAAATCAGCAATTGGGGTAGCACCAGAAATCGCTCTTGGATAACAGGCTCCAAAACGGTTGTTCCAAAAGAAGAAGCGCAAACAAGAAATAGAAGAAGGTTTCCACTTCCCCCAGAATTAGCTTTGGAATCCAAGCTTGATGCGTGTAATCCTGCCTGACTAGATCCACTATGGATTAGAAGCCTTAAGAAAACCACAGCTGCAAGAATGAATGCCAATGAAAGTGTGATTTGAAGTAGTTTAAAAAAAAGTAATGAGCTCTGATAAGTAGAAAACCCAAAGATCTTAACTATCCCACCTGGAATTGTGTTTAACAAGTTTAGAAATGTATTAGTTGCTTCTAAGTCTGCATAATTGGTGAGACTACCTTGAATTGGATTCACCTGGAGAGTAAAGATCTTGAAGAGAAAAGAAGCTACAACAATATTCATAGGCATAAACACCTTTGACGCCTTAAACGAAGTTAGGCCTTTTCTGTTTAGATAAGCGAAAAATATGCTTGCAGAGATTCCAATCGCGATTGCCCTCTCATGCGAAAAAATCGCTCCAAGAAGAAACAAGTTGGCAAGCAAGAAGCTTCGATCTGCCCCTTCTACTTGTTTCGAAAAGCGCAAATAATAAACAAGGGCAAGCATTGAAGCGCAAAGCGAGATTATCTCCATGGATCCATAAATCCACTCTCTTGAAAACCATAAGAATCTGAGTGATGAGACTGAGATGATTCCAATAGGAATTGCGCTATCTCGAAAAACAGTTGTTTCACGAAGTAGTAAGCCAAAGCAAATACCTAACAGCAGAGTTAAAGCAGTGTTGAAGATCAGGTAAACCTCTAGTTGATCTCCGAAAAAGCTATACATGGTTGCAAATGGAATCAGGAAAATTGGGCGATATTTTGTCATTCCTGTTTGAAATGGAGCCAGAGCTATTTCAGATCCGTAGCCCTGGTAGGTTCCTGATGCTCTAAGAAGAAGAAAGTCATCGCCCCAGATTGGAATGTAATGCTGTGGCACTACCAACAAGGAAAATGCAACAAAAGCTAAAGACCAAATTATAAAATTGGCCTTTGTTTTTAACAAATTCAGCATGCGCTCTCCTGGCGCAATACTACCTTCAACACTTGATTCAAATAAGCAACATAGTCGAATGAAAAAGGTGATGCCCCTTAAACGACCCACCAAACAGTGGAAAATCACAACTTGTTATGATATGGAAATACAAGCGAGAAAGCGTGCTGATGGGTCTACGCAAAAAAAGTGCTTCTTTTTTGATCGCACTATTGACCTTATCTATTGCCGCATTTTCCGCTGTTTCATCCCAAAACAATGAATCAATTGAGAGCTATACAAACCCCAACGAAGTAATTAAGTATTCAAATTCGCAGGTTCTGACAACTAGTTCTTTTGCAGTCGAAACAAGTTTTGATACGACCCAAA
>DBCB01000179.1 GCA_002303765.1 Planctomycetaceae bacterium UBA969
AGATACTGTCTCTGTACTGAAGGAAAAATTTGAAGAACCACAGCGAGAGATGGCTTCCGCCCTTTCGGATTCTTCTGTCCGTATCCCTGTAGATATTCTTGATAAATTAATGTCTCTTGCAAGTGAGTTGGTTTTATCGCGTAACCAATTGTTGCAGTGCTCTACAAGGTTGAACGATTCCTTGTTGCAGGTGGCATCAAGGCAATTCAATCTGGTGACTTCCGAATTGCAGGAAGCATTAATGAAAACCAGAATGCAACCCATATCGAATGTATGGAACAAATTTCCGCGCATGGTTCGCGAAGTTGCATTCAAACTGGGCAAGCAAATCAACCTGCAAATGCAGGGTGCAGAAACCGAACTTGATAAAACCTTAATAGAAGCTATTAAAGATCCCTTGACACATCTGGTTCGTAATTCAATCGATCATGGGATCGAATCTCCCGAAGGCAGGGCCCGGGCTAATAAAAAACCTGAAGGTACTCTTTTGCTTCGGGCATATCACGAAAGTGGCCGTGTTAATGTTGTGATTTCTGATGATGGTAAAGGGATTGACCTGAACCGAGTCAAAGCGAAGGCGCTTGAAAAACAGTTGCTTTCTTCAGATCAGCTTTCGCAAATGGGTGATAACTCCGTATTACAGTTGATATTCCTTCCTGGGTTTTCGACTGCCGAAAAAATCACCAGCGTTTCAGGCAGAGGCGTTGGCATGGATGTTGTAAAAAACAACATCGAAAAAATTGGTGGTATGATTGATATTCAAAGCGAAGTGAATAAAGGAACAACGATTCACCTGCGTATTCCCCTTACTCTTGCGATTATTAAAGCTCTTAGTATTACCGCTGCAGGCCAAAGTTTTACCATCCCACAAACTCATATCACCGAATTACTAAGGATTAAGGATGATAGTAAAATTGGTGGCATTGAGTATGTGCACGAGACTCCCGTATTCAGATTTCGTGGCAAACTCATTCCCTTGATCAACCTTGCTGAACTTTTACAAATCAAAGGAAAGTCCGAAACTCAATCGCAACCCAATCACCTGGTGATTTTGCAAGCTGAAGATCGGCAATTTGGTCTCTTGGTGGATTCCGTCAAGGACACCAATGAAATCGTTGTTAAGCCGCTTCCTTCGAGGTTGAAAGGTGTGGGTTGTTTTGCTGGGGTGACCATTATGGGCGATGGGTTGGTGCAGCTTATCCTTGATGTTTCCGGGGTTGCTAGATTGGGCAGAGTTCTGCCAAAAATCCGCGATCTTGGCATCAAAGATCTTACAGCACAGGATGAAATTAAAGCTGATAATCAAAGTGCAGGTGAAGGCCTTCTTTTGGTTAGTGCCGGGGGCGAAAGCCAGATTGCAATTTCCTTGGAGCAAGTGGTCAGGCTGGAAGAATTCAGACCTCTTCAATTGGAAAAGACAGGCGAAATGCATTTGGTTCAATATCGCGAAGGCATTATGCCCATCTATAATCTAGGAAATATTCTAGGTATCAAAGGTGGCGTAGAGACCCGGGATAAAACCCGAAAAATACAGGTAGTCGTTCATAAGTATGCTGGTAAGTACGTTGGTTTGGCTGTAGAGAAAATTCTCGATACTGTTTATGAATCGATAAAAATCAATGGGGATAGCACGGGGCAGGGAATAAAGAAAACAGGGGTTGTCAGCGGAAAAATCACCGAATTTGTTGACCTTGGACTCCTTTTAGCCCTAACAGTTAAAAAATCGGAGGTCGTTTCTTGAGCAAGGAACTTTCTTACGCCACATTTACCATTGATGGTAAACTATTCGGAATTCTCATCGAGGATGTTCAGGAAATACTGCGCCCTCTTGAAGTAACTGAAGTGCCTTTGGCTTCCTTGGCGTTTAACGGGCTTATTAATCTTCGAGGCAATATTGTCCTTGCGGTTAGGATGCGCCAACAACTTGGTTTGCCTACCATGGATGCTAAGTTTTGCATGAATATAATTCTTAAGCTTCGAGATGAATTTTACAGTTTGCAAGTTGATTCGGTGGCAGATGTGGTTGTGGTGCAAAAGGATGATTTTGAAATCCCGCCTGAAACACTCCCCATGGAAATTAGGCGATTCATCACTGGCACTTACAAGGTTGATAACAAGTTATTACATGTTTTGGACATTGAGCAAATCCTTGAGGATAAATCTTTGTCTCTTAAAGAAAAACAAAGTGAGATTTTAGTATGAGCATTTTGCAAAGGCTTCTTCTTATTTCCGCAAGTTTTTTGCTTCCGATTTCTGTGTTGCTCTATTTCACAGTCGATGGCATTCAAGATCGCATTGATTTTGCAGAACTTGAAAAACACGGGAATAGCTTTCAGAGGCCGCTGGAGAAAATACTTCGCTCCTTGCTGGTTCATAAGAGTGCTGCACTTTCAGTACTTGAGGGTGATTCTACTGCCTTAACAACTACATCTAAAGAGGAAGCATCTTTGGATTCTGCGATTCGAAATCTTGAAGTTCTTGAAAAATCTTTTGGCACCATTTTGCAATTTACACAGGATGGCCTTGCTAAGAGAAAAAGAGAAGAAGCTAAAATAGATAATTTCTCAAGGAAGTGGGATCAATGTAGGAAGTTCTGGCAGACTATGACCCCCGAAGCTTGTAAAAACGAGCATGATAATTTAATTATGATTGTTCGTATGATGATTACTCATTTGGGCGATACCTCTAATCTTATTCTTGATCCTGATCTGGATTCTTTTTACTTAATGGATGTAAGCGTTGTTGCGTTGCCTAGTGCCCAAGAACGAATTTCAACTTTGATTACGATTTATAACTCGCTGATTAAAAAGGGTGCAAATGATCAAGAGGAAAAGTTATCCCTTGCTATTCAAAATGCCCTCTTTCAACAAAGTGATTTAGATAGGATTTTCTCGGGCATTGATACTGCCCTTAATGAAGACAATAATTTTTATGGTAAATCTGAGTCTTTGCAAAAAAATATCAGTGTGCCTTTGGAGAAATTTAAGAAGTCTACGGGTAACTTTACCAAGCTTCTTTTATCACTTAAGGCCGAGCAACTTACCAAAACTGACCCAAAAATTCTAGAAGCAGGCAATGAGGCTCTAGAAGATTCTTTTAGTCTTTGGGATACATGCTCTTCGGAACTTCAAGTGTTGTTGGAATTGAGAATTCTCAAGTTTCAGAATGACAGGCTTTCTTCTTTAATGCTTTCGGCATTAGCATTAGTTATTTCGTTCTTCCTTGTTTGGTACATAGGACGAGGATTAAACAATTCGTTTATTCAAATATCGGGTAATTCTAAAAAATTGATCGTATCTTCTAATAATCAGAAATTGGTTAGCAAGAGTATGGTTGCCAACGCAACCGAAACTTCTGCCCAAGCTAATGCCATTGCAAGTGCTGCAGAGGAAGTCAGTGTGAATATTCAATCGGTTGCAAGCGCAGCAGAAGAAATTGGCGCAACAATCCGAGAAATAGCGAGACAATCGCAGCAAGCAGCACAAGTTGCAAACGAAGCGGTTAGCATTGCAGAAACTGGGAACAAGGCGGTTCTCAGGTTGGGCGAAAATAGTAATATCATTGGCAATGTGATTAAGGTAATCACCTCGATCGCAGAACAAACGAATCTACTGGCATTAAATGCAAGTATCGAAGCTGCCCGAGCAGGCGAGTTTGGTAAAGGTTTTGCAGTGGTAGCAAGCGAAGTAAAAGAACTTGCCAAGGAAACCGCCAAAGCGACTGAAGATATTCGAACCAAAATTGAGGGGATTCAATCGGATACCCGGGAAGCGGTAAGTTCTAACGAGAAGACCCGAAATATTATCAGTAAAATTCATGAAATCCAAAGTACGATTGCGGGAGCAGTGGAAGAGCAAGCTGCTACTACGAGAGAGATCACTAGAAATGCAGCGGATGCAGCAACAGGTAGTTCGGAAATCGCCAAGAATATCTCAGGGCTAGCGCAAGCTGCCCGAAGTACTTCCAAGGGCGCAACCGAATTGGAAACAGCAGCATTGGGATTGGATACCATGGCTTCTGAGTTGGAAAAGATTGTAAAAACTTTCCAGATAAAATCGTAGGATTTCAACAAAAACAAACATCGAGTCCGACTTAGATAATAACGAAAGATAAAGCGAGGGATTATTCATGAGTATTCTGCAAAGGCTTCTTCTAATTTCTGTCAGTTTTTTACTTCCAATTTCTGTGCTTTTGTATTTTGCAATCGATGGAATACAAGATCGGATTGATTTTGCAGAACTCGAAAAGCAGGGGAACATCTACCAGAGGCCACTGGAAAAGATCTTGAAAGCGCTTTTGATTCACAAAAACGCAGCATCTGCAGTCCTTGCAGGGGATAATGCTTCTAGCATCATTATTGCAAAAGAACAATCTGCTTTGGATTCTGCGCTTCGCACGTTGGAAAGTTTGGATAAAGAGCTCGGATCGGTTTTGCAATTCACCCAGGATGGCCTAGCCAAGAGAAAAAGAGATGATGCAAAGGTTGACAACTTATCGAGAAAATGGGACCAACTACGAAAGTCTTGGCAGACATTGTCTGTAGATGTTTGCAAAGCTGAACATGATAACCTGATTAAAATTATTCGCACTATGATCACCCATTTGGGCGATACATCGAATCTTATTCTTGATCCTGATCTGGATTCCTTTTACTTGGTGGATGTAAGCCTTGTTGCGTTGCCAGAAGCTCAGGAACGAATTTCAACATTGATTTCACTTTATAACGCAATCCTAAAAAACGATGCTAAGAAAGAAGAAAATAATATTGCAATGAGTGCTCAGTTGACTCTTTTTTCGCAGAGTGATATCGACAGAATTTTTGCAAGTATTGAAACCTCTATGAATGAAGACAATAATTTTTATGGGAAGTCGGAATCCCTTCATAAAAATCTACCTGCCCCCACCGAAAAGCTAAGGAAAAACATCGAGAACTTTGTTAAATTACTTTCGAACCTCAAACCCGATCAACTCAATAAAGTCGACCCAAAAATTCTCGAGGCGGGTAATGATTGCCTTGAGGATTCTTTCAGCCTTTGGGATGTCTGCTCTGCTGAACTTGAAGAATTGCTTAATAAAAGAATAACGAAGTTTAAGTACGATAGGTTTTATTCGATATTGCTTTCCGCATTTGCACTATCAGTATCATTTGCTCTTGTTTGGTATATTGGCAAGGGGATTACCGTGCCTATTCGCAACAGCAGTGCAAGGCTCGATAAACTTGCCAAGGGTGATCTTGCCTCAGTCGTTGATGTCCTAGGGCAGGGGGAACTGGGAGCAATGTCGCAATCCCTTTCCAAAGCTGTTTCGGGCATGAATAATGCCATCGTTTTAATTTCAGTCAATGCTCAAAAATTGATCAATTCTTCCACTAATCAAAGGCAGGTCAGTAGGAGTATGGTTTCCAATGCAACTGAAACTTCAGCCCAAGCCAATGCCATTGCTACCGCCGCCGAGGAAGTTAGTGTAAATATTCAATCAGTTGCGGGAGCTGCCGAGGAAATGGGCGCAACAATCAGGGAAATCGCCAAGCAGGCGCAGCAAGCAGCTCAGGTTGCAAACGAAGCGGTTACCATTGCAGAAACTGGGAACAAGGCAGTGCTTAGGTTGGGCGAAAATAGCAATATCATTGGTAATGTGATTAAAGTTATCACCTCGATAGCAGAGCAGACAAATCTACTTGCATTAAATGCGAGTATCGAAGCTGCCCGAGCAGGCGAGTTTGGCAAAGGTTTTGCAGTGGTAGCAAGCGAAGTAAAAGAACTCGCCAAGGAGACATCCAAGGCGACAGAAGATATTCGAACGAAAATTGAAGGTATTCAGTCGGATACCCGGGAAGCAGTAAGCGCCAACGAGAAGACCCGAAATATCATCAGCAAAATTCATGAGATTCAAAATACGATTGCTGGAGCGGTGGAAGAACAGGCAGCTACAACGAGAGAGATCACCAGGAATGTTGCGGATGCAGCAACCGGCAGTACCGAAATTGCCAAGAATATTACAGGGCTAGCAGAAGCTGCCCAGAGTACTTCTAAAGGTGCAACGGAGTTAGAAAAAGCTGCTATGGGCCTAGATTCAATGGCCAATGAATTGGAGCAACTGGTAAAAACATTTCAAACCAAGGCCTTGTAATCTTTCCTGAATAGGGATTACTTAAACTTTGGTGAGTTTTTTTTGGTAATGGCTGTAATTAATCTTACAATGTTAATTGCTATCAATTATGTGTTGGCAATTAACATTTTTTTATTTGTGGAATAATTTATGCCTTTAATTCGTGTGCTCATTGTTGATGATTCTTCAGTAGTACGCAGAACCTTAAAAACAGTGCTATTATCTGATCCGGATTTTTCCATAGTGGGTGCTGGTGCTGATGGCAAAGAAGGAATAGAACTAGCTTTAAAATTAAAGCCAGACTTGGTTATTCTTGATGTTGACATGCCTAGGATGAATGGGCTTGAGGTTCTCGCTGAACTTAAAAAGAAAAATCCCGAATTAACTATCATCATGTTTAGCTCCTTGGTGCAAAAAGGAAGCGTTATTACCCTTGATGCAATTTCCCTAGGTGCGGATGATTATTTCTGCAAACCTTCTACAGGGTCAGCAGAAGAAACCATTGAACTGTTAAAAAAAGATTTGTTGCCTCGCTTGAAAGCGGTTTTTAAAAAGAACCAGTCCAGCAGTGGGGTAATTGACATGCCTCAAGCTGCAAAAAAAATACTCAAAGAACATATAAAATCCGTCACGCCTAAAATTTTAGCAATCGGGGTATCTGCGGGCGGCCCAGAAGCCCTTAAAGTATTGTTGACGGCACTTCCACCCTTACCAGTTCCAGCGGTCATCACCCAACATATGCCTGCAGGGTTTACCAAAAGCCTAGCAGATCATTTAAATACCCAGACAAAACATGCTGTTACCGAAGCGGTAGATGGGGATACCCTTGTTGTGGGGAAGTTTTTGCTTGCCCCGGGGGATTATCACATGGTGATTGAACCGTGCTTGGCTGGAAATAAAGTACGATTAAATCAGAATCCACCAGAAAATTTTTGCAGGCCAGCAGTTGATCCGATGTTGAGGTCGGTTGCTAAAATATATGGGGCGAGTGCCCTGACCGTTATTTTGACAGGTATGGGGCAGGATGGTCTAGAGGGGTGCAAGGCAATTCATAAAGCGGGTGGGAAAATTCTGGTTCAAGATCAGGCCACCAGCGTTGTTTGGGGAATGCCAGGCAGTGTCTATAAGGAAGGATTGGCAGAAGAAGCGCTTTCCATTCATGATCTATCGGCAGCAATCATGGGTCGACTGAATCAAAAACAAGCTCTTTAATAATTTCATTATTCGGATAATTCAATGCAATTTGACAGCGCAGCTATTACCCAGGAAAACTATCGTATTTTTGTTGATTTTCTCAAAATCAAACTTGGCCATGATCTGGGCGAGGGTAAGGAGTATTTGATTGAAAACAGGCTAAATCCTGTTTGTGAAGCCCAGAAAATTGCGAATGTAAATGAGCTTGCAAAGGAAATAAAAAACAATCCTTACTCCGCCTTGGGGAGCTTGGTTGTGGAAAACATGACCATCCAAGAAACGAGCTTTTTCAGGGGCCCCAGAGTCTTTGACAATTTGAGGAAACACATCATTCCAAAATTGATCAAAGAAAATGTTTATTCCCATACCATTAGAATTTGGTGCGCATGTTGTTCCACAGGGCAGGAACCTTATTCAATCATGATGCTGCTGATGCAGGATTTTCCCCAACTGGAAAATTGGAACATCTCCCTTCTTGCGACAGATGTTTCTGAAAATGCCCTTACCAAGGCGCGATCTGGAATCTACTCCAGATTTGAAGTCATTCGCGGGCTATCCACTGACCTTAAAGAAAAATATTTTCTCGAAACCCCGGATAATCAGTATCAAATTCGTTATGACTTGCGACAAAAAGTTAAGTTTCAGCAGGTTAATTTGCTTGAAGGATTCTATGCACTTGGTGGCCCATTCGATATTATTCTTCTTCGAAATGCTCTTATTTATTTCGCCCCTGAAGTCATTACTGGGATTTTTCAAAAACTTCGAGGCGCAATCAAGGACACCGGTTTCCTCATCTTGGGCGAATCTGAATCTATCATGGGAAAAACCACCATGTTCAACCTTCCAGTTGAAGGAACCGATTACTTTACACCCGCCCCACTTCCCTAATACTTTTGGTATTTGAAATGGAAATGCCCATCGGATTTTGGAAGCCTTCTAAAGACCAAATCGCCCTTGCTGCCAATAAGCAAATTCCTGATGTCATAGCGCCAGGAATCAAGCTATTGTTTTGTGGTATCAACCCTGGTTTGTATACCGCAGCAATTGAAAAACATTTTGGCAGGCCGGGAAATAGATTTTGGCCAGCACTATTTGCAGGGGGCTTTACCCCTCGACTTTATTCCCCCTTTGAACAACACCTTCTTCTTCTTGATAATCTGGGTATTACGAATCTGGTGAACCGTGCAACTGCGCGAGCTGATGAAGTCGGAGATAATGAACTTCAAGAAGGGGCAGGGTTACTTTCAGAAAAAATAGCAAGGTATAAGCCGGAAGCAGTTGCAATTCTTGGCATCACGACTTATCGTACTGCATTTAAGAGACCTCGAGCTAAATTGGGGCTTCAAGAAGATAAAATTTCCGGTTCCAAACTTTGGGTGCTGCCCAATCCAAGCGGATTAAATGCACATTTTCAAATCAAGGAACTGGGATTGTTATTCTCTCAATTTAAAACTGGTGTTTTTGGTCTGTAGATGTGAAGATAACTAAAAGGAGATATTGATGAACGATAGTAAAATTGCTGATGAGTTGATTGCATTGAACCAGAAGCTTTTGGATAGCATCGCTAACGCTGACTGGAAAACCTATAAAAATCTCTGTGATGCAAAAATCACGGCGATCGAACCTGAAGCACCAGGGCAGGTGGTTGAAGGCCTCGATTTCCACAAATATTATTTTGATCTTGGGTCTTCTAAAACCAAAGTGCAAACTACGATGTGCCACCCTGTTGTGCATCATAAGGGCGATATGGCTGTGATTGCTTATGTACGACTAGTACAAAAATTAAATGCAAATGGATCCCCTATAACTGCAGCATCTGCGGAAACCAGAGTTTGGGAATGCAAAGACGGGAAATGGTTGCATGTGCATTTTCATCGTACTCCGCTTGTTTGATAACAGCCGTGGTTATCAAATTTTAAAAGGTGTTCTGTCATGTTTAAAATCCAGATAAAAAACTCCACTCAAGATGCTTCATTCGAGCATTTTGAGGG
>DBCB01000114.1:0-14624 GCA_002303765.1 Planctomycetaceae bacterium UBA969
GCGGTATTCACCCTTAAGGTCGAATTCTAGATCGGTAGTTGCAAGCATTGCCAGACCCTTGGCATAAGTTATTCCGTTGATGCGAAGTGGCCCTCCATCAAGGTTGGTGTCTTTTCTGAATGCGGAAAGTCGTTCTTCATCCTGCGATAAAAGTATTTTGCTGGGCTCGATGTCGGAAAGGTAGGCGAGTTTGCCTTTGCTGAAATCAAGTTTATGAATGGACGCTAAAGGCAGGCTTAAATCCAAGCCTGCAGAGGTCTTGATTATAAGGTTCTCTTTGTCGAGGGTGATCTTTGCAGCCAGAAACTCGGACTTTGATTTATCGATGACCTTGCAAAGAACAGGTAAAGCCTCGGCATCTAGGGCCCTTAAAAAGACTAGGCCATGAAGGTTGGCCTGTGGTACTGGGATCGGTTTAGTGGAACCCACGGTGCTGAACTCCATGGTTTTACCATCATCGCTTCCTTTGCCTAATGTGCCTTCAAGAAGGTTTAGAATTCCTTCGGGGTTGTCTGCATCTTTTTTAAGAATCGCAACGACATCTCGCTTGCGCTTTTTGCTAATTCTTTCATTCCAAGTCGCACGATCAGAGGCAACCTGAGCTTTAAAAAGCACCCATGAAATCTTGTTTGTTGGGACGATTAGTTTTTCTCCGCTTGGCAAGCTTAGCTCTATCGAATCGCCTTTGATTGCGCAAGCGTTGGCTACGATCTGCGAGCCATCTGAAAGCTCGACAAGTGAAAAAGGATTAGGCGGATGAATTGCGGTAGGCTCTAGAGTAACCTGCATCATTTCCAAAAGTGGGATCTTGCGAACCGCGCCCAAAGCATCTAGCACAATTTCCGTGTCAGTGAAGGATGTGATTTTACCTTGAATGGTTTCACCTTTGAGCGTTTTAAATTCAGCAGCATCAACGACAAAGGGTTGAGTCGTAAAGACTATCAACCCAATGCTGAAAACCAGAGTAAGAATAGTGGAAGGTTTGTTCATCACGGTGCGGGATTCGCATCTCCCAATCGTTTGAAATAAATTTCGACAGCTTCACGGTATTTTGGAGGAAGGCTTCGGGTGAGTTCCACCATGGCCCGTGCTCTATCTTTCTCGGGAAGTTTGCCCCAGACTTCTGCAAGTTCGCGTACGCGTTTTTGATCTACCTGACCTGCACCGCCACCATTACCACCAATGCTATCTTGTTGAGGCGCGGAGGATTGCACATTATTTCCTGGAGGGCCGTTGCCTGCGCCGGGAGCACCAGGTCCACCTGCACCATCCCCAGCTTTCTTCGCCTGATCTTCCATTTCCTTGATCATTTCATCCAAGCGCACAACTACTTCCTTTTGGATTTTTTGTGTCTTGTTGCCACCTTGCCCGAGATCTAACCTGCGCTGAATGTTTTCCATCTTGCGTGAAATCCAGCCCAAGTCTTTGTCCCGCCATACCATCATTTCGATTGCCATCAATGCTGCAACATTGCGGTAGCGTTCGGGAGATTCAGAAACATCATCGAGCAGCCTGTTGATGGTATCATCAGCTTCTTTTTTCATCATCAGGGAGTATTCAGCAACAGCCCGGTGAAAAAGGTAGGAAGAAGGATCTGCAACCTGTTCAGGCCGGAATAGTTTCAAAGTATCCAGCGCAAGTTCATATACCTTGTTCTGACTTAAGATTCTGGAATAGGTGACTGCTAGGTTGGCGCGAAAGAACATGGGTTTCGAAGCATCTTTAAGCAATGCTGGAATTTCTTGTGGGGCTTCAAAGACAGATTCTTTTGCCTGATTGAGAATCAATGCTGCTTCGGGGTCGAGCAGAGCAAAAGTTTGTGCAAGTTTGTCGGAATAACTATCTGCGCCTGCCCACAAGGCATCCATCGCCTTTTGTTGTTCTGCGGAAAGTGGAGGTTTGGTTTTCGCCCATGCATCAGCTTGGGCTTTTACCTCTGCTGCTGTTGGAGATTTCAACACCCCAAAGGATGGAATTTCCAAAATGGGTTTTACTGGGGGCACAGGGTTTGCACCGCTGCACCAACTCCAGCTTAATACGCCCAATGCCAAAGCGCCTGCAACTATTCTTGATCCATTAATCATTGCTAACACCCTTCGTTTATTGGCCTTTGTTTCGACCCTTGGCAATATCTTCTGTCACCTTGGAAAGTTTCTGCTGCCTAGTGGAGAGGTCTTTGAACTCTTTTCTAACCCCTATAGCTTTTTCTTTTTCCTTGGCATCTGCAACCTTGGAAATATTGGGGACCTGCTCGCCTTCGATCTGCTTGCCGTAGATGGTGGTCCGATTGTTTACCCTTATCTGCATCGATCGGATCATTTTTAATTCTGCAATCATGTCGATCAACTTTTGATCTGGGGGGCTCCCACCACTTGAAGGAGGCATTGGCGGCATCGGAGGCTTTGGTTCTTGATTATCCTTGCGAGCCTTCTTTAACGCAGCCACCATTTCTTTCAAGGCATCGATGATATCGTTTTCAATTGCAACGGTAACTTCGCCCACATCGGCTCTTCGCAACCTGCCCGCAGTGGTATTCATATCACCCAAAACCTGCTTGAATACTTCTGCAAATGCAACTGCGGAACCTTCTGCTTCGATAAGGGTGAGAGCCTTGTTGGCTTCCTTGCTGATTTCATCTTCCTTGTCAGAGAGTTCGAGAGCTTTTTGGTCTTCTGCCCTGCTGGATTTTTTATCAGGGTTGCCCGTAATGATTTTGTCTAATGCCACTGTGCCATCTTTAACTGCGATTTGCATTGCGAGCATTTTTTCGCAACGGCCCTGAAGTTGTGCCAGCAATCTTTCGATCTCTTCCTCACGCAATTGCTTTAACAATTCTTCCAGCTTTTTTTGTGCCTGTTTTAGTTTATCAACAGCCTTGGCTTGATCTTCCGATGCGCCTTGCTTGTCATCTTTTTCGATTTTTTTCTCTGCAGCTTCCTGCTCCTTTACCCCTTCTTGAATCTGTTTCTTGGCTATCTGAGTTTCAGGATTGGGGGGCATATCTGCGGATTCCCCGGCTTTGCTATCCATCGGGTCGCCACCCTTGCCATCTTTAGGATCGCCGCCTTTAGAATCTTTACCCTTGCCATCTTTGGGATCGCCATCTTTGGAGTCTTTGCCCTTACCGTCTTTGGAGTCGCCATCTTTAGAATCTTTACCCTTGCCGTCTTTGGGGTCGCCATCTTTAGAATCTTTACCTTTACCGTCTTTAGGGTCGCCATCTTTAGAATCTTTACCCTTACCGTCTTTGGGATCTCCATCTTTAGAATCTTTGCCTTTACCATCTTTAGGGTCGCCATCTTTAGAATCTTTGCCTTTACCGTCTTTCGAGTCTTTACCATCCTTGCCTTTAACGTCTTTAGAATCTTTGCTGTCTTTGGGGTCGCCTGCTTTTTTAGGATCGACAAGGTCTTTGGTTTCTTTGGTGACTTTATTTTGAGCTTTTGCGATGTCTGTTTTTCCTAGTTTGCCCAACTCAGTGTTAGCTTGAACGCGCTCTTGTTTCTCAATCACTTCTTTTAATTTTTCGAGAAGTTTTTGCACTTCCTCGCGTTCTTTGCGTAATGCGGATTCGCGATCATCCTTGAGAAGCACATCGATAAGCTTGCGTAAGTCATCACGGATTTCCTGATTTTGCGTGAGCACGCCTTGCAGGGTATCGATGTTTTTGAAAGCGTTGGAGGTTTTAAGAGCTAGAATCAGCGTGGTGAACTTGACTTCAATCCCTTGTTCGGAAGCTGACTTTAAAGCATTCTTCAATGCTTGAGCTTTATCGCGATCTTCTGCTTTGGGGCTGTTCTCAAGCCTCTGGGCCAGCCTTAGTAAATCGGTGGTAAAATCCTTGAACTGTTGCTTGAGCCGTTCTTGGCTACCGGTCACATCCGCTTGTATGGCTTTATTATCTTCCTTGGCTGGTTTTGCGTCTTGGGCTTGAACAGCAATGGAAAAAGCCAGTCCAAGAAAAAGTATTAAAGAACCAAGACGGGTAATCATGAAACCACTCCCCTAGAAACAATTCTAAAGTTTGGAATTAGCTCAAATAGCGTATCCCCATTCATTATTGACGAGCGAGACTAGATTTGCCAACAGGATTGTTAAGAAAGGGTTAAGTTTGCCGACCATTACTGGCCAAATTATGAGAATAAAAGGAGAAACACCCCCTAAAAGGGCTCTCCTTGAGCTATTTTGGTCAATAACCAAGCCTTTTAGGGCACTTGGGGTAGCAAATCCGCTTTAAATAACCAATATTTTTGGTGAAAGCCTAGTAAGGTGCAAGAATAATTCGTCAAACCTTATCTTTTACTGGCATGGAGAATTGTCAAACCAATGATTTCATTACCCTCGTAACGAATGATTATGTCATCGGGTGTTAATTCGCTATCGGTGGCGCAGGCGGGCTTTTTGAAATTGACATAAAGAGTGTCTGCTTGGGAATCATAAGATGACCACAATTAGCCCCTTGGTAAACTTCGAAGGGTTGGTACCAAATTTAAGTATCCCTGAACATCCATTATGGCACTTGGGGTATTGGTTTGCCATCGTTCTTCTGAAGCAGCAGCTTTAATATTTCTTGGTCGATGGGCATTTTGAAAGTTTGTACATGGCCATCGCAATAAACAGCAGAAAATTTGCCATCAATACTTAACATTTTTGGCAAAGCCTTGGTTGGATCAAAAGCAAAGTCGTTGGGATTAGTCCAAACCACAGGATCTTCAGCTTCCACCACCATAACAGTATTGGAGGTTCCATCCGTAAAGGTTTGTAATTTGGCAGATTTATCAAGTTCGAATGCAACGCCTTTGCCATAGAAAAGGCGGTAATGTGTTTTATCATCACCTGGCTTATTCGCTTTGGGGTGGAAATAAACCTTGGGCATGTTCTTTGCAAGTTTTAAATTGTGTTCGCTATCCCAAGGCTCATCCAATTTAAATTGTTTGTAAAGTGCCTCTTCTTCGATGAAGGGAAGGATCGAAACGCGCCAGCTGAGCAAGGGCTTACCAGTTTTCTTGTCGCAGATGGCCGCAGCGGGAAAACCATTATAAGTGGCTTCATAATTGAGCATGGCCAAGGCTATTTGCTTGAGGTTATTCATGGATGATATTCGCTGGGCAGCTTCTCTTACCTTGGCAACTGCAGGCAGCATCATGCCAATTGCGATTGCAGTAGTGGGAATCAAGGCATTGGAGGAAATCTGGGGCGTGGTGTAATCTGCTTTCAAGGAAGTTCCAGCCAGGTTGATAGGTGGATTCTTCAAGAGGTTTTCTGCTTCGTTAAGAATCGCCAAGCCAACCATGGCTGCTAAAAATTCGGGCAGGTCGGTCAAAGGGTTGGCACCCGCTTGATCTTTGGGAAATACCCGTTTCTCCACTTCTTTTCGGGGTTCCTCTAACTGGGCAAGTCCCATTTTTGCAAACCCTTTGATGGTTTCCAGCGCAGCCTTTGCTTGATCTTCTTTTTCGTAGGTGATGATGGTGGAAAGCCGGATGGTTTTTTCAACAGCAATTCCCGCTTCCATGTATTGGATGCCATTGACCATGGCATTGAAAGGCGGTGGAGCAAAAGCAAAAATCTCTTTGGGTATGGGCTCAAGGTTGATTGCAGCATTAATAAGCCCGGCAGCATTGCCCTTTAAAAATCGTGCAAAGTCGCCCTTGGCAGGGGCAGTATTCTTTCCCAAGGTAGGCAACAGAGATGGGGCGCCCACTGCAATCAGCTTACCTTGATTCATCAAAATTAGTCCGATTCCATCTTTCACCACCATGTTGATGCCATCTTTTTTTATCGTTTCGCCATCAGGCATTGCAGATAGGAACAAAGCCTTTTCTTCCACTGGTTTCTTGAGTGAAATCAAAAATGCGAAATCCGGAGGAGACCCGGGATTTTTCGGGAACATTACAAACCCAGTAACTGTTTCAACAGTGGTTGGGTCTGGGATAAAACGCTTTTCTAATTCGATCAAAGCCTTCGGGCCAGCCTTTTTCAAAAGGTCCCGCATTTCCTTCATTGATTCAGACTGCCAAAGCTTTGCCAGATCCATGTGGACCGCTGCAACTGCATTACCGGGCACCAACTTTAAATCTTCCGGCTGCTGCGCAACAACATTGCTAATGCAAATAAATGAAAGGTTTAGAGTCAGAACTAAACAAAAGATTTGTTTTGAGAAATAATTCATGTTAGCCCTTAAGGTTAAGAACAGATCATCTTGACGCTAGATTGTTATTTACCACGATTCTTTAAATCAGTCCAAGGTTTTTAACTAATTCTTCAGAGCTTGGCACTCGGTTAAGGCTGTAAATATGGATTGCCTTGGTGCCATGCTTGATTAGCTTACTGCAAATATCGGTGCAAACCTCAACGCCCACATTGCGTACTTCTTCATCGGTTTTGCAAGCATCAATTTTTTGCAGTATGGCTGGCGGAATCTTTGCGCCACACATTGATGTGAATCTTTTTACCTGCTCTGCACCTAAGAAGGGAAGAATCCCTGGAATGATGGGGACAGTCACCTTGTGCTTGGTTCGTAAGTAATCCTGAAAAGTCAGGAATGCATCCACATCGTAGAACAGTTGCGTGACTAGAAATTGCGCTCCCGCATTGATCTTGGCTGCAGTGCGATCCCAATCGAGAATTTTATCTGGGCATTCAATATGGCCTTCGGGGTAGCCTGATGCCCCGATTGCAAAGTGCTTTTTTTCTTTGATGTATTCGATGAGATCAAGACTATGGGAAAATCCTCCCTCTGTGGCTTTGAATTGGGTTTCACCTTTAGGTGGATCGCCTCTAAGTGCGAGGATATTTTCAACACCCATGCCTCGGGCTTCCTCCAAGACCTCGCCAATCATTTCGCGGGTGGAGCCCACGCAGGTAAGGTGTGGCATAGATTCGATGCCAAATTCTTTTTTGATGCGATTTACAATCCGAAGGGTTTGGTTGCGAGTGCTGCCACCTGCCCCATAAGTAACAGAGGTAAAGGTAGGATTTAGGGATTTAAGCTTAGGGATAGTTTCTTCAAAAAGTATGCGTTCACCTTCCTCGGTTTTCGGTGGGAAGAATTCGAGCGAGAAGGTGACTTTATTGGTGTTTAGCAAATCCGTGATACGCATGGAACTAGTTCTCTAATCTTTGTAATGGCCCTATCTAAACAAATGTAACCGAAAGCGGATAAAAATCTCAACAGGAGTTCATCTCGAGTTAGAATTTTGCATTAAAAGTAACTTCAAGAGCGCATGGAAATTCTATGAAAAGCCTTATGATGTGACTTCTTGTGTTAATTTCTGCAGTAAAATTCTAAGGGCGGTTAAGACGGGTGCCATTGGCGGAAAAACTGCTTGGCCCTTAGTTCTAATCACCCTTGCCAGCAAGTTATAAATAGTTCGAATCCGCTGGCCAAGTTACACCACCCTTCTTCCGATCAATTTCACATGTTATGGCTGATCAAATAATTAAAAAACGCATGGCGTTGATTCTTTGGCAATCGGTCAGGGTATAATAGGAGTGTCTTTTATGTCTGATTGGGCATTACGCAGGCCTTGGCTAGCAGCTAGTGTAGGCGGATTAACATCTCTAGTTGGATTAAATATTGCTCGAACTAAATCCTTACTTCCCTTTATTCCAATAGATACGGACATTTTTGGTTGCTCTGCCAACTGCAACGATATCGATTTTGCCATCGCCATCTAAGTCGGCAGCAGCAAGATCTTCAATCGCAACGCCGCCTTCATCAACATCATTGCGGGTCCAAGTAGCGCCTTTGCTATCACTTGTTGAGTAAATGCGTACACCACTTTTCTTGCCCTTTTCCTTGGCAAGCTCATCGCGCACGCCAATGATCAATTCATCACCGGGTTTGCCATCGAGATCTGCGCAGGTAACAGCATGGCCCCATTTAAGTTGATCATCAAGCACCTTGCGGTTCCAGAGTTCGCCCGGCTTGGATTGGGTGTAAACCACAACCTGGTTGCCATGCCAAGGTTCAATGGTGGCAATGAAGGGCGAACCATCGGCAAGTTTGCCTTGCTTGATTTCGCTTGCGCCCCGGTTGGACTTTAGGTTTTCCTGATTACCAACCCCGAGTTTAGAGGTGGTCCATTTGTCGTTTAATTTGGAAACTTTATGAACACCATCGTAGGTTGCGGTGATGAAATCCATGGCTTTGGTGCCTGCCCGTGGAACGGGTGCAAAGTTATGCATCACATGAAGTGATTCATCTAGGACTTCGGGCATCCAGCGATCCTTCATGGGGTTTGTCGGAATGTGGTAGGCGAGCAACCGAACAGGCGAACCATCGGTCCAGTTATTTTCTTTGGTGCTGTTTCTGCCCATGAGTGGCCCAAGGATAAGTTCGGGTTTGCCATCGCCATCGGTGTCGGCAAAGCGGATGCGGTGAACGGTGGGTTCTTCTGCGATGGGGAACATTGCCCAAGGTTCGTCGAGGTTTTTGCCACGCTTAAGCCATTGAAGTGTGCCACCTGATTTGGTGTTGAAGGGTTTCCAATCTGCGCCTATGACAAGGTCGAGATGGCCATCGCCATCGATATCGTGGGCAGCAATGCAAACATTATCGGGTTTGGTTTGCCCGGTGATGATGGTATGAAGTTTCCAGGTGGGGTTTTCAAACCAGATGACGCGATTGCTATCAACGACGACGATGTCCTTTTTGCCATCTTCGTTTATATCTTCGAGAATGACTGCGTATCCAACGGTAAGGGAGCGGTCGATTTCCTGCATTTTGAATTCGTCAGGGTTGATGGCGAGGGCCAAGTTTAAAAGGCCAAGAGTTGTAATTGTTAAAAGCATCTGAGAATCTCCAAATAGCAGGGTAATAAAAGGCAGGCTGATGTAAGATAACATTTGGAAATGTGTTGTCTAGATAATGGTTGGATTAAACCTGAGAAAAGTGGGTGTGCGATTTGGGAAATATCGCGTCTGATAAAATAAGCATGGAAGTATTGGAAGCGTGGGTCAGGCTGAATACAGGGCCTGCGCTCGCTTATGCTTATTCGTTGGTGCGAAATCATCATACTGCAGAAGACATGGTGCAGGATTGCATGTGCAGATTGATAGAGAAAAAAGACCGATATGATTTGATAGCTGATGGCAGAAAGCTGCTCTTTCGATCTATCACCAATGCCTGCATCAATTTCACAACGCGGCTTAGGTTGGTGACTGGGTTGGATGAAGATAAAGGGTGGCAGAAATCCCTGATGGATGTAAGAGAAGCTGCGCCCGAAAGCAAAGCCCTTGGCAAAGAGATGGAACAAAAGATTGAAGAGGGGTTGTTGCTTTTGACTTTTGAGCAGCGGTCTGCGATTCAATTAAAAGTGGTGGGTGCAACCACCGAAGAAATTGCAAAAGCATTAAAGATCACCAACAACCATGCCGGGGTTTTGGTGCATCGTGCCAGGCAATCGCTGGCAAAGCACTTGGCCCCTGTGATGGAGGAGCAAATCGTATGAGACCTGACGATACTCACCCTATGGATGAACTTTTGCGAAGTTATTTGGATCACAAGGCTGCAGAGCCCCGATCCCAAATTCTTGCTAATAAAGTGTTGAACAAAGTATTTGCAAAGCATGAACTTAGAGTTTCAGGAAGGGCCATTTGGCGTAAAGCATTATGGTTTTCAGGGATGGTTGCAGCGGCGTTGGTGGCATTTTTAGGAGGCCTTTACCTCACCCCGGTTCATGCAAACCCCGAAACGATTGTCAAGAATGCGATGCGTGCGCATTCCATACTTGTGGATCGATTGTATCTGGTCGAGACCAGAACCGAGCCTAGTAATCCAAGCACTAAAATTTCTTGGGCCTCTACGCCACGCATCAACTATCTTTGGACGAGGGGGAATTGTTTTTGGGTACAGCCCGGCCAGCATTCCAATGAATGGGCATTGGGTCGTAATGATGCTGATGAGTTGTGGCTTGCGTTGAGAGCGGGGAATGGCGTGGGAATTCGCATGCCATTAAACGAGGTGCCCGAGCCAGTAAGGCTTACTGCGGAAATGCTGACCATGCGCATCGAAAAGTTACTAGAAGAAGTTCTGGTGGATTTTAATTTGTTCGATGGGGAAGCTTCTGCAGGCACTCATTTGATCCTTGCAACGCCCAAGGTGGATAGTGCAATTAGTAGCAGGGTTCAGTCGGTATTGTTGGAGGTGGATTCTGTAAGCAAGGTGGTAAGAAGAGTGGTGGTTGAAAGGGTGAATCAAGGTAGGCCAGTGGTTCAAGTAACATTTAAATTAATGAAAACAGGGGTTCAACCTGAGGGGGCTTATTCCCTTGAAGGGCATTTGAATGCAGATTCGATGATCGTTGAGGGCAGGGAAAACCCTGCTGTTATTCCATTCTTTCTGAGGTTTTTTCAATATCGAGAACCCAGATCTAAAGCTTCCTGAGTTCAGGGTCATTGTGAACCTGACATTTTGTTTCACCTTTTAAAGGGGATTAGTATGTTTCGATTTTTAACAGTTTGTTTTGTAGCAGCAGGGTTTCTTGCTGTTTCCGCAATGGGCTTTGCCCAGGATGAAAAGAAGACCAAGGGTAAGGGTGGCTTAGGCGATCCTGAAGCGGCTTTCAAAAAAATGGATGAAAATGGCGATGGCAAGGTAAGCAAGGAAGAGTTCAAAAAAGCTCAAAACGCCATGGCTGAAAAGATGGCAGAATCAGGCAAGGATTTCTTGAAGAAGGCTTTTGCTGGCAAGCCTGAACTTCATGACAAGATGTTTGCAGCAATGGATACTAACAAAGATGGTTTTCTTGATTTGGAAGAGTACAAGACGGGCCGTGAAAAGTCCCGCGAACTGATGAAGGAAATCTTCAAGAAGAAAGAATAGTTTAACCCATTTATTGGTGCCCGGGGAGACTTTGTTTCTCCCCGGCCCAATCTTATTTCAAAGATTGATGATTCTAGTTTTTAGCTCGTACACTTTTCTTCAAATTATCTTCAAGTCTAATCAAAATCAAAACTTGCTTAAAAAGTATTTTAAAACTGGTGTTTTAAGGTGCTGATACTAGTATGAGTATGGTTCCTTTGGATGTTGTTGTACTAAAAACTATTTCGTTATAAATGTCTGAACATCCTTAAATAAATTGGGGGAATTATGTCTCAGAAGCATAAAGTGGTGGTTATCGGTGGAGGATTTGGCGGATTAACCTTGGTAAAAAAACTTGCTTATGAACCTGTTGATGTTCTTTTAATTGATAGATCGAATCATCATCTTTTTCAACCTTTGCTTTATCAAGTTGCGACGGGTGGTTTGTCGCCTGCGAATATTGCAATGCCTTTACGTACACTGGTACGCTATCAGTCCAATTGCAGGTCTATACTGGGCGAAGTTGCTAGTGTTGATGTTAAAAAGCAAGAGGTGGTATTGACGGATGGCGACCGTTTTGGATTTGACACGCTAGTGGTTGCTGCAGGGGCGGTTACAAGTTATTTCAATCATCCAGAATGGGCAGATAATTCGGTTGGACTGAAAAGTCTGGATGATGCATTGAAGATTCGTGGGCGCATCCTTCGTTCATTCGAACGAGCAGAGCGCAGTGCCGATGTTCAGGAACAGGCGCGTCTTCTTACCTTTGTTGTGGTTGGTGGTGGACCAACCGGAGTTGAGACGGCTGGTGCAATAGCTGAACTTGCCCACCATTCGATGAGAAACGAGTTTCGAAATATTAAACCTGAATCTGCAAGGGTGATTCTTGTAGAGGGTCAATCTAGGCCGCTTAATATGTTTCGAGAGGATCTTTCTGCTCATGCCTGTAAAGATCTTGAGCGCTTAGGAGTGGAACTTAGAATGGGAGTTCAGGTAAAAGCGGTATCAGCAGATGAGGTTGAACTTTCCACGGGTGAAAAATTATCCACCAACACCGTAATTTGGGCTGCGGGTGTTAGTGGAAACCCGTTAGGAGCTGCGATATCCCAATCCACGGGAATTGCGCTCGCACGGGGGCAACGAATTCCAGTTGGGGCTGATTGCTCGGTTTCCGGCTATCCTAATATTTTTGTCATTGGTGATCTAGCTGCATTCACTCCACAAGGGGAAACCCAAACCCTTCCGGGTGTGGCTCCGGTTGCAACTCAACAGGCTCAGTATGTTGGTAAATTAATACATAATCGATTGAATGGAAATCCCCCTCCGCCACCTTTTAGTTACTTCGACAAGGGAAGCATGGCAACGATAGGCCGAGGACGCGCCATAGCGCAGGTGAAAGGGTTTGGGATGACGGGTTTTTTAGCTTGGATGGCATGGTTGTTCATCCATGTCCTTTTGCTAGTTGGGTTTCAAAACCGGTTGCTGGTATTGACACAATGGGCGGTTAATTTTGTGACTCAAAATCGTGGGGCCAGAGTAATGGGCCGTCATGATTCTTGGAAATCATGATGTGAAGACAATTTCGCGATCGTGAGTTTGTAAAAATCAAATACAGTACTTCAAATGCTTCTTAAAGCACAAGCGCCTTGTGTAAAGCCGTATTTGTATTTTGAAAAAGAGAATAATTAGGGCAGGGGCTTTACCATGATGTTGCGGAACCAGGTTTTGCTTTCTGCATCGTGGGCTTGAAGTGCAAAGGTGCCATGGGTTAGCACGCGTTCTTCACGACCTTTTTTCCGCACGGGTTTTTGACAAAGGTATTCAATCACCCTACAAGAAATGTCCCTAGCTCCGGGTCTTTTCCAAAAGCCTTAATTTGGGAGAAATTATTTCTCAAACTTGCTTCGATTTGTAAAGTCGTGCAGTTACCCAAAGTGACCCAGATAATTTTAGGAGGGAAACCAAGCATCATGCTGAGGTTGTTAAAATCTTCATCCTTTGTGATGATTGTAAAATTGTTTTTTTTTGCGTAAAGCCATACCTGTTCATCCGAGGCACAATTCAAATTTTCGTTTACAACGTGGCTTGAGCTAGGGAATAAATCAGCTAAAAGTAGTGGCAATCTGGGTGAAACATTTTGGTCAAAAAGAAGCTTCATAAGCTAGATGCCAGCATACTTCGCTCGCGTTCCGCAGCAAATGCAAAACATGCTTGAATATCTTCAGTGGTCAGGTAGGGAAAATCACTAATAATTTGATCGTTGGTCATTCCAGCGGCAAGGTATGAAAGAACATCGTAGACGGTAATTCGCATCCCACGGATGCAAGGTCTGCCGCCCCGCTTGCCTGCTTCAAAAGTGATCTTTGAACGCCAATTATTATCCATTTCAGTTCTCCACCTACATTTTAAAGCACAAGCGCCTTGTGTAAAGCCGTATTCGTGTTTTTAAAGAAAGAATAATTAGGGCAGGGGCTTTACCATGATGTTTCGGAACCAAGTTTTGCTTTCTGCATCGTGGGCTTGAAGTGCGAATGTGCCATGGGTTAGCACGCGTTCTTCACGACCTTTTTTCCGCACGGGTTTTTCTGTCTCAGTGTAGTCAACAATGGTTTTGCCATTGATCTTGATCACGATCTGTTTTCCCTTGACCATGATGTAGTATTGGTACCATTCATCATCCTTGACGGGGGATTCAAGTCTGTCTTCAACATCAACCAGACTTGCAGTTTTGCGTGGGTCTTTGACAAAGGTATTATTGATCTGTGCTTCGTAGCCTTTTTTGACGCCACCTTTGCCACGATTTTCGGTGTGGAAGAAAATACCAGAGTTTGCACTGGGGGCGGTTTTAACTTCGGCTTTGAACTCGAAGTTCTTGAAGTCGTGTTTTTCCACTTCGCCAATGTAGAAGAGGTGGGCCATGCCGCCTTGAAGGAAAAGATTGCCTTCCTTGACTTGGAAGCATTCTGGTTTTTCGTTAGCTTCCCAGCCTTTGAGGGTTTTGCCATCGAACAGGGAGACCCAACCTTTTTCATCTTCAAACGCTTGGGTGGAAAATGTGAGTGCAAATAAAGGCAATAGTGCGAGTGCAAAGCGTACAAACTTCATCGGTGTTTCCTTTGTATACAAGGTCAACTAAATATCTTTAGATTATGTAGGATACTCTTGCGCCTATAGTATTACCAGCAACTTTTTTGGGGATGAATATGAAAGCTGTTTTACTGGTAGTTTTTATTGGCACTATAACATTTGCTGTTGCAGATGTTTCAGGCGATGCGGTTTTAAAAAAGCAGATTGGCAAAGATGAAGCCAGCATCACCACCACTTCCAGAGTTGCGGGGGCGATTCACTCTTTTAAATTTCGCGGGCAAGAATACATCGATAGTTTTGATCATGGAAGGCAGTTGCAATCCGCTTCGAATTTAAACATGGGGAAGAAGTTTATCCCGGAAGTGTTCAACCCTACGGAAGCGGGGTCTGAATTTGATGGCAAAGGGCTAAAATCTTCAAGCAAGCTTTTGTTCCTGGAAGTGAAAAACGAAGAGCTTGTAACTAAAAATCAGATGGCGTTCTGGATCAGGCCCGGGATGAAGTCGCAGGGTAATCTGGCTTACAATGCCGCAGAGCTTTCCAATCATCTTTTGCAAAAGCAGGTTCGGTTTGGCTTCATGGGCCTTGAGCAAGTGTTGGATTACCGGGTGACTTTTAGTGTGCCTGAAAAAGAGGGGCATACCTATGCGCAGTTTGAAGCTTTAACGGGTTACATGCCTTGGGAATTCCAGCAATTCTTAAGGTGGAATCCCGAACAAAAGAAGTTGGT
>DBCB01000114.1:14706-14826 GCA_002303765.1 Planctomycetaceae bacterium UBA969
GGCAAGCATGCAATGGGCGTGGTTTCCTTGGAAAAGAAGAGCAAAGGTATGACTGGCCCTGGGTATGGCAGATTTTATTTCCCCAACGATAAAGTGGTGAAGTGGAATTGTGTCTATCGG
>DBCB01000114.1:14929-15135 GCA_002303765.1 Planctomycetaceae bacterium UBA969
GAAAACACCATCAAAAGCATTCTGGAAAAGGTGAACGACTAATGAAATTAGCTTTCTCAATCCCCGATGAAGGTGCATGAATTTAGCGTAAACAAAAGGATTCGATTTCAACTTCCTTGCAAATGCGTATAATGCCCCGAAGTTCAATATTGGCAAAAACAACAGCAGGGGATTGACATGGCTGGAGAGAAAATTAGCTCGCGTGC
>DBCB01000115.1:0-1031 GCA_002303765.1 Planctomycetaceae bacterium UBA969
ATGGTAATTCTGGGCCGTGATAACGCCAAACATATCAAGGCCACCACCAACATGCGTAAAAGTAAAAGCAACCAGTGTTGAATGTTCATTCTGCGCTGGTTTTTGTTTTGTTTTTGAAGCAGAAATCGAATTGCAGGGAACTTGATCCGCTTGGGCTTTTGCTTCATGAGAAGATGGAAAAGCACAGGCAACGCTACCATTGCCAAACCAGCAAGCAAATATCCGTGAACAAAACCCATATGCTAAAACCACTTAAGCGAAGGGGCACCTACTCAAACTCATCAAGACATACTACCGGGAAATGGTTCAAGATCCTAGAAATGGTTCAAGTAATTTTCAAACTCAACAACCTTTTCGTTTCCCAAGGGTGTCCCAGACAAAAATACGAATCAGAACCGTCTTTGCCTTTGCAGTAAATACTCCATCAATGCCTTGTCGAAGTTTACACTCGTGTCGATCGCAACATAATCACAACCGCTGCGTAAACACTCATCCTTGTATTTTTCCCTAAACTGCTTAACCGCCGCAAGGTAATCATCCTTCATGCCATAGGCATCCACAGTAACTACCGTGGGGGTTTCAACATCTTCAAATTCAACCATGCCATCGAAAGGAAACTTGGCTTCTGCTTCATCAAGAATATGAAAAAGAATGATCTCATGACCACGATGCCTAAGCTGGTGGATTGATTTAATGATAGGCTCAGGATCTGCAAGCAGGTCGCTGAAAATCATAATCAAGCTTTTCCCTTTAATCAGGGAAGTAAGCTGATTCATGCATGAGCCATAATCGGTAATACCTTCAGGTACTAGCTTTGAAAGAACCGAAAGAACCGAGGAAAACTGGGTTCTTTTGCTGCGAGGTGGCAACCAAGCTTTAAGCTTTTCCCCAAAAGTTACCAGTCCCACGGGATCCTGCTGGTTAATCATTAGGTAAGTCAGCGCTGCCGCCAGGCATGTTGCATATTCAAACTTAGTTAGATCCTGCCTATAGGTATACCCCATCGAAGCGCTTTGATCGATTGCGAGGTA
>DBCB01000115.1:1115-2880 GCA_002303765.1 Planctomycetaceae bacterium UBA969
TCGATGTCTTTGATATCATCGCCTGGAGCGTACTTGCGATGTTCGGAGAATTCAACGCTGAAGCCTTGAAAAGGGCTGGCATGTAACCCAGAAAGAAAACCTTCAACAATAAACTTAGCGCGTAAATCGAGCCTCGAAACTTGATTAATGACTTCAGGTTTGAGGAATTTTTCTGAAGAGCTCATTTCAAATCCGCTCTAATGGCATCTTCATCTTCAATCAAAACGGTACCATCAGGCTCCAAAAACCCAATAGCATCTATATGAACAACTCCCTCTGCCAATGCAGCAAGGGCGAGAGCCAAGCGCTTATAAACAAGCGAATCAGAAACATTATCTTCCATCTCGGGGGTAACTTCGAAAGATAAAATCTGCTTAACTTGAATGATTCGTTCCATCAGATCAAACTGCTGTTTGCTTTCAAGCCATGCAGCCCAAGTGTTGATTTCTGAACGAACGCCTTTTTCTGAAGTCAGAAAATGATCTATAGTCAATTCGCCAATCGAAGGATGATCAAGAATCAACTGAAACCAGCCATCCTCATCAGTACGAAATTTACCTTTAACTTCAGGTATCAACGACTGAAGGCATTCCATAATACCGGATGGTTTGGGCCCATCTTCCTGCAACAGAAAAACCCTGAACCATCCAGCCATGAAATGCCTCCCTCATTTAAACCTGATAAATTACTTTGCAAACTTGGAAGGATCGACAACGATCGCTTCAGCAACTTCGCCGTTTAGTGCCTTCATGAAGTTAACCAAATCCTTCTTTTCAAAAGGAGTAAGGCCCAATGCCAAAGGCTTGATGGCCTTGGGACCCGAGGCTTTTTCGCTGGCATAATCACGCATGCGAACATCCAAGAAAGGGTTCGCGTTGCCGCCCTTATCATAAAAATCAACAACTTCTTCCAGCGTTTTAAGGCTGCCATCATGCATGTAGGGGGCAGTTGCAAGAAGCTGACGAAGGTGAGGAGTTTTAAAAGCACCTACAAGTTCAGGATTTTTCTGGCCTGTTGGCTGAGCTCCAAATCGACCCAACATACCTTCTGGCAACTTTCCTGCTTTAGCGCCCACACCCAAATTGTGGAACTGGCTATCAGAAAAACTATCGCCAACATGGCACCCATTGCAACGGGCTTTGCCATTAAACAAAATCCTGCCGTTGTTAATGCTTCGAGCAAGTTCAGAGGTGGCAGCTTTATCTGCACCCTTAACGCCTAGTGCTTCTAAAGCACTGGAATCCTTGGCAACAATTGCTTCGGATAGCACTTTTTCATAGTCCTTTGCAAGCACTTCGAACTTGCCTGTTTCTTCTTCTCCAACTCTTTTTCGCATTGCAACTTCAGTACGATCATGAATTGAATTGCCAGTAAGAACGGTTCGTTCGTAAGCAGCCATGGCTTTTGCAGCACCATCACGGGTGGGCATGGTACCGAAAACTTCCTTGAACATCGCAACATATTCTGGCTTAGCTCTAAGCCTTTCAACCGCTGCATCCCAAGCATTGCCTTTACCATCAAACATTTCAGAGGGATTTTGCGGTGGCCCCTGGGATTGAGCTTCCAAAGAAGCAGCACGACCATCCCAGAACTGGGCCAAGCTGAAAGCTGAGTTATAAACAGAAGGAGAGCTCATGCCACCAAGATTACCATTAATCCCAGTTGAAACCATGGATTGGTCTGTGAATCCCATTGCAGGATTGTGGCAGGAAGCGCAGGAAACGGTATTGTTCGAAGAAAGAATCGGATCAAAATAAATCTTCTT
>DBCB01000115.1:2904-3865 GCA_002303765.1 Planctomycetaceae bacterium UBA969
CCGTCATGGGGTTTTCAACTGGAACCGGTGGGTTTTGTGTCAAACCAAGTGGCACTTTGATTTTTACTACAGCCATGTCTGACTGTTTTCCAGTTACAGTATCAGTAACTTTCTGGGTGCTTTCATTCCAAAAAGAAGGAAGTTTATCCCACTCGGCTGCGTTTTGCGAACGATTCAAAAACACGATTGGCACTTGTTCTGCGCTGGACTTCATCCAAGCATTATTGGGCAAAGCAAATTCCAAATCTGACTTATCAGGAGCTGCAGCAAGCACCGTTTTGTCAGCACTTAACAAGTAAAGAGATACCCCAACTCCCATAACTCCTAAACCAAAGATGCAAATCTTTTTTATACCAAGACTAAACATTATATTCTCCTCAAAATGAGTAGGTCCATTATTAGTAAAGAATCAAAACTCAGGCCTTTTCATAGGCGCAGTAGGCCTAGATCGGCCCGTCCCACGGTCATACTTCGAAACTTCAGGCTCGCCAATATGCGCCAGCAATTGCTTGACTATATCATCACTGCGCTTGCCCTCGGCTTGCGATTGAAAGTTGGCTCCAACTCTGTGCCTAAGAACCGGAACGGCAGCTTTCTTAATATCATCTATAGACACACTAAAGCGCCCATCCATAGCAGCAAACGCTTGGCCTGCACGAATTAAAAACTGGCCAGCACGAGGGCCGGCACCGTAATCCACCCAACGAGTGATAAAATCAGGTGCATCCAATCCGGGGCGTGTGCTTCGCACCAACTTGGCAACATAATCCACCACATAATCACCAACGGGCACTCCACGCACCAACTTCTGCAGATTAATAATAGCTTTGCTGCTCAACACTTTGGTTAATTCGTGAACTTCATCTTTGGTAGTCTGCGTTAAAATCTTCTTTTCTTCGTCAAACGAAGGATAACCCACATAAATATTAAACATGAAACGATCTTGCTGGGCTTCGGGAAG
>DBCB01000115.1:3896-18209 GCA_002303765.1 Planctomycetaceae bacterium UBA969
TGCTCGATGGGGTTTTGCGTTGCAATTACAAAGAAAGGATCAGGGAGTTTATGGGTTTCCTGACCGATAGTGACTTCCCTTTCTGCCATCGCTTGCAAAAGGGCAGCCTGAGTTTTAGGCGGGGTTCGATTAATTTCATCAGCAAGAAGAATATTGGTGAAGACAGGACCTTTAACAAAGCGGAATTCTCTTTTTCCGGGCTCTTTTTCATCAAGAACCGTTGTGCCTGTAATATCCGAAGGCATAAGATCGGGGGTAAATTGAACCCTGCGGAATGAGACGTCCAAAATCTGGCTTAAGGAACTAACCATAAGGGTCTTGGCAAGGCCGGGTACACCAACTAAAAGACAATGCCCTTTGGTGAAAATTGCTGCCAGGATTTGATCGATTACTTCTGTTTGCCCGATGATAACCCTGCCCAACTGCTCAACCATTTGTTTACGAGCGTGGTTAAACTGATTTAGATATTCGCCTATTTTATCCGTTGACACCTTTAGATACTCCTCGAATCTAGCCCGGGCATAAAAGTTTAGACTTGCTCATTCTAATAAAGATACTCTACCTATAACAGCAATAATTATTAATTGCCCCAATCAATTAATATATCTCTAGACATTACCCAGCCAAATCTCCCAGTCTCTGTACTGACCAAAAACCAATCCCCCTGATGATCCAAAACTTTAATTGCGGTGCCAGGCTTCAGTGCAGGCCCAGAATGATCAGGGTAGGAAGGGTCATTACCTACCTTTAAAAAAAGCGATTTCTCCGCCACAATCGCTTTTAAAGCAATATTTTGTATATCTTCAGATTTCTGAATAACCGCACCAGCTACAAGCATGCAACCACAAACGAGAAAAAGACCTAGTTTCCTCAATCGCGCCCTAGCAAGAAAAACAGCGACCCAACCAAGTAAATTAAACACCCCTAAAAGAGCAATAATATTGCGCGACCCTAAAACTTTAAACGAAGCTAGAAAACCTTCAGTATCAAGTGCCAAGTCTTGTTTGAGCCAATGGCTTATTTTTAAGAGTTGGGAATCGCAAGGATACAAGCGCAATCCTTGATTAGAAACCATCAACGCATGGGCAGGATTAGCTGATAACAATTCTGCGGCAGCCCATTCACGAAAAAAAGTAGGTGTTTCAGGCAAATGGCCCGCACATTTCCTATAAGCTTCTGATGATAGTTTAAAAAAAGGGGCAGCTTGAGTCGCATCATTTTTTAAAGCCAAACCTTGATTATAAAAATCCCTGGCTTGACCAAAATCTTCCTGCGCATTCTGGCAAGGAAAGGCTAAACAAATGAAAACTAGCATTCCAAGGTTCATCGCCTGACCTCCAAAATGCGAATCCAAGCAATTGCTTGATCAATGAGGTCGCATTCGTTTTTGGAGAGAGCAGGATTAAATTTGAACGTTTCAATATCACTAAAGAATTCTGAAAATTGCTTTGTTTCATTGTGATTCAAGAACTTATCAAATTGCCCGTTTACAATTTCAACACTTGTCACCACTCCCGGCATACCAAAAGATCTATGAAAATATTCTTGCATCAATTTAAATACATCATCTGCTTTCAGTAAATCGGTTTTATTTTTTAGACTTGTCAGGTTTTCGAGTACCCAAAAAGCTCGCCCTCGGGCATTAAGCAATTGAATACTGGCGCGGTATTTTGCAATGCTCCAAATTATGATTCCCACAAATGGCGGAGTCAAAAAAATCCAGATAAACTCTGTTAAACCAAACCCTTTTACAGAGTTCATCCAAGGCGATTTTCGCAACCCATCTACATCAAAAACAACATCTGGCCCGCGTAAACTTACAGCAAAAACCTTTCTCTGCAAAACCTCCACTTTAATTGAATCAGAAAAATCCAGCATCAATTGTTTGTTAGACCAAGGGATATCCGGGTTGATGTAAGCAAATGGAATTTCAGGGATTTCCAATTTGCCCTCTTCCAAAGGCCAAAGCATACAAAAATAGCGCCATCGTTTCGCACCGGATTGAGTTAGGCCAGGAAAAACCTGAACTTTAAACGAAGGATTGCCCGCAAATATTGATTCAAAATCAAATTCACCCGGAGGCAATATCACCCTTCCAGTTGCATGAATATCAACTTCAAAATCAAATGCCGAACCAGGGTTGATAATCGCATCTTTAACCAAGGCACTAATACGAAACCGGGATCCTACCGCACCACTAAATTGCATGCCATCAGGCAGATTTCTAGGAATCCAAGGTGCCAAAGAATCAACTTCATCTACACCCTGCGAAAAAGCGCAAAAGCATAATAAAAGAGTTAGAGCAAAAATATTTTTAATCGCCTGCATTAAGGTTTATCCTCACCAGCAGCTTGCCTTACCTTTTTTGCAGCATCCCTGATTAATTTTGCAGCATCTTCCTTGCTCAGATTCTGCAAACTCGCCCGATAAGGGACTAAATCAAGATTCCCCGCACCCGCCTGAACTTTATCCGTCAAGCCCTCTGCTTTCTTATCCGTTTTTTTTCCTTTAGAATTATCTTGCTCCTTATCAGAAGCACTCCCCTTGTTTTTATCTTCTGCAGATTTCGTCTGCGAATTTTTATCTCCCTGATTCTTGCCGCCTTCGTTTGATTTTGATTGGGAAGATTGATCTGCAGAACTCTCAAATTGCGCAATCAGAAACAAGTTGTAACTAATCCTTTTGTTGATATTCATTAAATCAATAGCAGAAAACCCTTGCGTTTCTCGTGCTTTTTTGAGCATTTCATTGGCTTTCAGAAGGTAGGGCAATTTTCGAATACGGGAAGTTTGCAAAATACAATCATTAAAACCAATAGCTGCAGCCACCTCATAAGTCGAAGCAGAACCAGCAAGATTTTCTAGCAACCCCGATGCTATCTCAAGAAGCGCTTCTTTCTCTGCTGCATTTAATTTTTTAGAGATCGCAATATTAGATAATGATAAATACCAAGATGCTTGGGCAACATCACGGGCCCTAGGTATGCTGTTGGATAAACATCTCTGGGCGTTTTTAAAATCGCCCTTTTCAAAGAACTCAATTCCCTGCACAACCTCTTGGTCTTCCTGCCCTTGAAAAAAAACTCCTGCAAGCACCAAGGTAATAATAATTGGGTTCATTTATCCCCCCGGTTAGCTAATTGGCGCGCTAATGCCGAAACTTTGGGAGGAAACATAAAAGCCAATAAAAGGCAAAGTAAACCGGGAAAGGCAAACCAAGCAGGCGCAGCCGCATAAACTAATTTCGCATCTTGTAAAAATCCATCGCGGGAATCACCTTTTTTCAGAACATCCATAACACGACCTTCAGGCACAACTTTAGAACCCAGCGCCAGAGCTTGGGCATTTTGGCTTTCACAATAAGAACTTAAAATTTCGGGTACTTTTAATGCCTCAGGAAACACTAAGGTCAATCCAATTTCTGATGGGATATTAGCATGAATTAAAGCATCCCGAATTGATTCTTCCCTGCCTGAGTTTTCAAATAAAACAAGAACCATCTGCTTAGAGTTTAAAGTTTGATTTTGCATTGTTTCCAAAGAGCTTTTTAGTGCTATATCCAATGAAACACCCCCATCTAAAATATCAGATTTTGCACCTTCTCTAGAAACCCTTTTCAATGATGAAGCCGCATAATGATAAAACTCCGGATCCAAAGTGAGTGGGCAAAAAATATCACTTCCCCCGCCGTAAGGCATCAATCCTATTCGGCCACCTTCTCTTTGGAAATGTTCTTTTTGTATCTGCGAGAGTAATCTAGATTGCAAATTAATCGAAGTTTTTGTTGATTTTTCATTAGCCTTTAATGCGATAACAACTAACCCGTGCCTCGTCTCAAATCCGTTAGATTTTTGATTTGGAAGTAATGGGCCAGCAGCAGCTAAAACCAAAAGTAACATCCCCCCCATTAGGAAAAGATTCTGCCTGATAAACCAAATCAAAGACATGGGTCTGATGCTTTTGGGAGGAACCCACAAGGCCAGACTTACAGCAAGTTTTTGTTGAGTTCGGTACAACGCAATCAGTACGAGAACCAAGGGAAACAAGCCCAATAACAACCAAGGATGCTCAAAGATATTGTTCATGGGTCACGCTATCCTTTGCCAGCGACTGCCAGCTAAAAAGATGCCCAAGCCACAAAAAAACAAACTTGCGAAAAAGCACCAGGGGTAAAAATCCTGCGCTGGTTTGGAATACAAAGAAAGGCGCGACTGCTGCTCCAATTGCCCGATTTTCTGAAACGCCTCTGCCATGCTTTTTTCGTCTGAAGCATTCAGTATCAAGCCATTGGTCATTTGGGCAAGCTGCCTTAACCCTTCCTGCGCCTGCCTTCGCTTTTCTTTTTCTTCAGAAGAGGCAGTGTCTTCATAAAGCTTATCCCCCGTTGGATAACCAACATCAAGAGTATAAATTGCAATATTTAGTTTTGCAGCAAGGGTTGCAAGATCGAGTGGATTCAAACCTGAAAAGGGAGCTACTACATTCTGTTCGCCGTCAGTTAATAGAAGAATCACTTTTCGTTGTTCTGGAAGGGATTGTAATTTATCGATAGCTAAAGTGAGCGCATCAGAGATGTTGGTTTCCGAAGAACCGGGGACTTTTTTAGGTTCTAATTTGTCTAGCACCGATAAAAAAGCGGAGTGATCCAAAGTTAAGGGCACAATCATCTGGGCACGAGATGCAAAAGCCACTAGGCCAATAAAATCGCCCGCCCGACCTTCATAATTCTGCTTAAAAGAATTGGTAGAAAAACTCGGGCTTTTACCTTGCAAAAAGTAGTAAATGTTTTCTTTGGCAAGGTTTAACCTTGAAATGGGCTGACCTTGCTCCAAAATCAAGTTTTCAGCCATGCTGCCACTAATATCAAGAACGAACTCAACAGCCAAACCTTCTATTTTGACAGAACTATTTTTGATGATTTTTGAGGGTTGAGCTAAGCCAAGAATCAGAAAAAAAAGGCAAGCACACAAAGAGTGCTTTTCTAAACTACCCATTCTTTCTATTTTTCCAGATAAATCTTGTAGTAGAAAGCAGCCTGGGAAAGGGAAAGCCTTGGTGTTTTTATTAAAATCAAACCAAGGAATTGCCAAAACAGGCAATAAAAGAAGAAAAGCAGGATTATGAAGAAACCACAAATCCATTGGGTTGCCAAAAAAGCGAAGTCAAACAAGCTGTTCAATAACAACTTCTTCAATGAAATCTTATCGCTTTTAGCGGAAATAGCTTTAATAAATCAGATTTTAAATAGCCAAGATCCAAAAACACATACTTTATATCTTTAATTATTTAACGAAACTTTAACCTAATCATGAGTGTTTATTGAAAGATAGGTGAAATTCAGTAAGATTAATTAGATAGGTTGGCTTATGTAGCGTAGAATGAAATTATTATTATTAAAGTTTTGCGCCCTTACCTTCAAAAGTTTTAAAGTGTTTGTTTAAATATCACTGCTATGGATAGCAAAGCCCTTGATGAGGATGCATGGATATTTTGGAAGAAAAAAAAACCTGCCCGCCAAAACGAGATTTAGAGCAACTTTTGCAGGGTAATTTGTCGCAGTGGACTTCTCTTGGCTTGCGTCAGCATGTTGAGTCTTGCGTGTATTGCCAAAGGGCACTAGCCAAACTTAGGCTAAAATCTTCGCCTGATGACAGCATTGATCTTCCATCTGAGTTGACCAACACAGAAAGTAGCTCTGTCACCCGAAATACCGATTCCATGCCAAAGCTGGAACTCGAAACGGACAATCTATTCTTAGGTAGCAAGGGTCAGGCAACTACTGCTTATAATAGTGATGGCATTTTAGTGCCAGAATTCAAAATATCACCCGAAGGCACCAAAGTATCATTAAGCTTTTTATCTTCCCCGCAAGGCCCCGACGAGCTAGGCCGGTTGGGAAGCTACAAAATCATCAAGTTATTAGGCGCAGGTGGGATGGGCCTTGTTTTTGAAGCGGAAGATACACTCTTACGCAGGCAAGTTGCACTTAAAGTAATGAAGCCTGAAATCGCAATCAAAGCCGACCACCGCCAGCGGTTTTTGCAAGAAGCAAGATCAGGCGCTGCAATTCCGCACGATAACATTGCAACCGTTTTTCAAGTTGGCATTGAAAACAATGTTCCTTACCTTGCAATGCAATTTCTTCAGGGTGAATCTCTGGGTGAAAGGTTGCATAGAGAAGGAAAAATCCCTGTTGAAGAATCGCTCCGCATCATTCGGGAAGTTGCCATGGGCATTGCTGCTGCCCATGAGACCGACTTAATTCACAGAGATATCAAACCCGACAACATTTGGCTTGAGTCAGATGGCCAAGGCAGGCCTTGGAAAAGGGTAAAACTCCTCGACTTCGGCTTGGCCACCTCGGTGAGCAACACAGAGGAAGGCAGCAATGAAGCCGGTATGATCATGGGAACCCCCCATTACATGGCACCCGAACAAGCCCGCGGATTGCCCCTCGATAATCGCTGCGATCTTTTCAGTATAGGCTGCGTGCTTTATCAAATGATAAGTGGAGAACTCGCATTTAAAGGGGATAAAGCCCTAAAAATCATGAATTCACTGGCATTGCACGAACCCAAACCACTTAATTTAATCGACAACTCGGTTCCTTACAGAGTTGCAGAACTTGTTCAAAAATTGATGGCAAAAAAGTCATCCGAACGCATTTCTTCGGCCAATGATTTGATTAAAATAATTGATGAGATCGAAAAAGTAGACTCCCAAAGTTTGAATTTAAACGGTTCGGCAGCGTTATCTTTGCCCACCCCAAACCTGCCCGGCCAAGGTTACCAATCCAGCCTTACTCCATGGTATTTAAATTGGAAAACAGGCCTGATTACCTTAGTTGTCATCATTAACCTCGGCCTTCTTGCATTCAACTTCAGCAGTTTTGAAACTAATTCCAACTCGGTTGGGGGCCTCAAATTTGGCGAACCTATCAAAGTTGGTGTGCTTCAAAGCACCACAGGGTACATGCGAACCACAGGTAAAAATGTCAAAGATCTAACTATGATGGCCATAGCAGAATTAAACGAAAGCGGAGGCCTTCTAGAATATTCCGATAAAGGTACCCCTATTTCACGCCGTAGAATTATTGCCTATGAATCTGATGGCCAGTCCAACCCCGCTATTTTCGCAACGCAATCCGAGAAACTAATCACCCAAGATAAAGTTAAGGCCGTCTTTGGTTGCTGGAATTCCACGGACCGAAAAGAATGCCTTAATATTTTCAATCAACATAACAACATCCTTTTTTACCCCACTTCCTACGAAGGTTTAGAACAAAACTCTAATGTGGTTTACCTTGGCGCTGCACCTAATCAGCAACTTGAGTTCACCTTTAACCACATGATAAACAATCTAGGCAAAAAAAAGCTGTTTCATGTTGGGGTCAATAGCGTTTATTCCAAGGTCGCTTCTGAAATCCTTTCCCAGCAACTTAAAGAAATCAAAGAGGAAGATAAAGCCATCAAAGCTGTTCTTTCAGGTGAAAAACTGCTAAATCAGGGTAATTTCAAATTCGATGACGTGATAAAAGCCATTGTCACAGCAAAACCCGACCTAATCATTAACACCCTTACAGGCGATGCCAATCGCGATTTCTTCCGCGCTCTTAGAGCTCAGGGAATCAAAGGTTCCACCATCCCAACTTTGTCTTTCCACATCAGTGCCGAAATCCTTCAAGAACTCGATGTTGAAAGTTGCACAGGCGATTTTGTAGGCTGGAATTATCTCCCTTCTATTGAAACCGAACAAAACAAGGTCTTCCTCGAAAAAGTTAAAGCCAAGCTCGGCAGCGATACCATCGTCAATGACAGTATGGAGGCAGGGTACTACGGTGTTTACTTATGGGCTCAAGCAGTACGAGAAGCAAAATCATTTGAACCAGACAAAGTGCTTCAAGCAATTAAAGGCCGAACTTATGCAGCTCCAAGTGGGTCTGTTGAAATCGACAAAGATACTATGCATACCTATATGATTCCAAGATTCGGCAAAATCATAGGGCCGGGTAAATTCGAAATCATCCAAGGTAACGACGGTAAACCACTCAGGCCCATCCCCTACCCACGATACCGATCTCAGGAAAGCTGGGACAAATATTTAAGTAACCTTCATGCTTCGTGGGACAACAATTGGTTTGGTACCAACTAATCCAATTGTTATTGGTTAAACCATTTCTTAAGCAATTTGTAGAACCGGTAAAATTAACCTGATAATAGCCTTTTGCTAAAAATTTATCATTGTTTCATCGATTGAAAAAGTTATATTCAAATAGCTTTCTGTCTTAATGTTACTTTAATTAAGGAATCTGAATGTGGGTCACAAGCAAACTGATAAACACCGCTTTGGCAAATCTTCCTATCATCAAATCGGTTTAGTCCGTGGACAATTCGGTAATGTCCCTTTTGCAGAATGGGTAAAATTCCTCCAAGAATCCGGCTTTGACGGCTGGGAAGAAGCAAGCTGGGAACTGGATCTCTCCCGTTGTTCTACTGATGCTGGGGCAGAAGCTTTTGCGAAGGAAAGAGTCGATTTGGCCAAGAAACATAACTTGGAAATTTTCACCATTGCATCACACCTTCAAGGCCAGGCCCTAGGCGATGAGCCCTCTGCAAAAACCCTGCAATTTGTGGGCGGTGAAGCTGTCGAAGCTTATAAATCTTGGCGTGGTAAGGGCAACAACCCACCCCGCACTGATCCCTACTATGTTCCTCCCGAAGTTGCCAAACTCGTGCAGGATCAATCTCGCACCGATTTGATCAACATCGTAAGGCTGGCCCATTACCTCGGAAAATTGCAGAATAGAAAAGTTGCAGTTCCAGGATTCGTAGGGTCACCCGCTGGTTGCTGGAGCCATTGGTTCTTGTTCCCACCTCTTCCAAGTAGCATCGGGGGTTATAATATCCCTGATGTTCGCGACACCAGCTTGGAACTCTTGGTTGAAAGATTTGCACCAGTATTGGACGCTTGCAAGAAATACGGTGTTACTTTCGACCTCGAATGCCACCCAAGCGAACGCGCCATGGGCGATCTCGAATCCGCAAACGATTACCTCAAGGCCATGGATAAAGCAGGCTATCAAAGCGTGGTTGGCTTCAACCTCGATGGATCCCACATGGAATGGCAGAATGTTTCAGTGATTCACTTCATCCGTGAATTTTCTGAACGAATCCATTGCGCTCATGTTAAAGGCGTTCAAGTGATGAAAGAACATTGCAGAGCAGGCAGGCTTGGTGGGCATCGCCCCATGGGCCATTGGACTAATGGCTGGAATTTCGTCACCCCTGGAACAGATAGGGATGCAAATTCCCTTGAAGAAATTTTTGTGGAACTTAACCGGGTAGGTTATGATGGTGCTGTCAGCATCGAGTGGGAAGACAACGATGCAGAGCAACATGCAGGCGCTAAATCAGCACTTGCTAATTGCAGAAAAGCAGACCTGCCGCCAAGTGGAATGCGACATGATGAAATGCTTAAAGCATAATGCATGCCTCAGCTTGAATAATGAACAGGCCCCGGGGACTATTATTCCGGGGCTTCTTTTTTAAGGTGTTATTACTATGATCTCTCTTTTTCTCTCCTCCGTTTTATCCATCAACGCAGATGCCAAAGATCAAACTCTGGCACACACCAAGCTTAAACCTTCCCGTGTCGAAAAAGAGCTTTGCTTATATCGCTACCGAATCTACACCAGTTCGCCGCTATGCCAGGCCTTTAATGATCAAGGGTTGGCATATTTATATTCCTATGCCTGGATGGAATCTGCACGCAGTTTTGAAACAGCTTTAAAGCACGATCCCGATTGCGTAATGGCCCATATTGGCCTCGCCAAGGCATTGGAGCGATGGGGTAAAAAGAGCGAATCAACCAAAGTTATCAAAGACGCCAAGCGCCTAGAGGAAAAAGCTGCACCCAACGAAAAAGCTTTGCTTCAAGCTGCTTTAGTGGAATATGGATTGATCGAAAATCCCCCCGCTGCTGGTGAAGCCAGACAAAAAGCCGCTGCCGTTATCATCGACCAAGCACTTTCGCAATACGATGACGATCAAGAACTTTGGTTCGCTAGAGCGCAAATCGCCTGCAATTATGCCACTTTTGGTGGCAATGCAAGCTCTGCACCTTTTTATAAGGCACTTCTTAAAATCAACCCGCTCCACCCTGGTGCCAACCACGAACTCATTCACTTTTATGAAGGTACACAACGTCCCGCACTCGGTTGGCCCCATGCAGAAGGCTTTTTAAATTCTTCGCCAGGCATTCACCATGCCAACCACATGCAAGCACACCTCGCTACGCGCCTAGGGAAATGGGACAAAACCAGTGATCGTTCCACAAAGGCAGTGCAACTTGAAACTGCCTACCATAAGGAAATGAAAGTAAAACCCTCCGAAGATCATCAGTTCCAGCATCATGTGCAAACATTGCTGATCTCACTTACGCATGATGGCAGATTCAAAGAGGCAACAGCCTTAAACGATATTCGCCCTGATAAAAGCAAAGCTTCCGTTGCATGGTTTAAGTTTCTACTGGCGAGCAAGGATTATTCATCAGCAGAGACAGAAGCGAAAAAATTCCTGAAGACTGAAAAAAACACAGCAGCATACCTCTTAAGTATTCTTTACCTCGCACAAAACGATCCTGAAAGCGCAATGCCCTGGGTCGAATCATTGCAACAATCATGGATTACAGGTAAGAAAGAAAAACTGCAGGAGTTTCGGGTTTGGGAAGTGCAGGGGTTGTTGTTTGCAGCACAAGGACAGTACAAGTTAAGTGCGCGCCTTCTCAAAAGAGCCATCGATAAATCCAAGTCCGATTATTCCCACCATGCATGGGGTAATGGTTCGATATTCATGGAAAAACTTGGGCTTATTGCTCTCGCAAACAAAGATTTTGTTGAAGCGGAAGAAGCTTTTTTGGAAGCACTCGCACACGATCCAGGCAATGTGCACGCTGCTCTTGGATTACGCAGATTATGCGAAGTTACCGGTAGAAAAGAGGAAGCAAGCGATTATGCCAAACTCGCATTACACTGCTGGCGAAAAGCAGATCCAGGTTTATTAGAAAAAGAATGGGATATAATCAGAGCTTCAATTTCAGAGAGCAGTGTCCCTGCAGCTATGCGTTAAGATCTTTCCATTCAGACAAATAAAAGAAGCCTTGGAAGATTAACTCCCAAGGCTTCTTTTATTGATTTAATAACGGTTATTACAAAGCCCAACCACGACTTACATAATCCGATAGCATTAACCCGAGCATGATGGTCAAAAAGAACATCGATGCAAGAATAATAACCCAAGTCAATGAGCTACTGCTATATCCATGCATAAAAATAACAACAACCAAAGCTGCCTTTACCCCTGCAATACCTAAGGCAATAGGGGTGCTCCACATGCCAAAGTTATGGAACCCGGCTAAGATTGTGACTATTGTCAAAAACATCAGCATACCGAATGTAGCTAAATACAACGATAGTGGCGCGGGTTGATGAGTTGAATGTTCTGTAGTAGCCATTAATACACCTTAAAAATTAATGCCCCATGTGGGCGCCAAGAAGATATAGCAACGGGAACAAAAAGATCCAGACTATATCAACGAAATGCCAGTAAAGACCAATGTTTTCAACAGGGGAATAGTATTCAGGAGAATAAGCCCCTTGATAGGCAAAGTATGCAATAATACCAATAAGCACAAAACCTACCAACATGTGCAATGCATGGAGACTCGTCATGCAGAAATAAAGAAGGAAGAAAAGCCTAGCTTGCTGCGATTCTTGAATCCCCCGAACCCCAAGGCTTGGGTCGTTATCTGCAAGGACATCATTTCTATTAGGTAAAGAATGCTCTGCAGAACCTTTTTTATGAGCTTCTGTTTCCATTTCCTTGGCCTTCTTAGCGTACTGCCAATGCCAATAATCTTTGCCGGACCAATCCTTGCCGGGCATCAAATGAATATGGTAATCATGCTTCCATTCAACATACTTAACACCGAGAAACATCAAACCAAATGCAATGGTTATAAGCAACCACCGGCCTGTCCATAAGGAGTTACCCGTTTGGGAACAGCGCACAGCAAGTGCCATAGTTAAGCTGCTAAGAATTAGAATCACAGTATTGGTAGCACCAAGAGTGATATCCAAATGATTGCTAGCTTCTTCAAACATGGCGGAATACTTATAACGATAAATCGTATAAGCAGCAAACAAGCCGCCAAAGAATAAAACTTCAGTCAACAGGAATGCCCACATACCGAGGGTATTGGCATCGTGCTGCTGTTCAAGCGTATCAAAGTGATGCGCCAAGTCTTTGTGATGATGCTGGCCGTGGTCTTGCACGGTTTCGTTAGTGGCTGACAACCGCGGCCTCCTTTCCATGGTAATGATAGGGTTCTTCAGTAACAACAGGGGTCTGCTCAAAATTATGAGGTGAAGGTGGCGAAGTCGTGTTTGTCCAATCCAAAGTGGAACCACCATAAGGATTGGAATTTGCCTTCTCTCCGAAGAAGAAGGAGTAAGTCATGTAAAATAAAGGCATCGAATAGCCAATAGCAAGAATACTTGCCCCAGCAGTAGAAAACACATTCAAAACTTGAAACTCATCTGGGTATTCATAATACCTTCGTGGCATACCTAGGTAACCAAGAATAAACTGGGGGAAGAAAGTAAAGTTGAAACCAATGAAAGTGATACCAGCACTAAGCTTTCCCCAAAATTCAGAATACATCCTTCCGGTCATCTTAGGCCACCAATAATGTATCCCCGCCATATAACCCATGATTGCACCACCCACCATGATGTAGTGAAAGTGTGCAACAATGAAATAAGTATCATGCAAGTGAATATCAGTTCCCAAGGTGGAAAGGAATAACCCAGTCAAGCCACCAATGGTAAATAAACCCAAGAACCCGAACGCGTAAATCATAGGGGTATCAAAACTAATTGAACCACCATACATAGTTGCAAGCCATGAGAAAACTTTAATACCGGAAGGTATTGCAACAGAGAAAGTAAGCAGCGAAAACACCATTGCTGCGTAGGGTGAAATCCCAGTGGTAAACATATGATGAGCCCAAACGATGAAACCAAATACTGCAATTGCAATACTTGAGAAAGCAATGATGTGGTACCCAAAAACATTCTTCCTACTAAAAGTTGCAATCACTTCACTAGTTACACCAAGCGATGGAAGAATCATGATATAAACCGCAGGATGCGAGTAGAACCAGAAAAGATGTTGGAACAAAATTGGATCACCACCAAGGCGGGGATCGAAGATACCAACGCCAAGCGTTCTTTCAACACCCAGCAAACCCAAAGTTACAGCAATAACTGGTGTACCAAGCAACTGAACAACACTGGTTGCATAAATACTCCAGATGAACAAAGGCAGGCGAAACCAAGTTAGTCCTGGGCAACGCATGCGATGCACGGTAATTATAAAATTCAAACCAGTGAGGATGGAGGAAAAACCAACCACAAACAAGCCCACTGCCATTACAATCACATAAGAGTTGGAGTAAGTCGAACTAAAGGGAGTATAGAAAGTCCAACCGGTATCAACACCACCCAAAAGCAATGCGGTAAGGGCTATTACACTACCTGCAAAGTAGAGGTAATAACTTAGAAGATTCAATCTTGGAAAAGCCACATCCTTCGCACCAATCATAAGTGGGACAAGAAAGTTGCCCAGCACTGCAGGAATGGAAGGAATAAGGAAGAAAAACAACATGATAATACCATGGGCAGTAAAAGCCTTATTGTAAGTATCAGCAGTTAAAAAATCACCCTTTGGAGTCAGCAGTTCGAGCCGAATCGCTCCTGCTAACGCACCACCCAAAAGAAACATCAAGGTAATGGTTACAAGATAAAGCAATCCGATGCGCTTGTGATCCAAGGTAAACAACCAAGATGCAATGCTATGATCATGATTAAGATAATTTGCATCATCGTGGCGACCAACAACATCAGGAAACTTTTCAAATGTTTTAGATTCAAGACTTACTGTGGCCATGATTAATTTACCTCCTTATTAGGAACTTTATTTTGTATGGTTGCAGGAGTTGGAGTCTCTTCGGTTCTCGGTGGGGTCTGCCCTTGATTAAGAGATTTTATGTAGGCAATTACTTGCAACAATTCTTCTTCGGTCACCAAACCCTGATAGGTTGGCATGATTGATTCCCAACCTGCTGCGACCTTGGCATTAGGATAAAGGATCGATTCACGAATATAAGAATCATCCGCAAATACTTTGGTACCATCTTTTATTTTTACACCATCAATGTGAGAAATCGGAATGTGCTTGCGATAAATACCTTCCAA
>DBCB01000115.1:18221-20447 GCA_002303765.1 Planctomycetaceae bacterium UBA969
TCCAAGTTCGGGGCCTTGGCTTCAGCATTTCCAGTATGACAGGTCACACATTGCAATTTTGTATAAAGTTTCCTACCTTGCAAAGCCTGGCCACTTTCGGCGCCTTCAGATAACCATTTTTGATAATCAGCTTCTTCCATCACGATTACTTTGCCGATCATTCGGGAATGCTCGGTACCACAATACTCAGAGCAGAAAAGCTGGTAAGTTCCTGCCTTGGTTGCTTGAAACCAAAGGCTACTGTATCGACCAGGCACAACATCTTGCTTTACACGAAAAGCAGGAATCGAAAAGCAGTGAATAACATCTTCAGAAGTAAGAGTAACTTTAACAGGCCTGCCAATTGGAACATGCAAAGCGTTAATTTCGCGCTGACCTTCAGGATGTTGGATTTTCCACATCCACTGCCTGCCGACTGCATAAATTTCCATGGCATCTGCTGGAGGAATAACGATGTTTGAATAGACTTTCACACCCCAAGAAAACATAACCAAGCAAATACCAACAGGAATAAGAGTCCAGCCTATTTCGAGTGGTATGCAACCAAACCAAGGTGCGGGAATATAGCTTTCCGATTTTCTTCGAAAAGCAATTGCAAAACCTAGGGTTAGAGCCCCCACCAATGCGGTGATGACCACCGTTACGACAACAATGAAAAGCATCAACATATCGACTTCCGGAGCCACGGTTGATGCCTGATCAGGTAGCCACTTAAACTCTTCAAACATGAAGATCACGCCTGCCTTTCATGAGATGAACCAATAACATTTGTTTGGCCATCCACTGCAGAAACCTCTGCACTTTTAATTACAACACGGACTTTTTCAGAGCCTCGAAACAACCTTACCAGCGGAGACCAAAACCAGAAAAAGCAAATACTAAAGATCGTTGCCAACGCTCCAGCCTGTACCAATCGAATAACAAGCAATGTATATTGACCGCTATGTGGATCGTAGGCATAACAAAGCAATTTAATCTGATCCGCAAGAGACCCAATATTATTCTTGGAAGATTCAACAAGCGAAAGTTCCAAGTCTGTAGGCATATAACGAATTCCCATCAAATACCTAGAAACAATTCCTTCAGGAGTAAGAACCATAACCCCAGTTGCATGCAAATATTCAGAACGCTTTTCGTCATAAATATAACGGTACCCAACACTATCCATTACCTTTTTAATGTTATCCTCTGACCCTGTCAGAAAATGCCAGCCACCAACCGAACGTCGTCTTCCCAAGGCTGAAAGCATGGATTCTTTTTTATTCTTTGCATGTTCTGCATTTTCAGTTGGGTCCATACTTAACACCACAACTTCAAAATGATCCGAAGGCCTGAACTTTGCATCAATTCTCTTGAGACCGTCAAACATTCCATCTAACACCCGATTACAAATCAACCTGCAACGATAATAAGCAGGTACAAAAATAACGGGTTTACCATCCGTAAAGAAATCTCCAAGCTTCACCGTTTTGCCAGACTCATCTAAGAACTCCAACTGCAATGGAACTTGGCTACCCAACTTTTGATCGATACCAATTTTATCTTGGATGTCTTTGGGTAACCCAATCTTTGCATCAATATCGCCTGGCCCACGAGCACTACCACGCAATCCAGATGAACCATCTGCAAATGCACTTGGCAAGCCAATGGCTAAAACTAAACAAAAGCTAGCAAAACCATTCCTCACTTGGCGTTTCCTTCTGGCCTTCTGCCAGCACTGGAATCACTTGGGACAAAATCATTTTTCTCTTTAGCAGAGGTAATATTCTTAGAATGAAACTCTTTGTTCTGTTCCATGTACTTTTTAGCAAAGCTCTTGATACCAGCATCAATGTTGCGATCTTTCAACTCTTTTTCACCAGTTGCCTTGGTAACATTCACATAGGTAGGCCAACCGGAAATACCACTCATCATAGGGCGCAAAGGATCAATACCTTCCAACCGGGATACGATGATTTTCGATTTATCGCCCTTGGCAATTGCTGCATCGCTTGAAGCCTTGTTGGTTCCCTGTTTGTATAAATTCACATCGGCTTCAGCATAGGAAGGGCCAGGATGCGCGGGCCTGAAATATCCAGTAGTAAAAATCCTGTTATCCTGACGCTTTGCAAAAGTTAGTTCAATCTGCTCCTTAGCTTCTTTAAACACAGGGTCTTTTGCAAGAATTTCTTCTCGTTCTTTTTTCTCTGCTTCATTCTTAGGATTGATTAATCCCATTTTTTTATT